>JAFCZJ010000225.1 GCA_019314375.1 Deltaproteobacteria bacterium | reverse complement strand
ATCCTCGATGCCCCGCGTCGCAAAATCCTGGAACAAGTCTTGGGCGGTCTCTTGAATGGGCTTTGGTGGACGCAAAAAAGAGACGGTCACTTCGCGGACCATGTGCATTTGCTTTCGGTCGTTCCATCGAATGTCACCTCTCCATACGCAGATGGCGAGGCCCTTCTGGCCTTGAGTCGTGGGGCTGTGGTGCTGAAGCGAAAGGCATGGGCTGAACGCTTACGCAGCACCGCCCTGAGGCTGATGGATGCCTATTCTCGCCGGGCCTGGGCGGAGAATCCGGATTCCGACGACACAAAGGGTTTTTATCAGTGGGGCAGCATGGCTTTTGATGTGCTTGGGCAGGCGAGGTGGATGAAGCGAGAGGAAGCGGATCGTTTCATTTTGGCCTTGGCCTGGTGGCAGTTGCATGTTCATCGATTGTTGGAACGCAAGGGCAACATTGCCTACGCCGTCGAGGGTTTGGTTTTGGCGCTGCCCGCGGCCCGCAGGCAGAAATTGGAGTCGGCGGTGAAATCTTTGGAGGCCGCATTGGAGATTGGGGTGCTTCGCTTGCTTAGGCTTCAGGTTTCTGGGCCGCGTTACAAAGACAACCCCTTCTTGGCCAACCTGGGGCGAGTGGACCCTCGGGCGGTAGGTGGCGTCATCAAGCAGCAGAGGGGCGGGCTTATTCGAGTTGACATGGTGCAGCATCACGCTTTGGCTTTACTGGGATACTTGAGGTTGGCGTTTCTTGAGGAGCAATAATCGTCTGCCGTGTTATTATGTCCAGATTGAAAGTGGGCCCAAGATGAGGAGAAAATGAGCATGAAGTGCAGCCTGATTGCATCTTGTATGATTTTGGCACTGTTGGTTCCTGGCAAGGCTTCATCCAGTCCAGACAGTACTTATGAGAAGCTGGATGTGTTCGCCCAAGTCTTGCAATACATCCAGAATGGTTACGTCGACGAAGTAAAGAATCCAGAATTGCTCCATGGGGCGATTCGGGGCATGCTCAAAGAACTGGATCCCCACTCGGTGTTCATGTCACCCGAGGAATTTAAGTCCATGCAGGAGGACACCTCCGGGGCTTTTGGTGGGGTCGGGTTGGAGATGGAGCGGCGCGACGATGAGCTGATTGTGGTGGCACCCATCGACGACACGCCGGCGCACCGGGCTGGCATTCTGTCGGGTGATCGCATTGTCAAAATCGATGGCCAGGCCGTCGACAAAATGGATGTGGGTGCGGCCAGTCGGTTAATTAAAGGTACCCCGGGCACCAAGGTTGTTCTGACCATCGATCGAGTCGAATTCGAGCAGCCCAAGGATTTCGTGTTGATTCGGCAACGCATCCGTCTGAATCCAATCGACAAATCGATGCCCATGCCGGGCTATGCCTTGATTCGCATCAAGGTTTTCACCGAGCGGACCGAGCGTTATCTGAAAGAGGCCTTGGTGGAATTGCGCAAGAAGGCTGGTGGGGAGATTAAGGGTTTGGTGTTGGATTTGCGCAACAATCCGGGTGGCCTATTGGAGCAAGCGGTGCGAGTGGGGGATCTGTTCATCGCGGATGGTGTGATCGTCGAGACCCGAGGTCGGGCACGAAAGACCGAAAAAGAATATGCTCACAAGCGCGGTACGGAGCCGGCTTATCCCATGGTTTGCCTGGTCAACGGTGGCAGTGCCTCGGCCTCGGAGATTGTGGCCGGTGCCTTGCAGGATCACAATCGCTCTTTGATCATGGGCGTGCGTACATTCGGGAAGGGATCGGTGCAGACGATCATCGGCCTGAAGGACGGTTCCGGGCTGAAGCTGACCATCGCGCGCTACTACACACCCAACCATCGTTCTATCCAGGAAAAAGGCATCGCGCCGGACGTGGTGGTTCCCAAAACGCTTCCCTCTGGTGACAGCGAAATACACATCACCCGGGAGGCGGATTTGGAAGGGCATCTCACAAACGAGAGCAAGGCCGATGTATCCCGGCGGAAATTGGAGGCCATAAGCGACTATCAGCTTCGGACCGCACTGGTTTATTTGCGCGCCTGGGAGCGCTTCGGTCGAGGTGCCAAGGAGGCAAAGACCAAGCCATGAGCGGATCGATGCCGAAATTGTTGGTGCACGCTTGCTGTGCGCCTTGCGCTACGGTGCCTCTGGCTCGCCTGTTGGAACGCTACAGCCTGGTGTTTTATTTTTTCGGTCCGAACATTCAGCCGCAAGCCGAATACCAGCGACGACTGGACGAAATGCGCCGGTTTTGTGACCTGGCGCAGGTGGTTTTGCTTGAGGCGGAATACCAACCGGAGATATGGCGGCAAAAAGTCGGTCCCTTCCTGCACCAGGCCGAAGGTAGTTTCACGGAGCGATGTCAGAGCTGCTATCGTTTGCGCATGGAGGGGACTGCCCGACGCGCCGTGGCTGATGGTTTTGATGCCTTCACCGTGACCTTGAGTTTGAGTCGTCACAAGAATTCCAAGGTATTGGCTGAGATTGGCCAGCAAGTAGGTCGGCAGTTTGGTGTAGAATATTTGGCGGAAGATTTTAAGAAACGCGATGGATTTAAGACATCGGTGCTCAGGTCGAAAGAGTTGGCCCTGTACCGACAGGACTACTGCGGTTGTCTGCCCAGTCTTCGGGAAGCCGAGATGCGCAGGCAACGCAAGTTGGCGGTGACGGGATGAGCTCGGCAGAACAGCTGCAAGCCTTGCGTGGCATGTTGATGGCCCTGGCCGGAAGCCTGGAGTTAGACGATCCGGCCGTGGGACTGGTCGCCAGAATCCCGGTGGTCGGTGGAAGTTTCCTTCATCCCGTGAGTCGGGAATCCATCGCCCAAATCCGGGTCTACGGCGCTGGTTCGGACAAGGTGAAGGTCATCGAGCCTCGCTTTATGCGATCTTTGCCCCTCGTGTCCATTTCGGGTTTGTTGGATGCCTCCCAGTTTTGTGGTCGGCTGGCCCAGTTACTTGGAGAAAAATTGGGTCGACTGGGGCAGGTGCGGGACAGGCTGACGCTCATGGGTATCAAGATGGATCTGGAGCAGGATGTTTTGCGTTTGCGCGGCCAGGTCAACATTGAAGGGCTGGAGGTGGAGCTATACGCAGGCCGGCTTGATCAGCTTTGCGTGCTTGCCCTGGGTAGTCAGCGACTGGCGGGGCTCATCGGGACAGGTGAGCGTTTGTTGCCGCTTTCTGGGAACAGTGCGACGGATCTGGCCGCTCTGGGCCAACTCATCAAGCGTTTGGATGAACAGGTACAGCAGATTACCCTGGCCGACATGGAGGCCTCTCTGGGTCTATTGGATGAGGTGGATGCACCACCGCTCAGGCTCGATCCCTCTCCGCTCGTCCCGCAGACTAAAGCAAGCCCTGAACCCAAGCCCGCCACGCCCCCCCAGCCTCTGCCGGCGGAAGGAGTGCCTCCGGTCGTTCATGGTGAAGCCATTTCGGCCTTTGCTGCGCCGCCCATGCCCGAGTCCTCGCCAGGTTTTGCCAAAGGGGGCAGCGATGTCATGGAGCTGACCGAGTTGGTGGAAGAGGTCGTGGAGCCACCTGTCGCATCGCAGCCGGCACCAGAGCCCAAGCCCGCAGCCGTGTCAGCAAGCGCGGGCTGGGGCTCCATGGAGGAGATGCGGGGTCAGAATACCACGGCACCCATCCCGACACCGGCACCCATGCCGGCTGTGGATGTTCCTGTCGAGGTGCCGGCCTCCGTGAACTTGGGTTCAGATGAGGTTTTTGAAGCGGGTCCGCCTCGGGCTCTTGGCCAGCCGCCGAAGGAGGCATTGAGCGCAGCGCAACTGGCTCCCCCAGCCCAGGCCCCGGACAGCGTACCGCCTGAGCCCGAGAGCGACAGCTCGCCGTCTGCAGACCTGTCGGGCCTGCGAATAGACTATTTGTTTGAGATGACGGGTGGTGACACGGAGATAACGGCCCACGAGGGTCGGCTGAGGTTGAAAATTCCCTTCAAGGTTGTTCAGGGCGAGTACCTGTTTTACTTAGAGCAGCGTGGCCCCAAGCAATTCAAGGGCTTTTTGGTGAGCCCCAAAGGCACCCGGACGCCGGTGGACGTGGACTTTACAGCCGTTTTCGATATCAAGGAAGTCTTCGACAAGGTCATGCTTTAGGGCAAAGGCCGGCTGAAGCCTTTGGGCGCGGCCCAGGGCTTGGGTCCTGTGCAGTGGTACATATCGAAGAAGAGGATGATTTCTTTTTCACCACAATTCAGTCGGTAACGATCCACGACATGCGTGTCCACTTCGCCCTCTTTTAGGGGTTTTGTTGCGTCGGGCATGAGCTCCAGTTGCTGTCCCTCGGGCGGAGGATTGCGGGAGCCCACGCTGCCCACTCGCTCGTAGCGGGGGACTTTTCCGTCGGGGCAGCGCAGATCCCGAATGAACTGATGCTCGCCGCTTGGCAGGCAGACCTCGATGGCCTCGGGTTTGATGGTTCCCCAAGTTGATGCTGGTTGGGTAACAAGGGCCGCTTTGATGGCTTGCTCGTTTCTACAACGGGCGATACAGGTCTTGTGTTTGTCCGGACAGTCTTTGCCGCCGAATTGTTCGCACATGGGTTTGGCCCAATCGCACTCAAGCAAACAGCGGTGCAGGATGACCAGGCGTTTCTTTCCTTGATCTTCCGGGGTCGGCACGGCCTTGATGGCCTCATCTTTGGTGGAATCAAGCGGTGTGGGGGCGCTAGAAGCGCCCGAGGGTAGAAGGCTCAACATCAAGGCCAAGCTCAGACTGGGCAGGATGGGATGTCTCATGAAGCTTCCTCGGCTCAGGGCAGATAGCTTTTCAACTTGCCTGAGGAGATGCTGTCTTCGCCGTCGGCTGTGATTTCGATGGCCTTGTTTTTGCCCACCACCACCAGTACCTTTTGTCCCAGGCCGAAAACCTTCTTGAGCAGGCCGGACTTTTGGACCAGCTTGAACCAGGCCTTGCCCATGTATTTGACCTTCAAGACCTTCATGCCGGACTTGAATCTCATGTCCACCCAGACGCCGTCCCCGCGATAGGAGAAGGCACGACCGGCGACGTAACGCAGGCCGGCGGCTTCATCGTCATCAGCACGGGTGGCCGAGGCCGTCTTCATTTTTTTGACTTCCTTGGCCATGGTCACGGCTCGCTCGCCGCTTCTGGTGCTCATGTCGGCGCCGGCCATGTCCATCATGGGCGCGGATGCAGGGGCCGGGGCTACGGACTCCGTTTGGGCCAAGCCATCCATCGATCCGCCTCCTCCCCGGCCGTATCCCTTGAGGCCCGCGGAACTTCCCGTGCCACGGCTTTTGCCAACGGACATGGGTCGGCTGAATCTGGGCCTGCGTCGACGTGGCGGACGTTTGGTTTGCACGATCGGCCTTTGTCCTCGCACGGCCACTTTTGGGGTGTCTTCCGTGACCAGGTAGCTGGTGTAGGGCGTCACGATGCCATAGCGCTTGGCCAGGCGGATGACCTCGTCCACCAGTTCCTTCTGCTGGCCCTGGAGGCGGATGTTGTCTAAGAGATAGCCGATTTTTCGCGTGGCCCAAAGGCGCGGGATGAAGTCATTGTCCTTGTTGCGTTTTGCGAATTTGCCTTCGAAGGTGAACTTTTTTGTCTTGTCCCCGGCATGGCCGGTCAAGGTCAGGGCCGTGTGGCCTTCGTTGCGATAACGACCGAAGACGATGAGCTGGCTGCCCTTGAACAGGTCGGGCATGCGCTTGGGCAGCACGTCGTATTCGTGGATCTTGCCGAAGTCCAGCTTGAGATCGCTCAAGACAGGGTGGCTGATTTTGTCGTAGAAGCCGCCGAGCAATTTGGCGATCTCGGCGTTGGGTTTTACGTAGGTTGAGTCCGCGTTGTTTTCGCCCGAGATGCGATCCAATAGGTGTGTGTTGATTTCGTTGCCCACGCCGAATACAAAAACCTTGGCGGCGACTCTATTGGCCTTGGTTACATTTTTCACGATTCGGCCCGGGTCGGTTTCGCCCACGGTGGGGTGACCGTCCGTGATGAAGACCACCAGGTTGGGCTCTTTCGAGTTCTTGTGGCCGGCCAAGGCCATCTGCAAGGATTCGTCGATGGCCGTGCCGCCGGCGGCTTCCATGCGACTGACGAAGTTGACGGCTTGTTGGATGTTGTCTTTGCTGGCGGAGACCGGGGTTTTGCGGAAGGCTTCCACGTCGGTTGAAAAGCGCACCACGTTGAACAGATCGTCGCCGTTCAGATGCTCTAAGCAATACTTCAGCGCTTTCTTGGCATGTTTCATCTTGGCACCGGACATGGAGCCGGAGGTGTCGATGACGAAGGTGATGCGCTTGCCGATGATCTCGGTATTGCGAAATTTGGATTTGGGTGAGGCCATGATCATAAAGAAGCCAGGTTCGCCCGGCTCGCGGAAGGTGAGCAAGTTCAGGCCCACTTCTTTTTCGCTGACCGTGAAAAAGAGTTCGAAGTCACGATCGAGAAGAGCGGCGTTTTTTTCAAAACCGGCCACGGCGTGGTGGTCGTCCTTTTTTCGGCTGTAGATGTTGTGGCTGGGGGAATAGATGTTCTTGATGGGCACCTTGGACTCGATCTTCACCGACATGGTGAAGTCTTGCAGGGTGCGGGCGGACTGCTTGTCGGTGCGCATGGGGTAAACGTATTTGGTCAGGCCGGCTTCGAAGGGCATGACCTGGCTGAATTTCATCTCGAAGCGCTGCTCGCCTTTGCGCGGCACCGGGTAGACCCGGCATTTGAACAAATCGTGGCCGATGTATTCCACCAGACCGGGATCTTCCATGCGGCGGACGATGCCCTCGTAGATGTTGCGCGCCCGGTTGCTTTCTAAGATCTCGCCCTTGATGCGCTTGCCGTTGATATAGAGGTAAAAATCGTCGACGGTGGCGCCCTTGGGGAGCGGGAAGATATAGGTGGCTTCCAAATTCCGGTTCGTGGAATTGATGAAGACCTGGTCGATATGGGTCAC
>JAFCZJ010000352.1 GCA_019314375.1 Deltaproteobacteria bacterium | reverse complement strand
ACGGAAAACTCTCTTTAAAAACTGTTCAATTTTAAGGGATCAGGTCAGGTGGGTTCAACGTGTAGGAATAGTTTATTTTGAGAGCTCTGTACTTTTTGCTCCTACCGAAAAGTTTCCATTTCAGGGTTCCCCCCGGAAATTCCGAGGTTTTAAAGCCTCCCGCTATAATGTCCGGGAAGCTTTGAATATCATAATGTTGGTAACGCTTTAGTCCTCCTGCGCGCAGGCGCTGATGTGCCGGATGCCGATCCATGCGTAATTTTCCGAAGAGTTTTGATCCCAAAGCACCAGACGCAGCGAGCGTCCGGCCAGTCCTGATGCGGGAATCGGGTTGGGCTTCAGGATATGGGAGCCAGACGGCGTTAGTTCACGAAACACCTTGCCTGTTTTGGCATCCACCAAACGCAGACAGAGATTTTCGATGCCGTCAACCTGCTTGCTATTGCCTCCCTGCAGCGTGACTTCCAGCAGGTTTTCGCCCTTAAGCAGAGTGAAGGGCGGGGAGGTTGCCGTGCCGATGCTGGTTTCCCCTTGGGCCAGCGAGTTGAGGGAGGAGGGTTGGCCGACGGCCTGGGTAACCCTGAAGGCGTTGCCTTTAAGCTTCCAGTCCGCCAGGTCCGCTTCGCTTTCAATTTTAAAGATCGTGCGAGCGGAGCGGAACTTGGCCGGGGGAAGCCAGCGGGCCTCTTTGAGGGTTTCAAGATTGCCGGGGGCTTCGCCCAACACGCTCAGCACGCCGAAGGCCGGGGTGGGTCCGACCGGTTCGAGCACGAGTTGACGCAGCTCCATGGGATATTTGAGGTCGATTTCGACGACGTTCAGGTTGCTGACGCCCGTACGGTGAACCCGGCTGCTGGCCCAATATTCCGTCTGCGGGAAGGCCGGAGCCTGCCCCTCGGCCCAGTCCGCCTGTCCGGAGGACAGCTGCGGCAGCAGGTCGAAACGGTTGGGGCGTTCCTGGTTGGCCGTGCTCATTGCCGCATCCGGATGGGAGGCGTCGAACCAGTCCACATCGCCGGGGAAATATAGCGTGCGCGCCTTGATGACTTTGCGTTCCCCCCGGAGGGTGACGTGTCCGATGGGGCTGAAGATCTCGTGGCCATCCACGAGGGTGAACATCAGGATGTAGATTTTCTTGTAGAGCTTGCCTTCGAGATCGAGGCGTAGTTCGGGGCGGTTCACATCGTGGCTCACGGGTACGAACTGGCGCTCTGAAAAATTAAACTCTAGCCCTTCGAGACCCGGTACGGTGAGCCTTGTCTGTCCGGCCATGGTGGTCATGGGCGGCTGGACCGCAGGCCAGGAAACGCCGCCGTGGCGCTCGGGATGGTTGCGCAGACTGGCCCACTCGGTGTCGGGTATAGTGGCATGGGCATCGAGGGGAATTTCGACGATACGCGAACTAAAATAGTTTCCAAGCTCTGGATTCTGCGAGAGCGCGCTACTGAGCGTCAAAGTAAGGTCGTGCTGTTCCCCATTGGGCAGGATCAAGCTGGCCTGATTGTCACCGAGTGAGAAGAGGGTGGCCAGCTCGGAGGGGATCTTCACGGTATAAAGCCCCTCGCTACGGGCATCGAGTTTGACCTTGAAGGGAAAGTCGTGGCGGATGGTCTGGAGCAGCGCGGTACCTGCGAAGGTGTTTCTGGTGTTGTTGCGTATTTTCAGGGTTTGGGTCAGGCTCTTCTTGGTCACCTCGAGTTCACCGGCGGGAGCGGCCTCGCTACGCGGCAGAATGGTTAGATCGATCGGTTGCCAGAAGGAAACCGCGCCTCCGTTTGCGCTGCATTTGACGAAGAAAGTGCGGCGCGAAAAGTTGAGCTGGCCCAAGCGTCCGTAGGGCTCGTAGGGAGCAAGCAGGCCTTTCCTGATCGACGCGGTTAAGGTTTGTTCGTCCGCTTGGGACGTTTCGCCCAATACCCCGTGGCGGTCATCGATTCCGACGATTTCAATGCCATTGGCGCGGATCCCAAACTTATCGCCTTCGGCGATCGATTGGGGGTGCTGGAGCGTAAAATCGATTGGGGCGAGTTCAATCGTGAACCGGGATTCCTGTGTCGACGGGGCGTCGGCCACCAGCGTCGTGTAGCCCACGCCGGGCTCGAGATGGAAGTCGATCTTTTCGCCATTGAGC
>JAFCZJ010000107.1 GCA_019314375.1 Deltaproteobacteria bacterium | reverse complement strand
TGGCGCCTTCACCTGCGTCTGCAATAGCGGCTATACCGGCGACGGAGTAACTTGCAGCGATGACGACGAATGCAGCTCGGGCTCTGACAACTGTTCAGACGACGCGACCTGCACCAACACGTCTGGCAGCTTCACTTGCGCTTGCAATGCCGGCTTCAGCGGCAACGGCGTAACCTGCACCGATGACAACGAGTGCACTTTGGACACCGACAACTGCTCAGACAACGCGACTTGCACCAACACGCCTGGGAACTTCAGTTGTGCCTGCAACTTGGGATTCAGTGGCGACGGTGTGACCTGCACCGTCAACAACGAGTGCAACCTGGGGACTGACAACTGCTCCGACGACGCAACTTGCGCGAGTACAGAAGGCGGCTTCACATGCACCTGCAACTTGGGATTCAGCGGAGATGGCATAACCTGCACCGATAACGATGAATGCTCCCTGGAAACCGACAACTGCTCAGATGACGCGACTTGTACGAATACGGCCGGCAGCTTCAGTTGTGCCTGCAATGCCGGCTTCACCGGCAACGGCGTGACATGCCTTGATGACGACGAATGTACTCTGGGAACTCACAACTGCGCAGACGATGCGACCTGCACCAACACGCCCGGCAGCTTCGGCTGTATTTGCAATGCTGGTTACAGCGGCGACGGCGTCACATGTGACGATGTCGACGAGTGCAGTCTGGGTATTGACAACTGCTCAAACGACGCTACCTGCGCGAATGCAGCCGGTAGTTTCAGTTGTGCCTGCAATGCCGGCTTCACCGGCGACGGCATAAGCTGTCTCGATGACGACGAGTGCACCCTGGAAACGGATAACTGCTCTGATGACGCGACCTGCACCAACACACTCGGTGGCTTCAGCTGCGCCTGTAATGTTGGCTTCACCGGCGACGGCGTGACCTGCACCGATGATGACGAGTGCACCCTGGACACCAACAACTGCTCAGACAACGCGACCTGTACCAACACGCCTGGTAGCTTCAGCTGTGCCTGCAATGCCGGCTTCACCGGCGACGGCATAAGCTGTCTCGATGACGACGAGTGCACCCTGGACACCCATGATTGCTCTGACGACGCGACCTGCACCAACACATCCGGTGGATTCAGCTGCGACTGCAATGCCGGTTTCACTGGCGACGGCGTGACCTGCACCGATGATGACGAGTGCACCCTGGAGACCGACAACTGCTCAGACGACGCTACCTGTACCAACACGCCTGGTAGCTTCAGCTGTGCCTGCAATACCGGCTTCAACGGCGACGGCACGACCTGCACCGATGTCGATGAATGTGCTCAGGAGCTAGACGACTGCAGTGAGGATGACATCTGTACCAACCTGCCAGGAAGCTATTCCTGCGCTCCCCCGGCAGACACTGATGGTGATGGAGTAGAAGACCTCGTGGACAATTGCCCAAACGTTGAGAACCCAGACCAGGCAGATGTCGACGAAGATGGACTAGGCGATGCCTGCGATCTCGGGGGTGGGTCATCTGGCTGCAGCTGCCGTGTGGGAGCAAAAAACGGTTCATCCGGCATCGAGACAGCCTTCCTGCTCGCACTATTCTTGGGATTCAGGCTCAGAACCAGGCGCCGTACACGAAAACGCTAAAGAAGACTACCCGACCCCAAAATCGCTAACACTCAGAGCTGATCCTCAGAGCCGTCGGGAGGGAGGGGGGCGGCGTAGCGAGCCCACCAGGCCTTGGTGGCCTTGGCGGGGTGCAGCTTTTGCCAGAGCGCGTCGGGCAGGAAAACCTCCAGGCCGCAGTATTCGCAGGTGATGGTCCGCTCCGATTCCACCGTGGTCATCAGCCCCCCGGCGCATCCCGGGCAGGTCATGCCGATGGGCTTGTTTGCATCCTGGTCGACCTCGAGCGCCTTGCCGTCGGTCGTCTCCGACATCCCCTCGGCAGCGTACAGTTGCTCTAGCCCCGGGGCGGCCTCGACCAACCACGCCGGCGGCGGGCAGGTCGGTGTCTCGGCCTCGCATCCGGTACAGCGGACGACCCCGGTCGTCCCGACCTCCACCGAATCCACCGGGAGCTCGGCCCCGCATTCGGCGCAGGTGGGCACCATCACTCGCCAGTCCAACTTCGTCGAGTTCTTACCCCAGCCGGTCGAGATCCCACCTTCGCCCTGGAGGAAATCATCGAGGGGATACTTCAGCATGTCCCACATGTCCGCCCCCAGAGCCTTTTCATGAAAACACTTGTGACAACGCATACTCTGGGTCGGCCCGTTCAGCGGCATACCGGCAGCGCATTTGGGGCAACTTCCGAGCAGTTCCAGGCGGGCGTAAATGGGCCGGTCCACCCAGCAGTGCTCCGGGGAGACGAAGGACGGATCGAGCACGGATTCGAGCGTCTCGGCCAGCTCGATGGCGTCTTTTATGAGCTCATCCAGCACGCGGCTGGGTTCCTCTGCATCGAGCACCGCCCCGGCCGGCAGCCCGAGCCGGATGTGCCTGCTGATCCGCGCGTAGTCGAGCCGCTCTGCCCATTTGGAGGCGAACCGAGTCACACAGTCGAGCTTATCGCCGGCCGACTGGAAGACTTTGACCGCCCACTTGGACGCGGCGCGGTTCGGGAAGAAGTTGTCGAAGCCTTCGTGGCCGGAATCGAAGGGCTTGGCGCCGTCGTCGGGGTCGGCCGAACAGTGCCTCTCCAGGGCCAGCTTGGAGGGGAACTCCAGGTGGTCGTTGAGTCGATCGAGATACACCCACAACTCCACCCGCGCTGGGCCTTCCTCGATGGAGAACATCTCCCGTCCCTTCTTGGAGAAGCGCACCACGTGCTCGCTCACGAGCCCACACAGGGCTTTGTCCTGGTAACACGCCACCAGCTTCATCTGGACCTCTTCCGGCACTGAATCCGGGTCCTTGATGATGGCCCGCAGGGCCCTGGTCTCTTCCAGCTCCAGGTCGAGAGGCCAGAGGACCATGCCCCCTACGTCGCAAACCAGGAAGCCTTTGTCGAGCAGATGGCGGACCACCTTCTCCTGCTTCGGCTCGACAGGGTTGCGCTTCGCGCGGATGTAGCTCACAAGAAAAGCGATTCCGATCGCCAGCAAGATGAGGAGGAAGACCATCGTAACAATGAACTCCTCCGGATCCCTTTCAAACCAACCTGCCATGAGCTTCGCTCCTTTGATGGATAGTCAACACGGCCCGTGCGGCCATGCCCGGTGTTTTCATACTGGACCTGTATACCAATTCCATGCGAAAAAAGGGGACAAGACACACTGGGGAAAAGTCCCACAATGAAGAAGCTATCCAGATTCTTGATTCTAACCGCGCTTTTTTACAGCGGAGTCTCCTTTGCCGGACGGTCTGATGACGTCCCGCGCCCTGTGCGCCTCGGCGTATTGGCAAAGCGCGGAGCGGAAAAGTGCGTGAAGCAATGGACGCCCACGGCCGACTATCTCTCCGAGCAGGTTCCCGGATACACCTTTGAGATTATCCCGCTGGACTTCGAGCAAATTTTCACAGCGACGGAACACAATGAAATCGAATTCGTGCTGGGCAATCCCGCAGTCTACGTCGAGCTCTCCACGCGCTTCAAAGCCGACCGGATTGCCACCCTCAAGAATATGGGACCAAACGGACTTCCTTATCCCGTCTTTGGCGGAGTCGCCTTCTGTCGCAAAGATCGGAATCCCAGTCCGCAATGGAGCGATTTCAGCACCGGCCCCAATGCGGCAGTCAATCCCGTCGCTTTCGGCGGCTGGCTTGTTCCTATGCGGGAAATCAAGAATCAAGGCCTTGACATAGATGAAATTAAAAGAAACACGACATTTCTCGGCACACATGATGCGGTCATTTTTGCCGTCCAGGATGGACGGGCAAACATGGGACTTGTCCGCACCGACGCGCTGGAACGATTGGCGCTCGATGGCAAAATCAAACTGAGTGATTTCGCAACGGTCCCCCACTCTCACAACAAATACAGGCTTCACGAAACATTTGGCTTTTTGCACAGCACCCAACTCTATCCCGAATGGCCGCTCGCCAAGTTGCAGTCGACTGATCAAGATCTGGCTCAACGCGTTCTGATCGCGCTGCTGGAAATGCCTCCGGATAGTCAAGCGGCGATCGCCGCACAATGCGCCGGATGGTGGGTGCCGCTGGATTACAGCTCTGTTGAAGATTGCCTCAAAGAGACCCATGCCCGTCCATTTGAGGATTTCGGAAAAGTAACCCTGACGGACGCAATTAAACAGCACTGGAGATTGCCGGCTTTCTTTCTGTCGCTAATTTTCATGTTGCTCATCGCAACGACGGTCGTACTGAGACTGAACCGGAGGCTCCACGAGGCGCGGAAAACCGCAGAGGATGCAAACCGGGCGAAGAGCCAGTTCCTGGCCAACATGAGCCACGAAATCCGCACACCCATGAACGGAGTCATCGGCATGACCGGCTTGCTGCTGGACACGGAACTGACGGACAAGCAGCGCCGGTATGCCGAGATCGTGAGGACCAGCGGGGAATCGCTCCTCTTGCTGCTCAACGACATTCTGGATTTTTCCAAGATCGAGGCCGGGAAGTTGAACCTGGAAATTCTGGATTTCGATTTGGAGGTCCTGTTGGACGACTTGGTCACCAGCATGGCCCTGCGTGCCCACGACAAAGGACTGGAGTTGATCTGCGGCGGCGACCAGGATTTACCGACTCTGCTGCGTGGCGACCCGGGGCGCCTGCGCCAGATCCTCAGCAACCTGATGTCCAATGCCATCAAGTTCACCCACGCCGGCGAAGTGATGGTTTTCGTCACGACGGAATCCCAGGACGATGACGCAACGCTGTTGCGCTTTGCCGTGCGCGACACCGGTATCGGCATCCCAGCCGACAAAATCGCTCAGCTCTTTGACAAATTCACCCAAGCGGATGCCTCTACCACCCGCGAATACGGCGGCACGGGCCTGGGGCTGGCCATCTCCAAACAACTGGCCGAAATCATGGGCGGCAAGGCCGGCGCAACCAGCGAGGCGGGCAAAGGATCGGAGTTCTGGTTCACCGTGCGTCTTGAGAAACAGAAAGATGCGACGCAGGTCAAACCATCGGTACAAACGAACCTGCGCGAAATCCGCGTGTTGATTGTGGACGACAACGCCACCAACCGCGAGATTCTGATGACGCGTCTGAGCGAATGGGGTATGCGTCCATCGGAGGAAGAGGGAGGGCCCGGCGCGCTCCAGGCCTTGCACCGGGCGCTGGAAGAAAACGACCCCTTCCGCCTGGCCGTAATCGACATGCAGATGCCGGGTATGGACGGCGCATCCCTGGGCCGCGCCATCCAGGCGGAACCAGACCTGGCCCGGACCCGCATTGTGATGCTGACCTCCCTGGGGACTCGGGGTGATTCGAAGCGGTTTGAGGATATCGGTTTCGCGGGCTATTTGACCAAACCGCTGCGACATCGGGACCTGCGGAAGGTCCTGTCCCTGGTGCTGAGTAACTCGGGGGAGGATACGCCGTCGGCGCGCCCCATCGCCACGCGCCACACGGCAAGGGAGGCTTTGCCCAACTTCGAAGGCCGCAAGGCGCGTATCCTGCTGGCCGAAGACAACCCCACCAACCAGCAGGTGGCGCTGGGTATCCTGAAGAAACTGGGTTTGCATGCCGACGCCGTCGCCAACGGACGAGAAGCCGTCGACGCGCTCGAGACCTTGCCCTACGACCTGGTACTCATGGACATGCAGATGCCCGTGATGGACGGAATGGAAGCGACCCGGCGCATTCGGGACACGCAGTCCGCTGTCCGGGATCACGCTATGCCCATCATCGCCATGACCGCCAGCGCCATGCAGGGCGACCGGGACAAATGCCTGGATGCGGGCATGGACGACTATGTGGCCAAACCCGTCTCGCCACATGCGCTGGCCGGGGCGCTGGAGAAATGGCTGCCGAAAACCAAGGACGAAGACGGGAACATGAAGGATGAGCGAGGGCCTGAACCAACGACTGCGCCCCTGCCCGCGGGTCCGCCCATTTGGGACAAAGCGGGGATGCTAGAGCGAATGATGGATGACGAAGACCTGGCAAGGACAATTATTGAAGGCTTCCTTGAGGACATCCCGCAACAAATCCAGTCCCTGAAGGCGTTTATGGATGGCGGGGATGCGACTGCTGTCGAGCGCCAGGCCCACACCATCATGGGTGCCGCGGCCAATGTAGGCGGAGAGCGATTACGCGCAGTCGCGTTCAACATGGAGGCGGCGGCCAGAAGCGGAGATCTGCATGGGCTCAAGGCGCGAGCCGTGGATTTGAGTAATGAATTCGATCTTTTGAAGCAATCCATGCGCTCGGCTTACGGATCATAGTCATCCAGAAGCGCTATGCTCACAGGGCTTACCAACGAAACGAGGTGCAACATGAAACGAGGGACCATCGCTTTGCTGCTGGGCGTGCTGCTGTTCTGCCCCGCCCTTCCATCTCTGGCTCAAGACGCTGAAAAGATCGACACAAAGGTCTGGCGGGGAATCCAACTCCAGAATGAACGCGGCGAGAAGGTGCCCTTGGACAAACTGCGCCGGCCGGTGACCTTCATGGTCCTCTGGGCCAGCTGGTGCAAGCCCTGCATCCATCATTTGCCGGACGTGCAGGCCCTGGAGAAACGCGTGGCCCAGGACAAAAGCGTACGCATCCTGGTGGTCAATGTGGACGGCCCGGAAATGCCCACCAAGGATGTCCGGAAGATCCTCCAGAAAAAAGTGCCGGGCCTGACCCTGTATCGAGATCCCCAAAAGCAGCTCATGAAAGCCATCCTGAAGCCAGCCAACCTGGTTGAGAGCCTGCCCCTGACCGCCGTGCTGAACAAGCAGGGACAGCTGGGCGCCATGATCGGAGCCGCCGACCTGGATCAGAGAAAACAGCTGAAGGACTGGGTGGAGTGGATCGGGGAGGCCAAGCGGGGCGAGCTGCCCGATTCGAGACGGCTGCCCGTCCTCAAGCTCACCCCCAAACCGCCGACGCCCGTGTCGCCCGAGGGCGAGATCGTCAACATGGACTACCCCAAGGACATGCCCGCGGCCGAGCTTGCCAAGGAAATGCAGCAGGTCCGCTTATCCTGGAAGAAGCGGTACGCTTACCTGACACCTGAGCAAGTCGAAACGCTGATCCACGAAATCGAAAACCAAAAATCCCGGGCCCTGAAGACTAGAAGGTCCTCGGTTTTTCCTCCCATTGGCCGACCCGACCGACCGTGATCTCATGGATACGCGCGAAGAATAGCCGCTCGAGTTCGACGGCGTCGAGGTCGATGGTCACCCGAACTTCGTTCAGAATCCCGGTATAACGTAGGCCGGTCTGCTTGGCGAGACCCAGATCCGCAAAGGCGAGTGTCCCACTATTGTTGGCAGAGAGGCTTCTTTGGTCCTGGCCTGTTCGAACCAGCAAATCGTGGACAGAAGAATCCAATCTCCTTGCCATCCCAGGCTGGTTTAATTGTTTTCCACTAGTTGACAAAAACGAGGTAAAAAAGGCATAAATGTATACATGAAGCGTGACGTAACCCCTCCCCTTGGTCGCGAGAGATTGGCCACCGTCATTCGGCAGGCCGGGACGGTGTTGCGCCCGGGCGACGTGGCCGAAGTGCTGGGCATGGACCCAGGTGATGCGGCCAGACTCCTGTATCGCTGGAAGCAACAAGGATTCCTGTCTCGCTTGACGCGTGGTCTCTATGCTGCGGTCCCCCTTGAATCCCTGGGCGCGGGGCAGGGGATCGAGAACCCCTGGGTTCTTGTTCCCATCCTGTTTGCTCCTGGCTACGTGGGGGGCTGGTCCGCAGCGGAGCACTGGGACCTGACCGAGCAGGTCTTTCGCGATGTCTGCGTGCTGACGGCCCAGCCTGTAAAGCGAAAGGTTCGTGTGATCGGGGGGACGCGATTCGTCCTCAAGAGCATCAGCGAGTCGAAGGTGTTCGGGCTCAAGCCCTCGTGGGAAGGCCGGCACAAAATCCAGATCTCCGACCCGGCGCGCACCCTGGTGGATGTCCTGGACGACCCTACCCTGGGTGGAGGAGCACGCCAGGTAGCGGACTTCCTGGCGGTCTATCTCCGATCCGATTTCGGTGACACAACGCTGCTCTTGGAATACGCCGACCGACTTGGCAACGGGGCGGTATTCAAAAGGCTCGGCTTTCTGCTCGAACACCAGGGATTGGACCCGGATGGACTGCAAGCGGTCTGTCGTTCTAGACTGAGCGCAGGCCATGCCCTCCTGGACCCATCTGTGGCCAGTCCCCGCATCGTCTCGAAGTGGCGCTTGCGGGTCACCGAGAATTGGCTGGTGGGCCGTGATTGAGCGCGCCGAGGTCATGGAACTCGCGGGTGCCTGGTCTCTCTCGGCGGGCGTGGTCGAGAAAGACTACGTCCTCGGTTGGTTGCTCGCCGGCATCCAGAACCAGGCAGAACTGGCAACAGAATGGGTTTTCAAGGGCGGCACCTGCCTGAAGAAATGCTTCTTCGAAACCTACCGCTTTTCAGAAGACCTGGACTTCACAGTGCGATCAGGTTTCGTCTTCGATGAAACGAGGCTCAAAACAGTTCTCGAGCGAGTTGGAGCGTGGGTGTACGATCAAACCGGCATCGAGATCCCAACCACCGACACCCGAGTTGGAAGCCGAGTGGGCCAACATGCTGGCCCATCAGTTGCCAAGCCTTCCTCCTATGGGCCAATTCTGGAAGGAACTGGGTGCCGTGTTCCGTTGGCTGCATGGGCAGGACTCCAGACCGGTCCTCAAGCCCATCGCCATTGTTCAAGGGGCCCCCCTCGATTCCACCGATGAGGTGTTGCCCGCCCATACCCGTCGGAATCAAGAGGCGCTTCGCTTGATTCAGTTTGCCGCGGCCAGCAGGCTTTGCGTCGACCTGCGATTTCAAGACAGCACAGAGCGAATCGAGCCCTACGCTCTCCGCAAATCCAAAGATGGTCGTGTCTTGTTGGCCGCGGTGCGTTCTACGGACGGAGAAACCACAAGCTGTCCCATGGAGCAAATCCAGGAATTGAGCATCTCCAACCAAGCCTTCGATCCGAAGTACACTGTAGAGATTGCAAAGACACGCAAAGAATTGGTCCCACCCAACACAATGCCATAATTGCCGATCCGCGCCTCTGGGGCCTTTTTTGTTCTCGTCGGGCTCGAATAACGGGGATTCGGGGACGGAGCCCAGTCTTGCCACCCGTGTTGCTCTACCCTCTGTGTGGGGTGGAAATTTGTGTTGTACCCTACGCACAGCAAGCAATAAACTTCGACTGGAGGGCAAGATGCATTCATCGATCTTTGTTTCATTGGTAGGCTCTGCCTCCGGTGGTTTGAAGTTTGGATTTCGTGGACAGCAGAGGTGACCGTGGATAGAGCGATACCTTGCGTGCGTGCTTCGATGATTACGTTCAAAGTTTCGCGAAGGAAGGCGTCGGGCTCGCTGCACCACTCATACTCAAACAACAACACTCGGAACGCGTGGCGCAGGAGTGTCGCGAGCTATCCTCGGGACTTGGCTGGCCGGAAGGCCTTCAACGAAGCGCCGAAGCCCTCGGCCTCTTGCACGACCTTGGCAGATTCTCGCAGTTCGCGCAGTACCACACCTTCGCGGACGGCAGCTCGGTTGATCATGGCGAGCGAGGGTACGAGATCGCCTCGCGCTGCAAGCAGCTTTCCCGCCTGCCTGATGCGGAGCGTACCGCGATCCTCGAAGGCATCCGCCATCACAATGATCGGCGCATTCTCGAAGAGCTCGATGGGCAAAGCATGGATTTTTTGCGTCTCATACGAGACGCGGACAAGCTCGATATCTATCGCGTCGTCTTAGAGGCAATCGACCTGGACGGCTTTCAGGAGCTGCCAAAGATGCTGCCCCAAATCAATCTGCAGCGCAGACCGAGCCCCGAGATCCTTGATGAACTGCTTATCCACCAGAGCTGCTCCTTCGAGCGGCTGCGCACCCTGGGTGACTTCTTGATGATCCAGCTTTCCTGGATTTACGACTTCAACTTCCCGATGGCCTTGCGGCAGGTGCATGATCGCGAGATCCCAACGCGGCTATTGAAGCATGTTGAAGGCGATGCGCGATGCGCGGAAATCCTCGAGAAGGTGCAGCGTTTTATTCGCGATCGACTGGCAAGACGCTAATTTTCTCTCAAGTGTTCTTTCTGCGTGGCGATGTACAGCTCCTCGACCTTTGTCCTTGCCCAGGGGGTCTTGCGCAGAAATTTCAGGCTGGATTTGATTGATGGGTTTGTAATGAAGCAGTGGAGCTTGATTCGCTTGCCCAGCTCGTCCCAGCCAAGGTGCTCAACCAGGCTGGTTACGATCTGCTCCAAGGAAATGCCATGCAGAAGTCTATGGGCTCGTGGCTCTCTCATTCGGGTAGAGACTAGCAGATCAGGATTGGCCTTGTCGATTGGGCGAAACGAGCCATAGGTCCCATCCTTTCCCGACCAGGGCCCGTTCTTCCGCACCTGGCCCCATTGTTTACCCTGTGCTTGACACATAATATGAACCGTGGTCAATCTTCCAATTGAAATTCGAGACCAAAGAGTAACTCGGGGGGAAGGACACATTGTGTCTTCTATCCCCAAGCGAGGAGATCGCAATGAACTTCGGTAAAAAAATAAACGAGCTTCGCATCGTCATGTCGCTGCTGCTGGCTGCCACGGTCTGCTTGGCCGCCCCTTCGGCGGAAGCGGTGACTTTCGTGGTCAACTCGGCAGCGGACGACTCCGACGCCAATCCCGGTAATGGCACATGTGCCACTGCTTCAGCAGAATGCACGTTCCGTGCGGCGATCGAGGAGCACAACGCCTTCGGCGGCTCGAACGAGATCAACTTCGATATCTCCCCGCTCGCCCCGATCCAGCCGACAACAGCCCTTCCGACGATTAACGGCGATCTGGTGATCGATGGAACAACGCAGCCCGGTTTCGCGGGAACGCCGATCGTAGAACTCGACGGAGCATTCTCTGGTCTCGTGGATGGGCTCTACATGGGCGGCAACTCGGAGATCCGCGGCCTGGTGGTCATAAACTGGCGACTGGGAATCGCCCTCTATGGGGGGGACAACGTCACGGCCGCCGGAAACTACATCGGCGTGGATGCCTCGGGCAGTTCTGCTCAGCCCAACCAGTGGGGGATCGAATTCTGCGGTGCAAACCACGTAATCGGCGGCCCAAGCCCCGCAGATCGGAATGTCATCTCGGGAAATACCAATGTCGGAATCTCGGCTGCCTGCCAAAACCCTAACATCAGCATCATCGGTAACTATGTCGGCACCGATGCGACCGGGACATTTGCCATCGCAAACGGGTTTGGAATTTTCCTTGGAGTCAGTGGGGCTGGGCGCTCCAACTGGACCATCGAGAACAACCTGATTTCCGGTAATACCACCGGCGGCCTGAACTTTGGGGGCGTGGGTGGCTTTGTCATCGGCAACTACATCGGAACAGACGTCTCGGGGACCTTTGCCATCCCCAACGGCGGCTCTTACGGTGCTGTCGTAAGTTGGTCCGAGGGTGCTGGGAGCGGTCCGGTCGTCGGCGGGACCGAAGCCGGCGAAGGAAACGTCATATCCGGAAACCTCGGAACTGGGCTCCTGGCGGCCCTGAACATCGTCGTGATGGGTAACTACATCGGAACGGCATCCGACGGCATAAGCCCGCTTTCGAATACCGGGAACGGAATCAGAGTGATGAACCTAGATGTGACCATCGGAGGCACAGCACCGGGGGCAGGCAACGTGATCGCCTACAACACCTTAGCGGGCATCGATTGCAACGGTGAAACGATCATCCGGCGCAACTCGATCTTCTCGAACGGCGGCTTGGGCATCGACATTAACGGAGACGGCAATCCCTCGCCGCCCTACCCGGTCCTGACACTTGCCCTCGCGGCGGGGAACCGAGTCGCCGGCACGTTCAACGGCATAGCGAGCGTGTCCTACATCATCGATTTCTACTCGAATGTCGCTCTCGACACCACCGGCTACGGTGAGGGAGAGACATGGCTGGACTCAACCGCGATCTTTACCGATCCGACCGGTGCGGCGACATTCGACGTGAACCTGAGTGCGCCTCTCGTAGCGGGAGAGTTCGTCACCGCCACGGCGACGACGGCCATCGTCGGCACGACCGAGTTCTCGGCGGGATTCCAGATCGGTGAGTGCGAACCAGGTTCGGGCTTATGCTGTGACGCAATCGGTTTTTTCCTTGAGGAGGGAACGGAGTGCCGGGCGGCGGGGACCTGTGACGCGGCGGAGTACTGCACAGGGATGGACGCGATGTGCCCGATCGACTTGCCGGTCGCGGACGACACGCCGTGTCCAGACGCCGACTTGTGCAATGGCGACGAGACATGTCAGTCGGGGTCATGCGTCGCGGGTACACCACCGGACTGCAACGATGGGAACACATGCACCGACGACTCCTGCGATTCCGCGGCCGGTTGCGTGAACACGAATAACACCGCGGCCTGCGATGACGGCGACGTATGCACCTCCGGCGACGTCTGCTCTGCCGGGAGTTGCGCCGGGACGGCGATCACCTGCGATGATGACAACGTCTGCACCGACGACTCCTGCGATTCTGCTGCCGGTTGCGTATACACGAATAACACCGCGGGCTGCGATGACGGCGACGTATGCACCTCCGGCGACGTATGCTCTGGCGGGGGTTGCGCAGGGACGGCGATCACCTGCGATGATGACAATGCCTGCACCAACGATAGCTGCGACCCAGCCAGTGGCTGCGTAAACACGAATAACACCGACGCCTGCGATGACGGCGATACCTGCACTTCCGATGACCTTTGCTCTGCCGGGCGTTGTGCCGGGACGGCAGTGGATTGTTCTTCTGGCTCCGACGACTGCAACACGGGCGTGTGCAACTCGACGACAGGTGAATGCGAGACGGAGCCAGTAACGGCCGGAACGTCCTGCGACGACGGGGACGAGTGCACTGATGGCGAGGCGTGCCAAGGCGGCGTGTGCATGGGCGGCACGGACGTCTGCGCGACGGGCGGCTGCGGATGCCACGTACACGGCAACGCCAGGGGTGATACACCCCAAGCTCCACTCTCCCTCCTCATACTCCTGGGAGCCCTGGCTATCACCGTACAGCGGCGGACACGTCGATCCGTTCACTAAAACAATCTGACGGAACCCTGGACTGTCTCCCCGCCATCTGATCAGTCGTAGGTGATGCTCTCCACGGCCACCGTGCTTAAAACCGAATAATTGGTGTCCAAGTAGCGCAGCTCGGCAGGATTTGGCTGGTCGTCTAAGACGACGGCGTGGATACCCTCGAGGGGCGAGTCGAACACCATGAGGAAGGTCCTTGGGAAGCCGTGGTGTATGCAGGAAAGGGCAAGGCCGAAGAAGTCGGTGGTTTCGCGTTCGTCCTGACCGCGAACGAAACAGCCCCTGCTGGGATCTCCGTAGTACGTGGGGCAGATGCCTTCGCCCACCGATTTTGCACAGCCCTCGTAGTAGTAGTAATCGAACTCGATCTGGTCTCCGTTGGTGACCGTCGCCGTGACATGTCCCGGCGTGTTCTCGGCAAGGCTGTCGCAGGGATAGGAACCCGGCCCCAGGTTGTCGGGCATTTCCCAGATCGCTCCCTCCTCGCATTCCAAATAGAAGCTGAAGTAGATCTCGTACGATCCGGCACCTGTCTGGAAGGGTTGACGGTAGTTGAATATGCAATAATCCGGAAATCCACCACCCGAGGCTGTCCTCCAAAAACGGAACACGCCAGGTCCCAGGGCTGAGGATTCCGCGCCGTCCGGAGACGTCACCACCTGTCCGATGAGATCTAACTCGAACTCATCCTGATCGAGGGGCAAGCTCCAGTCGCCTTCTATAAGCGAAGCCCGGGTTTTGAAAAAGGGCAACTGCAATTGGTTCCAGAGACCGTTCATGGAGCAAAGACTGAAGTCCGGGGGAATACGCAGCGTAATGCCGTCGGCGTATTGAACCCTGTCGCCAAGATCCGATCCGCTTGCCCCGTCGTCCATGCCGTCGTCCATGCCGGCATCGACGGAACCCTGGCCGCTTCCGCATGCGCAGAGAAAGAAAAACAAAAGAAAAAACGACGACGTTTTCATGCCGACCTCACGATTTCCGCCGCCCCAGCCCTGAGGCGAGCAAACACAGGCCCATCAGTAAGAACCACAACCCACTTCCAGGCGCCGTGCCGCAATCGCAGCCTTCGCCATTGCCCGTATCCACTTCACAATCCGGATCAAGCTCATTGCCGCAGGTGTCGCTCTCCTCATCACAGGAATCCCCGGTGCACTCATTCCCGTCATCGCAAGGATCCTGGCCCGCCACGCAACCGGTCTGCGCGTCGCAAGTCTCGACGCCGTTGCAATACAGTCCGTCATCGCAATTCAACGGATTTGCGGACTGACAAGTCCCCAGACCGTCGCAAGTCTCCTCACCGTTGCATGCATCCTGGTCCGGACACGGGGTGTCCGCGGCCAGGGCCTCGCAGGTGCCTTGTCCATTGCAGAAACCAGTCAAACACGCCCCCTCGGAACAATCGTCCTTGCGATCCTCGCCCGCGTCCTGATTGATGCAGATGCTGTTTTCGATATCGCACAGCTGGCAAGGAGGACAATCGCCGTCCTGCTGGCATCCGGTGCATGCGCCCAAGCCCTCGTCGCAGACGAGCGGCTCGGCGCAGGGATCCCCGCTGCTTACGCAATTTCCACTTCCGTCACAGGTCTCGACGCCGTTGCAGTAAATTTCGTCGTCCGGGCAGTGGGTCCCGGCCGGATCGAAGCAGTTGTCGGCAGCCTCGTTGCAGTGCATGCAAGCTGTTCCCGGACAGGGATCGCCCGAACTCACACAAGTGCCGCCTGCACATTCCTCGGGTCCGTTGCAAAACAGCCCATCGTCCTGGCATGCGCTGCCGTCAGGGGCCTGCTCGATGACGCAAGCCCCCATTCCGTCGCAGACATCCACCTGGCACTCCAGCGCCCCCGTACAAACTCCTTGCGGGTCCCCTTGTCCAACAGCAACCCATCGGCAGCTTCCCGGATCGCAACAAGGGTCGTTTAGCGGGTCTCCCGGATCGCACTGCTCGCTGTCAGCCACAATGCCGTCCCCGCAATCCGCGTCCACCAGCAGGTTTTTATACCAACCCACGATTTCAGGGGCGCCCTGGCGTGCCGAGGCGAACAAAACGTCCAGGTCATCATCAGCGTCCAAATCCAATGCGAACACACTGTATGCGCCCAGGGCGTTGGTGCTGATGATCTGCTCGGAACCGAAGGTGCCCAGACCGTCTAAGTTCTCGTACCAAGCCAGCTTCTCGTCCCTCTGGGAGGCGGACAAGACATCCAGATCCCCGTCACCGTCCAGGTCAGCGGCCACCACGTGACTGGCGTGGTCGGCCGTCGACGAGATGACTTGCTGGGCCCCGAAGGTGCCTTGCCCGTCCGTGTTTTCATACCAGGCGATCTTGTCGTCGTTTTGTGACGCGGACAAGACATCCAGATCCTGGTCACCGTCCAGATCCGCCGCATACACCGTCCAGGCACGATCCGCCTCGATGCTGATGACCTGCTGCGGTCCAAAGGTCCCCTGAGCATCCGTGTTCTCATACCAGGCGATCTTGTCGTCAAAGTAGGATGCGGAGATCACATCCAGGTCACCATCGCCGTCGATATCGGCCACATGGGCATAACGAACCCGATCGGTGTCCGTATCGGTGTTGATGGCTTGCTGCTCGCCAAAACCCCCATCGCCGTCCAGGTTTTCATACCAGACAAGCTTGTTGTCGTTGTCCGAGGCCGAAAGCACGTCCAAATCCCCGTCCCCGTCCAAGTCCGCGGCCGAGACAAACTGGACTCCATCCACCGCGGTGGAAAGGGTCTGTTTGGGACCAAAGAGTCCGAAGCCATCCAGGTGCTCGAACCAGGCGATCTCGCACAAAGTAGTCGTGTACGTTCCGACCAGCATGTCCAAATCGCCATCGCCATCCAGATCGGCGGCATGGACACAATTCGGGCCTTCCAGATCGGCGACCGCCACCTTGTGCAGACCGAAGCGACCGCTGAAATCCAGGTTTTCGAACCAGAAGACTTTCCCATGGCTCCAAGAACAATAATACACGTCCGGATCACCGTCATCATCCAGATCGGCAGCCTGAGCCATGCTGGAAATGTTTGGATCCGCGGTAAGCGCAATACGGGGCCCAAATCCGCCCAGGCCATCGACATTCTCGTACCATTCGATGGAGTCGTCGGCATTCGACGCCGCCAACACATCCAAATCCAGATCGCCATCCAGATCCGCGGTATGGACCGAGACGGCGTCCCCCACGTCCGAGATAATCTGACCAGCCCCGAAGGTTCCTTCTCCGTCCAAATTTTCGTACCAGATGAGAATGTTGAACAGATCGTGGGCCGCGATCAGATCCAGGTCGCCATCACCGTCCAGATCAGCCGCCCGAACGTCGAGGGGATCTTCCGCGTTCGCATCCACCACGATCTTTTCAAAGCTCCCCAGTCCATCCGTATTCCGAAACCAGACCACTTCCTCCGAGAGCCAACCGGTCGCCGCCACATCCACATCTCCGTCACCGTCTAAGTCCGCCGCGTCCACGGAACTGACCCTGCCGGTACCTCCCACGATCTGTGCCGGGCCGAAGCTTCCCTCACCGTCGGTGTTTTCATACCAGTCGATGCGGCTGTCCCAGCGGATCGCGGCCACAACGTCCAGATCGCCGTCCCCGTCCAGGTCGGCCGCAACCGCGTCGCTCGCCCCATTGGCCGCGGCAGAGATGACCTTTTGGGTTGAGAAATTCCCCAGGCCGTCGAGGTTTTCATACCAGGCAACCTTGGTGTCCACCAACGAGGTGGACAGCACATCCAAATCCAGGTCGCCGTCCAGATCCGCGAGGAATACGGAGGTAGGACCGTTGGTGGCGGTGGTAATGACCCGCTCCGCCCCGAACAGGCCCAGACCGTCCAGGTTTTCGTACCAGACGATCTTGTCTCCCGCGCCCAACCCGGCGATTACGTCCATGTCCGTATCGCCATCCAGATCGGCGACAAATACACAGCTGGCTCCAGCGGCCATGCTGGAAATGATCCGCTGCTCAAGGAATGTCCCCAGCCCATCCAGGTTCTCATACCAGGCGATCTTGCTGTCCGACGCCGACACCGAGATCACATCCAGGTCGCCATCTCCGTCCAGGTCAGCGGAAAACACATCGGTGGGGGCATCCGCCTCTGGCGCGATGATGATCTTGCCCGAATAGGGGACCGGTTCAGCCTGTACACCGAGGGACAAGATGCTCATGGAAGCCCACAAGCCAAGAAAGAATACGCACTTCGATCTCATGATCATTTTCGCCCCTTTGAAGTGCTGGAATCAGCCGCCCTGGTCCTTTAGGTGGGTTTGGGTCTACGGGGCGGGTTTACTGCAAGACGATCTGGAGCTTCCAGGCGTCGAGGGTGCCCACGTCCTGGGCGGCGCTGTCGACGATGGACAAGGTCCAGCTACCCTGGGTAGCCGCGCCGTCGAAGGCGGTCAAGGTGAAGGCCTGGTCGATATTTTGGGCCGAGCCGCCCGCGTTGTCCCAGACCACCGCCTCGACGCCGTCGTGGCTCAGGCTGATCCGGAGATCGCCTACGTAGCTGTGGGTCACGTTCAGCTCCAGGCTAAGCGAGCCGATGGTCAGTTCGTCCGGCACTTCGATTACGCTGGTCACGCCGGTCGACGAGTCGTCCGGAATGTCCTGGGCTGTTTGGCTCTCGTAAGTCCGGGTGGTCTCCGGGTCCACATCCGGCTGACAGAGCGAGCCGCTCGGGGAGAAGCAGTTGTCGCGCACGCCGCTCATGCCGAAGGTCGAGTCGCCTACCCGCGTTCTAATGGCACCCAGGATGCTCTTCCAGGACTGGTTGTATTCCTGGTCGAGCGCAACCTGCAGCTTGGCCAGAAAGGCACCCGCGTAGTCGTTGGCCGGCGCGCTCACTTCGATCACCGAAGACAGGATGTCCAACTTGTCCCAACCGCCCTTGCCTTCCAGAATCGGCCGCACGTAGTACTCGTAGCCCAGGCAGCCGCCGTATAGGAAAATCTGGTAAAAGTCCGGGTAGCTCGGCCGGCCCCAGAAGTCGGAAGCGCCCAGCATGCTGTGGCCGTCGTAAGCCACGATTTCGTTCTCGCTGAGGGCCTTCTGGAAGTTGGAGAAGTTGGCATAGTCGCCCAGGCCGGAGAAATCGTAGGGTGAGTACAGATCGATCACCATTTCGACGTCGCCGAAGTGCTTGCTGAATCGTTGGCCCTTGGGTACCGGTTTGATGTCCGCCTCGACGTAGCCGGCCTGCTCCAACCAGCCGGCGAAGCGCCTCATGTTGCGTACGCCCGAGTCGCTGTCGGTCAAGGGATCGTCGCCGATCTGCCCGAACAGAATAACCATGGTGACGCGCCCGTCGGCCACCAACTGGTCGTACTCGGGGTAGGTGACCTTGGACTCCATCATCTTCGAGACCGTCAGGCTGAGTTGCTGGGTGTCGAGTTCGCAGCCATAGCGGTTCGGGTTCCACAAGTACCAATAGATGGACTGGGAGAGCCCCATGTGCGCATCCGGGTCGACGCAGGTTTCGCCAGCGTCCGCATAAGAGGAAAAGGGTTTGATAGGCACTTCGGCGCTGAATTGGCTGCCCACCTGGACACCCGACGCGGCACTGTGCAAGAGCACGGCGTTGACCCCGCGCAGCCGCCAGTGGCGCAACCCGCTTGTGCCCAGCTGGCGGGCTTCGGTCGCCGTGATCCAGGTCTCGTCGACCAGCCACTCCACGCGCTCGTCCGAGGTGGCCGACTCGGCCAGGCCCTCGAGGTAGAACTGGCCGCGATTGCGCAGGTAGGTCATGGCATACTGGCCGAGCTCAGCAGGACCGTCGAAGATCTTGTAAGTCGGTGCCTCGATGTCGCCCTCCATATCGACCTCGACCTCGATGCCTTCCGGGTTGTAGTAGGCCGTGTCGGCCTTGCCCGGATCGATCATCTCGTCGAGCAAGGGGTTCGAACCCAGATCTTCTTCGGACTCGCCGCAGGCGGACAGGGTCAGGGATGCACTCAAGAACACCAACCAAGCAATTCGTTTTATCATATGCCTAAGACCTTTCAGTAGACCATCAGGTCCAAATCATACACCATCGCTCGACTGGGGCCAAGCCGGCTCAGGGGGCTTATTTACCCCTGACCCTTAGAACCTGGGTGGGGTCTTCCCGGGTCTGCGATGAGAATCTGTTTCACGCCTGATGCAAAAGCCCGCCGTACAAGCATCGTCATGTCCCTGCCGGCCTCTTCGCAGTAACAAATTTCTGCTCCGACAATCAGGTCAAAATCTTCCAAAAAGTCACTGGACAGCTCGCTGAATGATGCTCGCTTGGTCTTGATTGATACCCCATTAAGCCTGGCGTGCAATTGCACGATGGGCAAGACATGTTCGTCCAGATCCGTGCAGGTGACATCACAAGCATGCACTTTGGCCAAGTACACTCCCAGCAAGCCCCAGCCGCAGCCCACTTCCAGAACCCGCAATCCCTGCAATGGAAAGGGTTTCGTATCCAAATAATCAAGCAGGACAAGCGAAGTGGCCCAGACCTTGTTTCCGAACTCCGTCGGGCGTTTGCCCGAGCGATACAGGGCTCTGATCTGGGGATTGGCCGCTGTGTAATATGACAGGCCCTGTCTTTTCTTTACTATTTCAGATTGCTTCATGGAAACCAATGTATCACCCACGATGCAAGAAATGCCAAACCAGGAATCCGCAGGAACCATAGCCGGTTGACGAATATTACCGATCGTGCTTCACTCTCCGGCCACGAGGAAAGAGATTTCGGAACTTTCAGGGGGCGAAGGAAAACGATTGCCCGGGAAGGGAAAACACGTGACAGAATTTCAATCCCCTGATTGGAACAAGCCTCTCGACCTGGCAGAGCACTTGGCGGCCATCCCGAAAGAATCCACCGTCAAGGGGGTCTTCTTTCGCTCCGCCATCGAGCAATGCAGAGAGGCCACCGGCGATGCGCCCGGTCGCGACCACTACAATGCGCTGAGCAACTACCCCACCCTGGAACTGGCCGAGGTGCTGGCCCAATGTGCCGAGCGCATCTATCCAAGCCTTTCGCTGCGCAAGGGCCTGCGCCATCTGGGAGCCAATGTCTTTCCGCGCCTTCGAAAGACCACCGTTGGCAACCTCATCTTCGGCACGGTCGGGCGGGAACTGACCTCCGCCCTGAAGATGACAAGCCGAGCCTACAAAGCTTTTTCCAACAACGTCAGCGCCGAGTTGACGACCACGGACTCAAACCTGGTCGTTCTCGAACTACGCAATGCCTGGACCTTCCCCGACAGCTACCACGTGGGCATTTTCGAAGGCGCCATCAAGTCCTACGGCAAACACGGCATGATCACGCTGCACGAACACACCCCCTGTGACCTGGATTTGCAGATCTACTTCGCCTGAGTCTACAGATGGGCCCTCAATCCCAAATCGTCCACCCCGATCTACCCCTTGACAGTGCCCACAAGCATGGCGAATATATCGAACCAGAAACAACCACTAGAAAAGGAAATGAAATGAAAATCACATATACGATCCTATCCCTGGCATTGATTCCAGCCTTCCTGCTGTCCGGTTGCGCAGCAAGCGCCCCCGAGACCCTGCCGCCCGAGAAACAGCCGCTTTACAACCCGAACCAGGTCCAGGCCCCGGCCTGGGTGTTCGGCGGCGGTGGCGCGGTGACGGCCAAAAGCGCCAAAATCATGTTCGGCGTGGGTTCGGCGCCCAAGATGATGGACATCAGCATGCAGCGCGATCGGGCCGGCAACCGAGCCAGGGCCGAGATCCTGAAGATCTTCAACACCTACATCGCTTACATGATGAAGGACTACGCTCGCTCGACCACCGCCGGCGACATGAGCAAGGAGAGCTACGAAGCGGATGTCTTGCAGGTCCAAAAAACCATCTCCATCGGCGATCTGAACGGCGCCCAACTGGCCGACACCTGGCGCGACCCGGCTGACGGCACCATCTACATCATGATGACCCTCGACTTAAATTCGGTCAAAGACCTCTTGTCCAACAAAAAGAGCTTAAACGCCAAGGTGCGAGACCACGTACGCGCCAACGCCGCCAAGGCCTTCGACGACATGGAAAAAGAAGAGGCCAAACGAGGCAATTAGCTCCAAACTCGGCAGATCTACTTCGGCGAGGCCATCGAATCCGATCGCCTGAAGGCCGATCCCACAAACCCCGACCCCGAACTGCTTCATCTCTTCTTGCGCCGTAGCGCCAGGGCCAAATGGCGACGGCACGCCGAGAGTCTTCACCGTACAAGCAGTGGATATTCCAGGGTTCTGACCTCCCAATTTGACCGGCTAATTCCTCGAAAAAATTAATAGCCAAGGGGGTCTTGACAGGTGCGCTCTACGGATGCACTTTCATACACGCATGCATTATTTTTCATATGTTTTTTCAGGAAAAGGAGTCATTGATGGCCCTGGAAACAGTTCAAAGCGCTGAGGCGCTGGCAAACAAGCTCAATGATCATGCCGGCTCGCTCGTGCTTGGCTTCTTTGGAGACTTCTCTGAAGCTTCCCGTAAGGCCCAGCCTGCCTTTGAGGCCTTTTGTAAAAACCCGGAGAACCAGACCACCTGCTTGCTGGTCGACGTGGGCAAGACCAAGGGACTGCACAATCGCTACGGCGTCAGTACGGTGCCCACGGTCCTCTTGCTCGACAAAGACAAGGTCTTGGCCAAGATGGTGGGTGGACAGAACGAAGACAGCTACCGCCACCACCTGCTCGGGCAAGGCGTCTCCCCCACTCAGCAAGGCGACAAAAAGGTGAGCTTCCCCAGGGTGGTGGTCTATTCGAGCGACTCCTGCCCCTGGTGTACCCGGGTCAAGCTTTACTTGAGAAAACGAGCCGTGCCCTTCCAGGACATCAACGTCAGCCGCAGACCCGAAGAGGCCGCGGCCTTGCAACGCAAGACGGGTCAAACCGGTGTGCCTCAGGTCCAAATCGGCGGCCAATGGGTGGTCGGCTTCGACCAACCCAAAATCGATAGATTGCTGAATCTACCCCCCATCAAAACCGAGTGACCGTTATTCAAGGAGAAAATCATGAAACCGCAACCACTCAATGACCTGGTCTTGCTAAGTCCCATCCAAGTCCAAGAGATGTCCGCCGGCGGGATCATCTTGCCGGAGACAGCCCAAAAACGCCCCGACGAAGGCCTGGTTGAGGCCATCGCCCCTGGATCCATCGAAGGCTTGGCCATCGGAGACAGGGTCATCTACAAGGGATTTTCCGCCAACGACATCAATGTGGACGGCACCGAATACAAGCTGGTCTCAGCCGGCGACCTGCTGGCCATCCTGGTCGACTCGGACGAAATTCCGGATTGATCAAGAACGACCCCTGCCGGTCCCCCGTTTGTTGCCCTATTGCAAATAGGGATGGACGTAGTTGTCGTTGGTGATGATCTCGATCAACTGCCCATCACCATCGTAGCTGCGCTCTTCGTTGGCCAGGGTGAAGTCGGTCACGAAGCCGGGGGCTGAGTAGTAGATGCCGTTGTGGACGAAGGCGCCCACTTCCACCAAATTGCTCAAAAGTACAGATTCCCCGACGGTGGTCTCCGGGTGGTGGTCGAACTCGATCTCGACGATGCTGCCCTCGGCGTTTTGGGGCGTGATGCGCACATTGAGGGGATCGCCGCGCAGAACGGCCCAGTGATAGGTCAAAAGACGATCGTTGAGGTCATAACTGGCTTCGGCCGAGACCACGATGCGCTTGGTGAATTCCGGGCCGCGAAAAATGCGACAAATGGAGGCGGGCGTGGTGAACCACTGTTCCTGCTTGCCCTCCACCAGGCCATAGTTTTCCTCGAGGACTTCCAGTTGCACCATGGGCGGCACTTCGTCGGGCAAAATGTCATTGGCCATCTCGGCCATGAGCAGATCGCCTGCGTGATTGTCGAAGGCGCTGGGGTGGGCTGTTCCCGTCAGGTAGTCTTCGTCCGTGTCCACCCGCACCCGCCGAAAGATCATATTCAGGGTGGGGATGAGCAGACCGCTGTCCCGAAGCACTTGCTTGGTGGCCGGCTGGAAGGCGGCCAAGGTGCGCACGAACTTCATCACCTCGTCCATCTCGGTGCCGGACGAGCCCTGGGATGAGGTCACATAGGCAAAAGCGGCGTGATAGTGGTCCACTTCATCGTGGTCACGATGCTCCGGATACAAATAGTGGTTGTTGCCGATGTACTGCTGATAATTCGCATCGACCTTGTAGGCGGACAGCATCAAGGAGCGCATCTGGGACATCCAAGCATCGCCCGTCGTGTAAGCGGTGGATGAATTGCCGATCAAGATTCGATCCGGGTAAAGGCCGGTCTCTTGACCGTATCCATCGGTCATCAAATCCACCTGGGGCACGAAGGACAAACTCAGCCGGGTGTGGAAGTCATCCTTGTTGTGGTACCAGTCACCGATGTTGCCGGCGGCCAAACCCAGATCCCATTGTTCGATCAAAAACTGACAGACCGCCGATGAGCCCGTGCAGATGGGCGGGGTGAGCACGTGGATGTGGACGATCGCCTGTGCCGTGGCATCGGCCGAATCCAGCAAATCGAAAATGAAGTCATAGTGACCCGCCTGGCTGGGGGTCGGGGTCCAGGCGAAGGCACCCGTGTCCACGTCCAGGGTGACATGCTCGGGCGCATCGATGAGCAAACCCTCTTTGAGAATGGACTCGACGGCGTAGGTGATGGGCGGTTCGAGTGTGCTCGGGTCGACGACAAACTCCAGGAGGTTGGCCATGTAGGCTTCGGGCATGATCTCGTAGGAGACATCGGGCACGAGAACCACGCAGGCCCCGTCTTCAACCATGTAGCCCAAATCGCAAGCCGTAACCTGGCAAGCACCCACATCCTCCCAAATCCCCTGCTCGCTACAGGTCTGGTCAAGAGCCCCGCTGCCGTTTTCAATAACACAGTCCACCTGCCGATTGTCACCGGGATCACAGTCATAACCCGCGTCAACTCCGGCGTCGGTCCCGGCATCGGTTCCGGCATCGGTCCCAGCGTCGGTTCCGGCGTCGATCCCCGCGTCGATTCCGGCGTCGATCCCCGCGTCGATTCCGGCGTCGATCCCCGCGTCGATCCCCGCGTCGATCCCCGCGTCGATTCCCGCGTCGATCCCCGCGTCGATTCCGGCGTCGATTCCGGCGTCGATTCCGGCATCGGTCCCAGCGTCGGTTCCGGCATCCGTGCCGGCATCATGAGTCGCCACGGTGCCACCGGAACAGGCACCCAAGCACAAGGCCAAGCTCAGCAGTAAAAAAACCCGCGGCGGCCAAAACCCACTTCGAGGAGAGCTTTTCGTTTTCATGGAATCCATACTATTCCAATCCAGGGGTCAGGGTTGGAAACCTTTGCCCGGGATTTCCCAGGAGCCGGAGGGGCCAAAATCTGACCATTGGTCATCCCTGCTCGCCAGGGCAACCGCAAAGAGAACAACTCCTATCACAGCCAGGACACCCAAGGTGACGCCAAGGCCCACACATGCGTCATGATTACCGGACAAGCCGCCTGATCCCTCAACTTTGATGGCCCTTAGACGAGAACGGGGGATCTGCTCATGACATTTCTCGCCATGGCAATCTATGGGTACAAACAGAATGCCGGCTTCATCCCAGGCCAGTATCCGGCCTCGTTGGGTCATTTTTTGATTTTCCGGACTGTCTTCACCAGGCACATAGACGACACGGGCTTCAAGGGGTGGAGCATGGTCCGGATCGGACGAGGGGGAGACTCCGATGCTTCTGTATTGGCTGCAGCCGGCAATCAACATGCAGACTATCGTCATGCTTAAGGCTTTCATTTGGTACCCCCTTATCAACGACCGAGGCGCTTTTCACGCGCGCGCTTCTTTTCCTCTCGCCTGAGACGCTTCTCTTCTTTGCGAATCGCCTTCTCCGCCTTGCGCGCGGCCCTGCGATCGTCCCGATCGACGGACTTGGCGCTTCGCTCTCGGCCAGGCTTGCAAAAAAAGTCGAAATTCTCCTCGATATCCGTGCCTTCTATGCGAAAGGAGTAGCCGTTTTTTCCGTAGCCGATCACGGCAACGGCATCCTTGGGCGCACCGGATTCGACGGCGCTTCGCCACAAGGCCTCGGGCGTACATTGCGGGGGTGGCACCACTTTCTTTCGGGTTTTCTTCTTCGCCCCAGATGTGCCCAGGATCACCATCCCCTTGTGGGACGAATTGATCTTGACGTTGATCGACCCGGTGCTCTTGCGAGACATGTAGCCCGGCGCGCTGACCCGAACCTGCACCTTCTCGTATCCCGATCCCCCTCCTGCCCCGACGGGCAGGTCCGGGTCACCAGGACGCGGTCGCAAAAAGATGTAAAGGACAGTCGGACCGTGCTCAGCGCTCAAATCCATGGTGCCGTCGGCGCGTACAAAACGCGCGGTGACGGACAGCAACTCAGCACCAGGGCCGGCAAAACTTTGCACAGCGGAGAGGGAGGCAAAGGGTTCATACCTGGCACGGTCACCCGGCGGATCGGCACTGATGACTTTCGCCTCATCGGGGCAAGCCCAAAGACCCATCAGCAAAAAAAGCAACACCATCAAAAAGGAAAGGAAACGAGCTCCATTCATTATCCATCTCCCTATACTCAGAATCGAGTTCACAGCCAAGCGTGGACATATTGAAGCATATACCTCGACCCTTAATCCACTGTCTCTAATATTGCAAATTCATCAAATGGACCGAAAGGAACGCCCTTGCTAGTATTTCTTGAGATGACACGATCTTGCCATTTGAGTTAGGCACACAAACATATGGCATCAAAGTAGAAATACTTGTGCCGTGGAGCGAAGCGACATGGTGCTAGGATAAGCCAGGGAGGTATCCATGAATCCGTCCATTCTTCTGTCTCTTGTCTTGTCCTCGTTACTATTTTTTTGGGGCTGTTCTTCCGGCTCGGTGAACACAGACCCGGACGCAGGCGACGGATTCGACGGGGTCACCGATGACGGCGACTCCGGAACAGGTGGAGACACAGGTGGAGACCTGGGTGGAGACACGGGCGGCGATCCAGGTGGCGATGCCGGGACCTGCCCGCCCCTGCCCGAGGAGACGGTTGGCGAAGCCAGCGTGATCACCTCGCCCTCTGGACCCATGCCTGAAGCAGGCCAGCCCTTCATCATCCAGCAGACAGGGGTGCAGGTCACACGCATCACGGACATGAGCGATGCCGATGGTTTTTCCTCTGGCTACACCAACGGCTATGCCCGATGGAGTCCGCTCAACATGACCGGCGAATACCTCACGGCCTTCGCGAGCTCCGGTGGCGCCGCCATCTATCGACTCTCGGATCGAAGCGTGGTCACAACCCTGAACGTGGGCGAATCCAACGAATTGCACTGGGACTCATCCGGCGCGCCCGGCACCGATACGCTTTTGTATTACCGGACCGGCGCACAGTTGCGCCGTCTCGATGTGCTCTCCGGCCAGGATGATCTGGTGCACGACTTCACCCAGGAGTATCCCCAGGCCACCCAGGCACTCAACGGAGTCGAGGGGGCCCCTTCCTACGACATGCGCTACTGGGCCTTCCAGATTTGCCAGGGCATGACAGGGGGCGGCCAATGCACCGGCATGCTGGACGTCCTGGTCTACGACAAGCAACTGGACCAAATAGCCGGACGCCTCAGCGACAACCACGCATCCTTCCCCACGCCCAACTTCGTGGACATGTCCCCTTCCGGTGAACGCATCGTGGTGGGCACCTGTGCCGGCGATCCGGCTCCCTTCAACGGGCCCTACGCCTGGACTCGTGACTTCACCGATCCGATTCGCCTGTCCACCAACTGCACTCACTCCGGCTGGGCCTGGGGAAACGACGGGGCCGAGTTGTACATCAACTTTGATTCCTGCGGAGACAACAACAACGAGATCACCTTCACCTGCGACTACATCATGGCCGTGGACGTCACGGATCCCCAAGGCTGGGAAAACCGCATGCCCATCCTCTACCAGGCGGACCTGGGCTGGGGCGGCTCGACCCACATGGGGCGATTCTACGATCCGGCCGTTCGAGGCTGGTTCTTCCTTTCCACTTACGGAGACGGGGCCGACTGGTCGCGCGGACAATTGATGATGGTGGAACTCAAGAACACATCCGAAAACCCCAGACTGCTGCGCATCAGCCCAACCCTCAACACCTACGAAGACTATTGGAGCGAGGCCTTCGCCTCCCTCGATTTCACCGGCACCCGGATCTACTGGGGCGGCAACTGGATGGGTCAAGCAGAGCTGGAAGTCTACCAGGCCGAGTTATGCCCGGGCTGGTGGCGGTAAAAAGGAGGTTCATGTGACTCGAGTTGTTCTTCTTCTTGGTTTCGTTCTTTTGACATCTTGGTCCTGCGGCGGAGAACCGGGCGACGATCCGGCCAACAGGCCCCCGACAGCAGCCGACGATTCGGTGACGACTTCCCAGGACACCGCCATCTCGATCACGCTCATAGGAAACGATCCCGATGGTGACGAGCTCTCCTTCGAGATCGTTTCTTTGCCGGCACATGGCGAGCTGGGCGACCTGAGCGCGGGTATTGTCCTGTACAGCCCCAATCTCGACTACACGGGCGAGGACAGCTTTACCTTCACCGCGGCCGATGCGAGCTCCAGCAGCGCGCCCGCCACCGTGAGCATCTCGGTTACGCCTTACGAAAACTATGTCTTCATCGACCCTTCGGTTTCGAGCTCTGGCGACGGGAGCAAGTCCAGCCCCTACAAAACCTGGGCCGATGTGCCCGCGTTTGTGCCGGGCCATACTTATGCGCAAAAACGAGGCACCGTCGCGCGGGAGAGCATCACCGTCACGGCCTCGGGCACGGCCGACAACCCCATCGTCATCGCGACCTACGGCCTCAGCACGGACCCCTTGCCCAAGATCATGGGCTCCGAGCTCGAGACCGAATGGACACACGCGGGTCTGGCTGAGCCCATCTACACCAGGTCCTTAGACCTCGGCGCCGGTGAAGGACTCGGCAACGCCGCCGAAGATGACGAAATGCTCAGCTTTCTGACATGGAGCACCGACCTGGCGACGACCTTTGCGGAAGCTTCGGCGGGGAGCTACACCTTTGAGCCCGGCAGCGGCAATCTCCACGTCTGGACCCGCGACGGCAGCGACCCCGACGAGCACCGCATCGAGGCAAGCCGCCGCTACTTCGGTGTCAATGTAGTCGACCACGACCACATCACGATCCGTGATCTGCACATCAGCCACGCAAGCATCCACGGGGTTCACTGCCAAAACTGCGGCTCGGTCAGCGTCGCAAACTGCGTGATTGATAACATCGGGGGCTTTGCCATCACCGCAGACCCGCCTCTGTACGCCGGCAACGGGGTCGAGTTCGGCGAGAGCAGTCACGACGGCTCGGTGCAAGGATGTCGAATCGAAGACATCTTCGACTCGGGCATCACGCCACAGACCTATTCCAACGATCAAATCGCCACGGGATTCATCTTCAGCGGCAACACCATCACCCGTTGCGGGCTGGCGGGCATCGAAATCGCCGTGCTCAACCCTGGCGGCATCACCGGCGCGTCCATCCAGGACATCCAAATCGCCGACACCAACATCAGCCATTGCGGGGGCGGCTTCAGCGGAATCCGCTACGAACAGGAAGGCCGCGCCATCAAGGTGGCGGCGAGCGCCGGCGCGGGCACCATCGACGGGGTTCACATCGAAACGACCACGATCTCAGACAGCCGGGGCGCGGGGATCTACCTGAACGGCGAAATCGGCACGGTCACCGTACACCGCTGCAAAATTCAGGGCAGCACCCTTCACGGCATCGAGGTATCGGACGCCGATTCGACGAGCCTCGGTCTTCGCGTGACCTCTTCGCTCATCATCGACAACGGCCACAACGCAGGCGCCAACGATCAGGTCGGGGTGTCGATGTACGCGCTCGGGTCGAACACGCTCGAACTCGATCACAACACTTTCTCCGACAACGGGCTCGCGGGGCTTGCTATCTGGGGATTCTCCGGCGATCCAATCTTCCGCAACAACCTGTTCACTTACAACACGGCACCCGCCGCTCATCTCTTCTGCAACATTCCCCTGGACGCTGCCACGGCCGAACACAACTACTACCGAGAGCACGGTGGCGCGATCATTGCCGTGGAAGGGGCTACAAACACGCCCTACGCGACCGTGGCCGATTATCAAACCGGGACCAGCCTTGGTTCGGGCAGCCTGGGCGGAAACGACCCACAAGTAGACGGAGAATACATACCCCTGCCCGGCAGCCCCTGTATCGGGGCGGGCACAACCTCATCGGTCAACGAAGACCATGAGGGGAAATTATTTCAGGAACCACCCAGCATCGGGGCCCACGCCGCGCCCTAAACAGGGGGTCAGGGGTTTCCATCGACATCAAGCCCACTTGTCAGCCACACGGAAGGCACGCCGCATTCGATCCTGGCAAGCCTTTGACAAGCCAGTGGCCGAGGCGACCTCGCGCCAGGCCGCTACGACCGCCACAGTTTCGTTCACGATCTTTTTTGCATGTGGGCCCTTCAAGCGAAAGTCAGCCGCCACCTCCAGGACCAATTCCAGATTTTGGGCATTGTCTGACTCCGAAATGTTCAGCTTCAAGCCTTCCCCGTGGGGGTCGGGATTCATATCGTAGGCTGGTGCCAGCGCCCACCCGCTGTCGGTGAGCATGAAACCGTGATTGCGCAGGTGGTCATCCGTGTTCGAGACGCATACGAAAAAGACGATCCGCCGCCAAAGCTGCTCAAGATCGCTTGCCGTGTTGGCACCGAGACGTACAAGCAAATCCACGAGGTCCAGGTAACTGACCCCATCCTCTGCATCGTCGCCGTCATTGCACTCCAAAAGCGTCATCGCCGAGGCAAAATGCAAGCGCTGGCCTGCTTCGGTCCGATCAAATCGGCGGCTCAAAAAGGTATGATGCGTTGAACCGAAAAGTCGAAGCTGCGCCGCGGGCACCACCACCCCGGCGCGCTTCCCCAACTCGTGGACAACGCTCTCCCAGGCACCCACATCATCGTCATCTCGACGGCTCGGGAACTTGGCGATCCAAAGCCGTCCCTGTTGATCGAGGACACTCGCTTTGGGTCGGGCCCCGCCCAAGGAACCACCGGGCGCAATTAACATCCGTAGCCATCGTCCATAATTCGGGTTGCTGTCGGCATCGTCTTGTTCGAGTTGCAGGCAGGCGTGCTCAAGATCGCGGAGTGAGGTCCATGGCGGAGCAGCCAACTCGTCGTTGTCGTCGAGAAAGGGACCCCCCGTACGAAAGCGCAGCGCACCCATTCGATGGCCGTCGTGAACACCGAGCAGATAGTCGGACTCCAGCAGGCGACGCTCATTTCGCCCTTCATCGCGGGCCATCTGGGCTTCACGACGACGCATCAACACTCGACCCCAGCGGTCGGGGCAAGAGTCAAAAAAGACCCCGAAATTGACTTTGCCAGCGGAGGGATACTGAGGCCCGGCGTAAAAACCAAGCGTTGGGTCAAGTTGAACCCGCTGGGCGGAGTCAAGCCACTCCCCGTCATACTCAAAAGAGAAGATTTCCTGGCCGCGAGACGGATTCGCAAAAAGCAGGCCCATCAGCCTGGGCTCCCGGATTCCATCCCAGTGGGCATAGACCTCGATTTCGCGCTGATCGCTCATGAAGAAGCTTTCTTAGGCGCACGTTTTCGCGTGGTCAGTCCAGCATCCTGTAGCTTGCGACCAAGCTCATCATCACGGGCGACGAGAGCCAGGTCTTCGTGAAGACCAAGGCTGTGAAGCACATTGGCGTATGCCCCGAGGGTAACCCCCGCCTCGCCCCGCTCAATGGAGCGCAAGGTGGTGCGAGACATCCCGGCCCGCTCCGCCACAAGGCGCATCGAGAACCCCCGCCGAAGCCGGGCCAAGCGAATGTTCTCGCCGAGGCCTTGGAGGAGCCGCTGCACCGAAGGATGTTGTTTGCTGGATTTCCTTGCCATAATGGTCAGTATTCTAGCCCAAACATGGTCATTATGGCCAGTTTTTTAATCATTACACCAAAGACAGGGACAAAAGGGGCCAGGTGGTGTCTCCTTGCCTGAATCCGACTTTGAGGGCATTTACCAGAAAGTCCGCGTCCAGAGGATCCGTCCCTCACTTGCGTCGATGGCCGCGGCGTAGATGTCGTCCACACCGTGGCCGTCCTCTGCCACCAGTATGATCTTGCCATCGATGATCGTGAGGTAGCGGATGTGGCGAAGAGGCTCCCCGGCTTCGAGGTCCCCGAACAATTGCTGATCCGAGACCGTCCAGCGATGCGATTCGTTTTTGGATTCTCGAGCGATGACAAAGTAGCCGGTCTCCCCGGACTTGACCGACTTGAGGGTCAGGGCGTCGCCGTCGACTGAGATGGGCTTGCAACCCCGATGATCCATCAGGGGGCCGCGATAAGTAAACTTGCAGCCCTTCCAGGCCTTCAACAGCGTGGGCGCGGGGGGTGGTGAATCCAAGGGCAACTTTTCGTAAGCCTTGAGCCTGGGGGTCAAACGATAAGAATGTCCATCCAGCGCCGAGATTCGCAGGTCGGCTTTCATCCCGTCCACCTGGATTCTGTCGACGATTCTTTCAAGCGCCGGGGAATCGTCTAGCAGGCCGGCCTGGTCGTAAAGAAAACTCAGTTCGGGCAGCGAATAACCCGCAACCGAGCTGTTCCTGCCAGTCCCAACAAGCAGCCACAGCTCTTGGGGAGTCACGCCGATGATCCAACTCGCACCGCGGACCACGACCTGGCCAAACATGGTTCCGTCCGCGGGGTTCAGTGCCACCACGCGCTCATAAGCAATGTCGAAGCCGGGCGGCTCGTTGTTCATCTTGATCAGCAACACGGGCTTTGCTGAATCTTCGACCAGGCCGACAGACACTGCATCCCATTCGGTTGGGCTCAAATGCATGGACTGGAGCTGAAACAGACCAAAGGGGGCAAGAAGCTTTATCACGAGGAACACGATCACCGGGCTCATGGCCAGAAGCACAACAAGGAGTTTTTTGTGTTCGGCCAGCCAGCCGCTTTGGCGTGATTCCATTTCGTCTATCTCCCCGCTTTACTCATATTGCAAGGACCATAGCGGCCGACCATCAAGCGGGTCGAGTGCCATCACCCAAATGTCACCTTCCGCGTCGTCCTGCTCAATCACGAGCAGCAGCAACTTCGGCAGCTTGGCTGCAAAGGCCACCCTGTAGCCGTGAGCCTCCAGAGCGCGTTCGCCGAAGCGCTCTTGTTCGTGGAATTTCCAAAGCCATCGGCCATCGGTCGAAAGCCTGCCCATGATCATTTTCCCCGTCTCTCGCTTCAGGTCCTGATAGAAGAGCAGCCGGTCCCCGTCTCCCAAATCAACCAGATCGCCTGTGCTGCCGTCGCATACAAAATGTGCATCGAGCAAGAGTTCATCGTCGATGGATCTGGGGGGCTTTGGCGAGTACTCGCAGTGCTTCCACAGCAGGGCATCGCTCCCCTCGGGGTCCGCGCCAGGCGGAGCCCGCTCAGCCAGCTCTTTGTCTCCCGGATCCAAATCAAAAACTTCCGCAAGCCCGGGCAAGGCGTATCCGACCCAGCGCCTTGCGCTCACCCCGCCCTGGCGAATCCAGAGGTGTTCCTGGCTCACCCCGAAAGGCTTGACCCAATTCTTGGTCACATACTCCCCCAATTGCGCGCCATTATCCAAATCAACGGTCAGCAACTTGTCGAGGCTTCGCTGCCTCTTGCGGCCTCTGCTGTGCAAATGGATAAGCAAAGTCCCTGCGCCGTTTCCATCAAGAACTCGTGCTCCCTTCAGCCCCCAATGACATTGAACGACACCCTCGCAAGCCTTGGCCGGCAACAGCGCCACCAGTCCGGCACCGACCAGCGGTGCCACCAGCAAAAAGAAGGGAAACACTCTTCTTATCCAGCCCTTTTTTTTCTCTTCGGTCTCGCCCATGAATCTCTTGCTCCGAACCCATCCACAAGGAATGCAGATGAAACCTTCGTGGACAGTAGCAAGGAGACAGCTCGCAAGGCAAGACGCCAATATCGTGTTCCGGACTTGCCATCGCCGGATTTTTGAGGTCCAATTCGACATCCTGAAGATTACGACAAGGGGGCACCATGCCCGGTCTGTTTGCCCATTTTCGACCACGCCAAGCTCATGCACGTCATGCCGCGTCTTTGCGTGCCGTCATTTTCGGAGTGTGCATCGTGGGATTTCTCTCTGGGCTGTTTGCTTGCACCAAGCAGATCAAGGTGACGCGGTATCGGGTCAAACAAGGCGAGGGCTTCTTGGTCGTGGCCCGTCACGAACGCCAGCAGGCGATCATCACCGAGACCCTTCGCGATGTAGTCGGCAACGAAATAAAAAAAAGCGGACCCGGTGGAGAATTTTCCTTGTCGCCAGCATTGAGCTCATGGGGCGAGCATCCGGTGACCTACCTGATCATCTCCAAACCCGGCTTTGACGTTTACAGAGACAAACATGCACCCAGTGAAGAGCTCGAGGAAATCGACATCAAGCCCACGGCCAATTATTTAGACGAATACCTGGCCACACTCCAAACTGAATACGGGTTTAACAGGTTCACCCCCTACCTCGACGAAGACCAGAAGCGGCAGGTCAACAAGCACATCACCGACCGAATGTCCTTTCTGGAAAAGACCTATCCAAACGAGGTGGCCGCAGCCAAGAAACGAGATTCGCTACAGTCCTTCAAGCGCCGCAAAAGCCCCATTCGACACCTGTTAGCGACAGCAGCCCTCGCCGATGATGGCCTGGCGTTTTTGGGTCCCACCCACACCGGTCGTGATCTTCTCATCGTAAACGGCGAGGACAAGTTGGTCGCCAAGGTGGCCCTGAAGCATGAAAAATCCGCGGCACTTGCCCGAGAGAAAGACACCCTCCTCGTCTTCGACGAGGGTGCAATTCGCCGATTTGACTCCACCGGCAAGCTGCTTTCGAGTCTAAGCCTCGAGCCCGCCCCCGGGGCAATCGATTCGGTGACCAGCATGGCCCTGGTGACGAAAGGCATCTTGCTTGGCCTGAGCTCATTCGTAAACTCGAAAGGAGAATTAAAGCCATGCCGGCTGCTGCTCTATTCGATCGACGGAAAGCTTGTGAGCGACCGCGAACTGCCCTCGGTTGAAGAAATAGCCCAGGTGTTCATGTCGCCCGATGGTAGCATCTTTGTCCAAGGCAAACTTGCAGGCAACCTCGACCGCGATGTCAAAATAGCGGGATTAAAAAGAAAACCAGCCATACGCAGAGGCATCATTCGTCTCGCCGACTGGTCCGCCAAGCCCGAGGTCATCATCACGGGGATCGACGGTGCCGTCGCTTTCGCTAACGGTCTGCTCGCCTATGTAGGCGGCTTTTGCGCGGCCAAGGACCACGAACTTGTCGCCTGGGGTGCGCCAGGGCTTCTCCATCAAGTCCTCATCAAACTTTCTTGGGATGGCACCATCGTGGCCACCTATGACGTCAGCGACGCAAGAGTAGAAGAGCTGACCTTCGGCGTGGCGCTCGACAATCGACTGGTTTTCTTTATTGGCGATGATGTCTTCGAGCTCGACTTCGGCGCTCAATCCCCAGCCTTGCCCTGAAAGATAAAAGGAGCACCATGTCCGGTCTGTTTGCCCATTTTCGACCACGCCAAGCTCAGGCAGGTAGTGCTGCGTCTTTGCGTGCCGTCATTTTCGGAGTGTGCGTCGTGGGATTTCTCTCAACGCTGTTTGGTTGCACCAAGCATATCAAAGTGACGCGGTATCGGATCAAGCAAGGCGAGGGCTTTTTGGTCGTGGCCCGTCACGAGCGTCACCAGGCGGTCATCACCGAGACCCTACGCGGGGTCGTCGGAAACGAGCTAAAAAGAAGCGGGCCCGGTGGAGAATTTTCCTTGTCGCCGCCCTCGAGTTCATGGGGCGCGCATCCGGTGACCTACCTGATCATCTCCAAACCCGGCTTTGACGTTTACCGAGACCAGCATGCGCCCGATGAAGAACTCGAAGAAATCGACATCAAACCCTTGGCCAACTACTCAGATGAGTATCAGGCCACACTCAAGCTTAAAAACGCGATTCACAGCTTCATGCCCTCCCTTGACGAAGACCAGAAACGGCAGGTCCAAGAGCACATCACTGAACGCAAGTCCTTTTTGGAAAAAACCTATCCAAAGGAGGTGTCATCGGCCATAAAGCGCCAATCGCTGCGAGCCTTTCGGCTGCGAAAAAGCCTTGTTCGACGCATGTTCGCGGCAGCAGCCCTCGCCGACGACGGCCTGGCGCTATTGAGTCCCACCAAGACCGGTCGCGATCTCCTCATCGTCAACGGCGAGGACAAGCTGGTCGTCAAGGTGGCCCTGAAAGAGGAACGCTCCAGGGCTCTTGCCCGCGAGAAAAACGCCCTCGTCGTCTTCGACGAGGGTGCGATTCGCCGATTCGACTTCACCGGCAAGCTGCTTTCGAGTCTGCCCCTTGAGCCCGCCACCAAGGTGATCGATCTGGTAACCAGCATAGACCTGGTGCCGAAAGGCTTCCTGCTCGGCATCGGCCCATCACTAACCTGGGAAGGAGACCGCGAGCCCTGCCGGCTGCGGCTCTATTCGAAGGAAGGCAAGCTTGTGAGCGAGCGCGAACTGCCCTCGCTTAGAACAATTGCCCGGGTGTTCATGTCGCCCGACGGCACCATCTTTATCCAAGGTGAACTCGAGGGCAACTACGACTACGACATCAAAGTAGCGGGCTTAAAAAAGAAACAAGGCATGCCCAGGGGCATCATTCGTCTCGCCGACTGGTCCGCCAAGCCCGAGGTCATCCTCACCGGGATCGACAGCGCCCTCGCCTTCACCGACGGTCTGCTCGCCTATGCGGGTGACCTTTACGCGGCCAAGAACCACGAACTTATCGCCAGGGGGGCACCCGGGCTTCTCCATCAAGTCATCATCAAACTTTCGTGGGATGGCGAAATCGTAGCCACCTATGACGTCAGCGACGCAAGAGTCGAAGTGCTGAATTCCGGCGTAGCGCTCGACAATCGACTTGTCTTCTTTTTTGGCGACGAGGTCTTCGAACTCGACCTGGGCGCTCAATCCCCAACCTTGCCCTGAAAGACAATCCCAAACTCCGTCCAGTTCCGCATCGGTAAAATCTATGCAAATCGGGAGTCACACTTGCGTTTTACATAGATTTCGAATATCCTCGAAACATGATTAGCCGTGAAATTCAAAGGGAACTCATCAAGTGCAGTGAGGAATACCCGGTGGTCACGATCCTGGGTCCTCGCCAATCGGGTAAGACCACTTTGGTCCAAATGACCTTCCCCGACAAACCCTACTTTTCCCTCGAGGATCCCGACATTCGCCAGGCAGCGGCAGCCGATCCTCGAGGCTTTCTTGGCCAGATGGAGCATGGCGGCATCCTGGATGAAGTACAGAGGCTGCCCGTCCTGCTTTCTTACATCCAGGGCATCGTAGATAAAGCCAGGCGACCGGGTATGTATTTCCTGACCGGCAGCCACCAGCCGCAATTGCACGAGGCCATCAGCCAATCCTTGGCCGGCCGCACAGCCATGTTGACGCTCTGGCCGTTTTCCTTCTCTGAACTTAGCCACTACAATATTTCTTTGAACCCCTTCGAATTGATGACCCTGGGATGCTTTCCCAGGCTTCACGAAGAAGGCTTGGAGACGCGCAGATTTTACAACGGGTACCTCCAGACCTATGTAGAACGGGACGTCCGCGCCCTGATCCAACTGCGGGACCTCACTCAATTCCAGCAGTTTCTGACCTTGCTTGCCGGGAGGGTGGGACAGCTTGTCAATTTCGCATCCCTATCCAACGACCTGGGCGTATCATCCAAGACCATCAAAAACTGGCTGAACGTACTGAAGGCTTCCTATGTGGTGATGGAACTGCTGCCATTTTCGGAGAACATTAGAAAGCGCCTCGTCAAGTCTTCCAAAATCTACTTCACCGACCTGGGCCTGGTTAGCTTCTTGCTGGGTATCCACACCCCAGAACAAGCAAGTCGCGACCCGCTGCGCGGCAATTTGTACGAAAACATGGTGATCGTCGATATCATCAAGGGAGCTTTCAACCGAGGAATCCGGCCGGAGGTCTATTTTTTTCGCGATTCCAACGGCAATGAAGTCGATCTGCTAATCAAGGAGAACGGCCAACTCACACCAATCGAGATCAAATCAGCTGCCACATTTTCACCTGGCTTCGTCAAGGGAATCGAAAAATTTCGAGCCCTGGCGTCAGGCCGACTCACCGCGGGAGCGGTGCTGTACAACGGAGCGCAGGCATTTGATGTCCATGGAATTCGTGTTTTCAATCCGCTAAAGGTCCAAGACATCTGGTCAACCTTGACGACGACGGGTGAGCACCCCTGACCAACTAGCCGATCGCCTGAAAGACAATCCCCAGTTCCTTGGCGTGACGCTCTGCCTGATATCGCTTCGCCGCGGACACAAACACCACCGAGTGACCGCGCTTGCCCGCCCTGCCCGTGCGCCCGGCCCGATGCAGGTATGCCTCGGCGGAGGGGGGCAATTCAAAATGCAGCACCCATTCCAGGTCGGGGAGATCCAGCCCCATGGCGGAAGC
>JAFCZJ010000351.1 GCA_019314375.1 Deltaproteobacteria bacterium | reverse complement strand
GTAACCTTCAGCGCCTTCATTGCCCGCGCCTCTTCAGGCGTGGCGTCGATGATTTCGATATCCGTAGAGGGCTTGTCGTTGCCTTGTTCCATGGGGGGAGCATAGCGGATTTTTCCTTCGGAGGGAAAGGGCGGGCGCTTGTTTCTGGACTTGACGATTATACGGCATTGCCGTACACCTTGTTGGCCATCTACGCAAAGAGCGAAGCCGCCAATATCCCCGTGGCTGTATTGAAGGCACTTCGCGAGGAGTTGGAGTCATGAGCGAGAAACGAGACATTGGACAGGAACTTCTAGACGGCATCCGGGAAATCAAGGCCGGTGGCGGAAAACGCACTCAAATTGAGAACCCCGAAGATGTCAAAGCGATCCGCACGCGCCTAGGGCTCTCCCAGTCCGCCTTCGCGGCCTTGCTGGGTGTGAGCAAGCGAACCCTCCAGGATTGGGAACAGGGTCGGCGCAAGCCGCGCGGACCGGCATGTTCATTGCTCAGGATCGTGGACCGGCATCCCGAAATACTGCTGCCTGAAGCGTAGGGTGAAGAAGGTTTTTTCAAGCTATTGCATCTGGCATTTATGGGCATCAAGTCCATGTCCAGAAATCTAAGCCTCAACCGATTTTCTAAAAAACCTACCACTGCCGCTTTGCCCGTTCCTCTGAGTGCAGCCTTCCCCCCTTTGCGGCATTCGTGTATAAGGAGAAAAATACAGAAACTCCTGCCGGGACTCTAAGGGGTGACGGAATGAACTACTGGCTGGATCTATTGACCGGTGCCACTTGGGATGAATTTCGCAGACCTGGGACCACCGTTACAGGCTTCCGCAAAAACCAGAAAAAAGATGCTCGATAGGATTAAGCCCGTGGAAATTTTTCTCTGTTACATGACACATGTCAGGGGTGGCTGGCACCCTAAGTATTGGCATTCCCAAGCAAACGCAAGATGACAAACTGCTGGAGCCAATGATGACCATCACTGCCTCCGCCATGGGGTTGCAAGAATGAATGAAGAATCGGCGATAGAACTTGATGCCACTGGATTGAAAGCCGTCCAACTTCTCAAGTACGTGCGTGAATTCATCAAGCTAAAAACCCAACGGAAGTTGCTCATTGAAGACTATGAACCAAGCGGCATGGTCCTCTGGATAAACGATCTGCCACACGAGCATGGCTGCGTATGCCCGGCATGGACCCAAGTCCAGCTAGAGAACAAGGAAGATGTTTGGCTTGAGGTCAGCAAGCAGCAAATCCCCTCACTGCCCAAGTTGCCCGAAATCCTTCAGCCATGGGTTGACCCGGAGAAACTCAACCATAGCTCTGGCCAAGAACCGAGCCTCCGCCAAGAGACCTTGCTACCTGCAGCACCCGACGAAGAATTGCAGGCCGACGTGGTCGACGATGAAGAAGAGGAGGAAGAGTGTGAACCGAATTTTGAAGCTCATCGCCTAAAGGACCACCCAGAACTTCTGTCTTTATGGGACAAATATCTGGAAAAATGGCGGCCCTGGGCCAAAGAACACAAGCGGCGGTCCAAATTGCAGTCCATCTACAGCCGCCTGTTCGACACCTATCAGAAATCAAAACGGCTGGGAGAGTCATTTGAGTTGCTGGCGGGCATCGGCTTCCTGGCGTGGAAAAATGAGCAAGGCAAGGTGGTCAGACGGCATATTTTTGTTGCTCAGGCAGACATCGAATTTGACAGCGAAAATGGCCGCATATCTATCAAATGCCCACCCCTGCCCGATGGTGCAAAGCCGCGAATCGAATCAGACTTTCTGGATGGAGCCGAAATCCCAGAGCAAGATGAATTCGAGAGCGTGACCGCCCAGCTTACTGCGCTCGAAAACGACATTTGGCATCGGAGCAGCATCGAGCCTCTTCTCAAGTCCTGGGGCCACGCCATTCATCCAGACACCCAAGTGAGTTTTGATCTAAAGCCAGCCAAAGGAACCCCAGAAAAACCCACCCTGAATTTTGCCCCAGCCATCATCCTGAGAAAACGAACAACAAGAAGCATCCAAGAAGTATACCGAAGCATGATTGGACAACTTGAATCGGGCACCAAGGTGCCAAACGGCATCGCGCGCCTAGTCGATCACCTTGAGGACGAAGATGGCACATGGGAAGAGGCAGAGGGCGACCCCATCCCCA
>JAFCZJ010000350.1 GCA_019314375.1 Deltaproteobacteria bacterium | reverse complement strand
ACGGAGAAATTTCCGCCTCCCTCAACACCTTGAAGGTCACCGGTACCGACCCGTCAATGGATGCGGTGCTCAAGTATCACTGGCTAGAAAACTTCAGGTGTGAGCCTAATTGTGAACTTGTACGAGAACCTATGCCCAACGACAGAATCGGCTTCATCCGCGTAAAGGCTCCACATCCCTCTGATTTCACAATACAAAACCAATATTAGTGACAAAATACTAATTTTCTTGAGCCATTTTTGACGAATAGAAGCCTCTTTTGCTGTAACTACGCATTCAACATATAAATTGGATGTCATAATAAAGAAGATAATGTCCGCATTTTGTCGTAAACTGACTAAAGAGACATGATAATACATGCGCCGTTAGTGGCGATTTGACTATGAGAACGAAGAGGTAACAAACGATGTCTAGATTCATTATGCTTTTGGCCCTGTCATTGATGTTCGTAGCCGTTGCAGTTGGCCAAGGTTGTGCCTCGAGCGAAACCGACGACGGCACCACCGATGCCGACTCCGACACAGACACCGATGCCGACAGCGACGCGGACGCGGACTCCGACAGTGACACGGACTCCGATGCCGACAGCGACGCGGACGCGGACTCCGACTCCGACTCCGACAGTGACACGGACTCCGACTCTGACACCGACCCCTACAAAGCTTTCAGCACCTGTCTCATCTGCGAGAATCCAGACGCACTTACTCAGTAGTGTAGATGTGATTGTTCCAGGTGCTTTCAATGGCACCCTTGCCTCAAGAAGCGGAAACATCCGAACGTAGCTTTGCTGAAAGTGACCCTTCAACTATCTGTTGAGCTCGGCCAGACTAAATGCAAAAGTCTTTCTCGATGATCCCCGTCCTCAAAATACTAACGGATGTTGCTGTTTTCAGGCTAAGGCGCCTCGAGATGGCCAACCTCGTGGCGGCGGGATCCATCATGGTAGCGCTGCAACTACCCCTGCACGACATAGGGACTCGCCTCCTGTTCGGCTTCCTTCTCAATCTGCTGGTATACCTGAACAACGACTTCTGCGACGTCGACCAGGACATCACCTCCGCCAAAAAGGGGATCGAGCGGGCACTTTATCTCAAGCAGCACATCAAGGCAGCAGTCGGCGCCCAGATCTCCATACTGGTAGTCCTCACCGGCCTGGGGGTATTCTACAGCTACGGTCTACTCATCGCGCTGGTGGCGGGCGGCGGAATCTGTTGGCTGTACTCCCGCAAGCTCAAGCGAATGCCCTACCTGGACGTGGCCGCTATGATCCTGGCCGGGGGATTGGTTCCCATCGTGGCTTTCCCCCTCGACAGTGTTCTGGGCTGGGCTCTGGTCCTCGCCCTCGCCATCTTCTCCGGGTGTTTCGAGTCAATACAGGTCATGCGGGATCACGACGAGGATCTGGCCTCTAAAGTCAGGACTACTGCGGTTCGACTCGGGATCCCGGCGACCATGTGGATGCTGCGGTTCTTTGTCATCATCGCCGCGACTTACTGCACCGCCGTACTCAATCGCTATGCCGGTCCTGTCATTCTTCTCGCCCTGTTCATCCCCCTCGATCGCACAGCGGTAGAGCAATACTGGAACAGAATTCGCATGATCACCGGCGTCGCGTGGCTGGGAATTCTCGTCTGGATCTTCCTCTACGGAATGTCCGACGGGCTCCTCGTCTCCATCGACACAAGCACGGTGTTCGACGCTCTTACCCCGGTGCGATGATGGTCCCAAAATGAAGCAGGGAGATCGTTTCAGCCTTACCGTGGACACGATCGATTCAGGCGGCCATGGCGTCGCGGAGGTTGATGAACACAAAGTTCTGGTCCCATCAGTGGCTCCCGGCGACGAGCTCCTGGTCACCATAGATCACGTCAGCGACCACCGAAACGTGGCCTGGGCATCCGTAGTATCAATCGTAACGCGGGGGCCTGGATACCGCGCAGTTTCATGTCCATGCGCCGTCCAGGCGGGGGGAACCTGCACCGGCTGCCCCCTGATGCACCTCGACAACAACACCCAGGACGCGGCAAAGACCGATAACCTCAGACAGACCTTTGCGGCCGCGGAAATTTCGCAGATCCCGGTGTGGCGACCCACCGAATACAGGCTTGGTTACCGCAACCGCTCCAATTTCGTTTACGGGCAGGGCGAGGG
>JAFCZJ010000349.1 GCA_019314375.1 Deltaproteobacteria bacterium | reverse complement strand
GTTGATATAGAGGTAAAAATCGTCGACGGTGGCGCCCTTGGGGAGCGGGAAGATATAGGTGGCTTCCAAATTCCGGTTCGTGGAATTGATGAAGACCTGGTCGATATGGGTCACGGCCACGCGGTCTTTAATGGTCACGGTGGCCCGGTGGTACTTGATGGCCAAGGGCGGGATGCTCTTATCGGTGGGGATAAGCAAGCCTGTGGCAAAAGCCGGCCCAGTGGTCAACATGAAGCCGATCAAAGCCAAAAAGGTCAATTTTGCGAGGTATTTCATGGATTCTCCCTGTGTTGGGCGAAGGTCATGGGCATACTGACGGCTCACATGCACCCGGGATCTATTCAAATTCAGCGTGCGTGTATCTTGGGACGAATCAGCAGCAAAAGGCAAGGATCTGCTTGATGTCTCTGAGCCCATGCTGCTTGGTCCTGGGTAGTTTTTTTCTCAAATTCTGGAAGTCCTTCTTGACTTGCCATGCGGTAGCAAACGATCCGTAGGTCCGGCGTGCTAGTTCCGAGGCGGATAATGATGGGTTTTCTTCGAGAGCAGCCCACATGTCTGCGCGATAACTCGGCCCAATTAGGACACGGTGTCGATAGGTGCGGTGGCGCTTGGCCAATTCGGCCGGTGTGAGTACATCACCGGCACGTTTGCGCAGTACGCCCGCCGGTGCCCGAAGAGGGGTCTCGATGAATCGGTCATCCTCGCCCCGGCGTTGGATCTGAAACTTGGTGCCCACCCGCAGCAGGTCGATGCGCGGGCCTTTGTGAAGGCGGGCTATTCGAGCGAAGCGCCGATCCTTGCGCAGCCAGGTGGCAACCGCGGCCCAGAATGCCAGCACTCGAGGGGATTCATGGGACGAAATTGCCCTGGTCAGTCTATCGATGTTGACCCAGGGATGGTGCACGCCGAGCCAGGTTGTCAGCAAGGAGAGCGTCCTGAGATCATCACGCTCGATGCCCTCAACCGAAGCCGCGAGCAAGGTGTCCTCAATGTTTGCGTCGACATCGGCCTCGGCTGCGAAGGCCATGCCGATACCAACCATGGCACGAGTCAAATCATCGCCACTCGGCAACTCGGAGGCCGTCGTTGTTCGCCTAAATGCCATGCTTGAGTCTCCGACGCAGATCGTTGAGCACGGCGCGGGTGTGTGCGGGCCAATCAGGGTTGGCATCTTGTTCTTCCAGCCAAGGGGCGATCTCCTGAAGCTCGGCAGTCGTAGGCGCCTAGGCGACGCAGTCGTCCAGGTCGAGACCGCGGTCGCAAAGCGCGAACAGCTTACTGCGTAGCAAGTCAAGGCGGCCGAGGCTTCTCAGTGTGATGGCCACTCCTTGATAGGCGAGCTGAAGTCTCTCCGTCCATGCCGCAGGAAGCACATCGGCAAGCGATGAGGGGCCATTATTTAGCCAGTCATCGTCGAGGGGATCTCCGCTTGCTCGGCGGAGCGACGCGAATTCACGAGCGGCCTCGGCGATTGCCGGGGCAATCGAGGGATGCAAAATATCACAGTCGCGAGTCTGTCGAGAGACCACGCCGAGCAGCCCTAACGCAGCGCCTCCAATCACCACGGCATCTATTTCTAGTCCCCGTTTGGTTAGGTATGCATCAAAAGCATCAATGGTATCTTTTGGTTTCATGGGTATCAGTATAACAGATACCCATGTCTTGTCAATCCGATCCTTTTTTTCTGTTTTTTTTTTTTTCTGTTTTTGGCTAGGATGGTCGTATTCAAACCAATTGATGGGGTGTGTCATGAAAAGGAACATTATCTTTCTGTCGCTTTTGATGGTGGCGTTTGGGTCGTCGGCTGGGGCGATGTGTCTGGACCCCGCCATCTGTTTCTGTGCGCTCAAGCCCGATGTTTCGCAGGCTCTGGTTCGTGTCGAGGTGAGTGCCTCAGTGGACGGTTTGGCGGACCTCCAGATTTTGGGCGCTTCTTACTACGATCCACAGTGCCTTCTTGGTGAGGGTGCATTGTTGGAGGGCGTGGAGACGGGGAACCTGCAGATCGCAGCGGGCGAGACCTGGCTGCTGTTGCTGGACATGGAGGGTGAGCAGTTACAAATCATATTCGGCGTTGAAGAGGTTGACGGCCTCCTTCCCTGCGACAACGATCCCGACTTCCCGGGGGCGACGGCAGACAATGTGGCAGGGGCGGTGCTGTCGGATGACTGCTGGGCGGCGGTCCATGATTTGGGCGTCTGGGTTGAATGCAACGACACGCAGGCTTCCTGCGGCCTCTCCACCGTCACGCTGTCCTCAAGACCCGGTGATGCTTTCTGGATGTTCGTGCTGCTGGCCTTGGGGTTCGCGGGTTTTCGGTTTGGGAGGCCTTCGACTACCTGCAAGAAATCAAAATCCAAGATTTTTTAGTTTTTCTTCCACGAATATCTTGACCTGAAGAGCATGCTGGACGCATTCCTCTGCCGTTTCAACAGAAGGGAAGCCCTCGGGGCCAAGTTCGTATTCAATCAGACCTCTGTAGTCTTGGAGATGTCTGCAGCTTTTACGCATTTCATCAAACGACGGATCAATGGAGATGCGGGCTGATTGGGTCTGATGATGTGTCAGGCGCTTCGGTCATAGAGAATGATGCCTTCGTTGACAA
>JAFCZJ010000106.1 GCA_019314375.1 Deltaproteobacteria bacterium | reverse complement strand
TGCTACCGCTCGGAACCAACGACCACATCCTGTCCTCGTCGCTCCTGCGCAGAATGCGGCCACGAACCCCGACCGCCCAAACTTCAGTCTCTCCGAAACCCCACACGTCATAGATGAAGCCCAGCGATGCGCTCGACAGGCTCGACCAGACACGATCCGTGTCATCCCAGCGCAGGATGAGCCCGTCCCAGCCGACCGCCCAAAGGTGCTCCGCGGACGTACCCGCGATTGCCGAGATGCCTGCGCTCCTCTCGCTGCTCGCGAAGGACCAGGCGCTTCCCGCCCAATGCAAAGGGGGTTCGTATCGTGCAGTGGCCCAGATGTCGTCCGGGGCCAGACCCCAGATACTTGTGATGTGATTTTCGGTTCCGCTGGGAACCTCCAACCAACTGGTTCCGTCCCAATTGAGAATCAGCCCGTCGGTGCCACAAACCCATACGTTTTCCGAATCCGATCCCCAAACAGACGGAAGATGCCTATCGGGCACGTCGGGAATCACCTGCCAGGCGACACCGTCCCAACGAAGGACAGTACCGTTATTGCCGACAACCCAAACGTCGTCTGGAGCAAGACCCCAGATCCCGCGAAGGTATACAGTGGTGCCGCTGTCGATGGCGGACCAGATCTCTCCGTCCCAGTGCAGGATGACACCGCCATATCCGACCGACCAGACATCGTCCTCGGCGGTCCTCCAGACCGCCGCAAGTAATTGGGTGGTTCCGGAGGGAACGACCGCCCAAGGACCGGAAGGCTGGGTTTGGTGAAGGATGAGGCCATCGCTTCCAACCGCCCAGAGATCGCCCGCCACCCCGTGAATGGCCAGGAGAGAATCCTCCACGCCGCTCGGCACCATCGACCAGGATTCGCCATCCCAGTGCAGGATGGTTCCCGCCTGACCCACTGCCCATACGTCATCCGCGGCAAGAGCCAGGATGTCAAACAGGTCGTTGCCCTGGGGCAAGGGGTGCTCCCAGCACCAGCCGAACTGGGTGCAGAATCCATACACGGGAGCGCAGACGGAATCTTCACTGTCGGTCAGTCCGTCGCAGTCGTCGTCCATGCCGTTGCTACAGGTCGGATCGCCGGCAGGACCCTCTGCCCCTGGGATGTTTTGCAAGACGTAAACGCAGCGCCAATCCCTGCATTCGTCCCGGGTGCAGGGGTCTCCGTCATCGCAGTCCGAATCGCTCCTGCAGGGAGCACAGATGCCCGGATTGGCGTCTTTGTCCTTGGGTACGCAAACACGATCTCCAATACACACACATGCATCTATCAGGCAGGTACCGTTCTCCTCGCAGGGATAGTAAGGATCCCCAAGCGTGGGCTCGAAGACACATCCCAACAGCACAATCGTCCCCCAGGTTACAACCGACCACCGGCGGGTGCCTTCATGCGTCATCATGGGCCAATTCTATCAAGGATTCCTCAGCAAACCGCAATGCTTATTTACCTTCTTCTTCTTCACTCTCCCTTTACTTTTTTACTTTTACTGTCGCAAACCGCCGACATCTTGGAGCTGCTTGTGGTATAATTGTTGTTCATATGAGGAGGTGCGTGTGACAAATCGCAGAACCCCATTATTGTCCCTATTCTCCACCTTCATCTTGCTTTTCATTCTTGGCCCCCTGGGCTGCATTCGTTCCGGCTACGAGCAAGACGAACCGGACGCGGGTCAGATTGAGGCACCCTTTGTGTTCCATGGCGTGAGTGGCGCCTTCGTGCTGGAAGACAGTGTGGTGATCGTTTGGTCACCGGCCACCGGCGGCAACGGCAGTGAGATCTATCTTGTCTATCGAGCCGACGAAAGCGGCACCCAGGACTTCTCAACCCCCATCGCCGAATTGCCCGTCGGCAGCATCTTGTTTCAGGACTTTGAACCCAACAACCATCCGGGCAGCGACTGGTTCTATGTGGTGCGAACGGAACTCGAAGGCGAAGAGGAACAAAACACCCGCGAAGTCACAGCCCATATTGCTGACAAGCCAACCGCCACTTTGCAGTTCTCAGGTCTGAGCCACGCAATCTACGCCAGCGGCTCGGTCAGCCTGTTCTGGGCCGAGGCCGGCGGGGTCGATCCAGCTGACGTGAGCTACCGGGTCTTCCGATCGGACACGAGCGGCGACTTCGACTTTATGACGCCCCAGTTGGATCTGCCGGCGGGGTCGGTGGGCTGTGTCGACACCAATCTGCCCGATCACACCGAAGGCACTGATTACTTCTACATTGTGCGAGCGGTCTATCAAGGCGTCGAAGACGGCAACACCCGCCAGTCTGGCGTCACCGTGTTGGCCGAAGGCCACAACGTACAAAGCTGTCCGCAAGGCATGGTCAATGTGGACCAAATGTTCTGCATCGATATCGACCAGCACTCAGCCGCACCCTGGATCACGGGCGTGGAGACCTGCCATGCGGAGGGCAAGGAACTTTGCACCTGGGTACGCTGGCATACGGCTTGCGTCACCGTGGGCGCGAGCCTAAACGACATGACCGATACTTATGAATGGGTGCAGGATTCATACTCGGCTTCGGATTCCATCAAGGCGGGCAATGGATCTTGCGAATACATGAGTTCTCACACCCGGGCCGATCCCTACGACTTCCGCTGCTGCCTCTAGCCCCTATTCTCTAGTTGCACATTGGAGCTAGAATTTGGATTCAGGCAAGGAGGATGAGGATATGTTGTGCAGGACATTCCGGGGTTTGGCCCTCGTGGTAATGAAGAGTTGAACACCGTCTTCGATTGCACTGGAAACCTCCACTGCTGCATGATGGATGGCTTTCCGGTCTGCGCTCTCACCTGTGTCTATTGATCGCCCGAATTCTCTGCACGTGAATATTTGAGAGGATCATCTCAAATATCCGTGCCCGCAGAAAATGTATTCCCTTTAGTTTCGAGCCATTAGATCTCCCCAAGGCATGGTACGATACTTGCTACATCTTGGTGCCGAGCTAATCTTTCTTGGATGAAAGGAATTTCAAATGCACCGGTTCTTGATTGACTGTCTTGTGATGGCCGTCGCTCTGACGATGATTTTCAGCTGCGCCGAGTACGCCGGCAATGAAAAGGATCCGGAATGCTACACTTTGGCCGACTGCAACCCCGGCAAGGATTGCGGGAAAATGATCAAGTGCATCGACGGCCAATGCGACTCAGCACAGACTGAAACCCTGCCCTGCCAGCAAGCCTGCGCGTCGGACTCAGACTGCATCCTGGCCGACAAGGGCTGCTGCTGCGGATTTGAGCCAGAGGACTACGTGGCGATCCACGAGGACATGCTGTCGGAGTGGCTGGGCCGTGAGGCATGTCGGGATGTGAATTGCCCTGCCATCGCCTGCTTGGTGCCTGACAGCATCGAAGCCGTCTGTGAAAATGACGAATGCGTAGTCGGTACAAAAAACAACGACTGGTACGCCTGCGAAGAAGACAGCGACTGCGTCAAGGTCGCGGCGAACTGCTGCGGTTGCCAGCATGCAGGTGGGGAAAAAGCGATCAATCAAAACTTCGCGGATGCCTATCTGAGTGAGCTCAATGAGCTTTGCGCCATGGTGGACATCGCCTGCGAGTCATATGACACCTGCACCTCCTGGGACGCGGTTTGTCACCAGGGCCTGTGCAGCACGTTACGGGAAAAATGCGACTGCGGGACCGTCTGGGATCCGGTTTGCGGAAGCACCGGGGGCATGATGTACACCTTTGGCAGCGAATGCGAAGCCGACTGCGTGGACATGCCCTGGTCCTATCACGGTCGCTGTGACTGCATGGTCGACTGCTACATGGGCATGCCCGTCTGTGCCGATAACGGCCAGACTTACTGGTGCGACGACTGGGAGGCCTGGTGTAACGGCCAGACCGTCCATTACCCCGGCGAATGCAGGGAGGCCTGCGAAACCTGCGACTTGCTCGGCCGGCCCTTCTTGCCCGTCTGCGGCGAGGACTTCCGCAACTATCCCGACATGTGTTACGCCGAATGCCAGGACCTCGAATGGCGTCACGACGGAGACTGTCTGCCCGGGGAAGGAATGTGGTGCGGAGGCATACAGGGTCAGGCCTGCGAGTCCGAGGATCTCTTCTGCCTGGTCCCCCATGGCTGCATGGACTGCACCGGTGAATGCATCATGCTCGGATCCTGCATGGAGCCCGAAGACTGCATCGGCCAGCCCTTGAGCGTCGATGACTGCGATGGCCATTGGACCTGCGCCGACCATGCCTGCGCCTGGATCTGCAACTGAGAAAAAAGCAATCTACGTCATCCTCCTTGGCGCTGGTCACCGAAACAGACCTTGTGATAGGTTTTCCAGATGAGGAGTCGAGCATGCTGAGAAAACCTGTGGTGATCTTGATCGCCTTGGTCTTGTTGTCCACGACGGCCTGGGCCAAAGAACAAGAAGAGTTACCCGCGGCCGAAGACCAGCACCTGACCTTCGATGTCGACATGCGAGCCGGTGCCGGCGCTTCTTACAAGATGACCGGCGGCTATGCCGACTGGGGTCTGGGCATGGATCTCTTGCTCCTGTTTCGCATCACGCCCTTGGGCACGGGTCACAGCATCATGCCCGAGATCGGTTACTCGGCCAACATCCACGCCAAGGACGTAACGGATCACTATTTTGTTGCAGGCCTGGGTTACGGATACAACTCCAAGTGGTTCGTCGCAGGCATCATCCCCAGCCTGGTCGTCGGCAGCACGCAGGGTTTTAACCATGCCCGGAATGACGGCCTGGGTTTCCGAACCACCGTCTTCGCCGAAATCCCCCGAATCGTCGGCATCCAGGTGCATCACCAAATCGTGGTCTTCGGCGGCGAGATGGTCAACGAATTCTGCTTCTCGGCCTCGCTGAACCTGGGTCTTGTCTTGGTGGTCATGATGGCCATGGGCGGCTGACCTGTTTACAGCCTTGTGCCCAACTCAGTGCCTTGACGGATGGCCCGCTTGGCGTCTAACTCGCCGGCTTCTTTGGCGCCACCGATGAGGTGGACTTCTTTTCCAGCGGTGGAGAGGGCATCGTAGAGACTACGTTCGGATTCTTGTCCGGCGCAGATGACCACGTGGTCCACTTCCAAACAGCGGGGCTGGCCTTCGGCGTCTTCGATGAGGAAACCCGCGTCGTCTTTTTTCACGTACTTGACCCCGGAGAGCATCTCCACGCCCTTGGCCCGGAGCACGGTCCTGTGAATCCAACCCGTGGTCTTGCCCAAGCGACTGCCCACCTTGCCTTCTGAACGCTGCATCATGGTGATATGCCGGGCGCTCTTGGGCAGCTTGGGACCGGTGGGCAACAAGCCGCCTGCTTGTGCTATCTCGGTGTCGATACCCCATTCTTCCAAGAAACGATCCTGCTCGGGCTGACAGGCCGGCCCCTCGCAGCTTAGAAACTGCGCCACATCAAAACCGATGCCGCCCGTGCCCACGATGGCCACCCGCGAACCCACCTTGGCACCTTGCAGCACCTCAATATAGCTCAACACCTCGGACCGGTCGTGCCCTTCGAAGTCCGCCGGGCGAGGATTGACGCCCGTGGCCACGACCACCGCCTCAAAATCGCTGAGCTCCTCCGTAACAATTTTTTGACCCAACTTGCGTTCCACGCCCAGTTTTTCCAGCCGCTTGTCGAAATAGCGCAGGGTCTCGAAAAACTCGCCCTTGTCCTGGATCATCACGGCAAGATTCAGCTGCCCGCCGATGCGCTCGGCCTGGTCAAAAAGCGTGACCTGATGTCCTCGTTCAGCCAGGGTGCTGGCACAAGCAAGGCCCGCCGGGCCCGCCCCCACCACGGCCAGACGCCTGGGCGTGGCCGATGCTTCGATCTTCAACAGGGTTTCGTGACAGGCCCGGGGATTGACCAGGCAAGAGCAAACCTTGAGCTCGAAAATGTGGTCCAAACAAGCCTGGTTGCAGGCGATGCAGGTGTTGATCTCATCCGCCCTGCCCTCTTTCGCCTTCCGCACAAAGAAAGGGTCGGCAAGCATCGGGCGGGCCATGCTCACCATGTCCGCGTCCCCCCGAGCCAGGAGCTGCTCGGCCAACTCTGGGGTATTGATGCGATTGACGGCCACGATGGGCACGTCTAAGTGCTTCCGCATCCGGGCCGTAACCCAGGCATACGCACCTCGCGGCACACCCGCGGCGATGGTGGGGATGCGGGCCTCATGCCAACCGATGCCCGTGTTAATGATGCTCACGCCGGCCTTTTCGACGGCCTTGGCCAGCTTCAGGGTCTCTTCGAAAGTGGAGCCGCCAGGCACCAGGTCCAGCATGCTCAAGCGATATACCAAAATGAAGTCATCCCCCACCCGCTTACGCACTCGGCTGACGATCTCGACCGGCAGGCGCATGCGATTGGCGTATTCGCCGCCCCAGTCGTCATCCCGCTGGTTGGCCTGCGTGGCGATGAACTGATTGATGAGGTAGCCCTCGCTGCCCATGATCTCCACCCCATCGTAGCCGGCTTCTTTGGCCAGGGCCGCTGAGACGGCAAAGGCTTCGATGGTGGCTTCGATTTCCTCCGGTGAAAGCTCCTTGGGCACGAAAGGATTGATGGGTGCCTTGATGGCCGATGGGGCCACTTGCTTGTCGTGGTATGCGTATCGTCCCGTATGCAGCAGCTGCAGGGCGATGTGACCGCCTTCGGCATGCACGGCGTCACAGATGACCTTGTGCTGAGCGGCATCCTCGGCTGAGGCCATCATGGCACCGCCCGGGAAGCCCTGCCCCGCATGGTCGGGGGCCACCCCGCCGGTGACGATCAGGCCCACACCGCCGGCCGCCCGCTCGGCGTAAAAAGCCGCCATGCGCTCCATACCGCCCTCGGCCTCCTCTAAGCCGATGTGCATGGAACCCATGAGCACACGAGAACGAAGCTGGACGTGCCCCAGGTCCAGCGGGGCCAATAGATGGGGATAGTTGCTCATTTTTTGGGCTCCTCGGGCTTCTTGGGTTCCGGGATCCCCAGCTTGCGCCGATATTCGGGGATGTCCGCCTTCTCAATGAAATCGATGAGGTTGGTCCAGACCGAATGATAATTGAAGCCGCCCTGGGTCATCTCACGTAAGGCCTCCTCCTTGGTCCAGCCCTGAACCACCATGCGGTAGAATGCCGCCATGGTGCCGGTGCGATCAGCCCCATGCCAGCAGTGGACCAACACAGGTTGCTTGGACGGATCCAAAACGAGCTTCAAAAAACGCAATACGTGTTTTTCCTTCATGCGCCAGGTGCGGATGCGGATATGCACATACTGGATCTTCGTACCCTCCAGCTCATCCCGATCCGAATGCAAGCCGCGCAAATTGACCACGGTCTTGAGACCCAGTTTTTTCTCAAGCTGCTTCATGCCCTCGTCCGTGGGCTGGGCTGAGCGGTAGAGCACATCGCTGACCTTGTGTAGATTGGGCGTCCCGGGCAATTCGACGGGCTGGGCCCAAGTTTTCGGTCGCTTGGCCTCAGGCAAGTCCTCGGCAAGCACCTGCCCGCTGAAAGCCAGAGTAGTGAGCAACAAAAGAGCCAAAATCAACTCAGGATGTCGTCTATGCATGATTCCCTCCATTTTCAAAAACCTATCACCCCGAGGCACCCCGGTCCAACACGGTTGACCAAAACCCGCCCAATGCATAGACTGCACCGTCATGAAAAGCGGACCCAACAACCGGCGTGGCAGCGAAGGCTCCAACCAACTGGGCATGGAGCTTGCCGACCGAGGCTGGCTTGACCAGGCCCTGCTTGAGTTCAACCGCGCCATTGAGTTGGACGAACAAGATCCTTTTCCGCGCATCAACCGGGCCAGCGTCTACATGGAACAGGGACGCATGATGGAAGCCTTGGAGGATCTGCTCACTGCTTTACGTTTGGCACCCGATGATCCCACCACCCACTACCACTTGGGCGTATTCTTGACTCGCCACGGCCTGGAGTTGGGCAAACGAGAGCTTCAGACCTCATTAACCCAGGATCCGGACCAGGTGGACGCCATGTTGCATCTGGGCGCCACCCACGCAGACTTGGGTGAGTTCGACGCGGCCGAAGCAGCCATCCGGTCAGCCCTGGACGCGGACCCGGATGATCCCTGGGCCAACCGGGAGCTGGGCGTACTCTACTTGGATCGGGGGCAAGTCCACGAAGCCATCGACTTGCTGCGCAGAGCCCGAGACGCAAGCCCGGAATGGTCGGACGTTGAGGTGGATTTGGGCCTGGCCTACCTACAGGCGGGCTTTTTGGACAGGGCCGAACAGAGTCTCTCAAGCGCAATCCTCTCCGAGCCTGACAACCTCTATGCCCACTACAATCTGGCCGCCATTCACGCTCGTCGAGAGCAAGCAGAACAAGCCCTGATCGCCCTGGAGCGAGCCCTGGCATTAGACCCGGCACGCTGTATCGATTGGCTCAGAGACGACCCCATGTTCGAAAGCCTGCGCAAGCATTCGCGCTTGCAGGATCTCTTGAATCTGAGCCCATCAAGTCCCACATGATCTCCGCCAAAGAGCCTGGCCTGGACCCCCCATTTTTTCCTTTACACCCTCCCTGGCCTCATGGTAAAAATACTACTCTTTGGTTGTGCTGATATTACAACGACTTACGATAACACATACGGCGTGACACTACCATACGTAGCACTACCCTTCCGCATGACGGGGTGATCAGGTGAAAATTCGCAAACTGGACATCATCGGCTTCAAATCCTTCATGGAGCGCACTCGCCTTCGCTTCGACAACGGCATCACGGGCATCGTGGGTCCCAACGGCTGCGGCAAGTCCAATGTGGTCGACGCCATCCGCTGGGTCATGGGCGAACAAAGCGCCCGCATGCTGCGCGGCAAGGCCATGGAGGATATTATTTTTGCCGGCAGCGAGAATAAAGCGCCCATGGGCATGGCCGAAGTACAGATCGTCTTCGAAAACGACGGCCGCAATGTCCCCCCTGAATACGCCCATTTCTCCGAAATCACGGTGGGCCGCAAGCTTTTCCGCAATGGCGACAGCGAATATTCCATCAACCGCACCCCTTGCCGACTCTTGGACGTGCAGGAACTCTTCATGGGCACTGGCGTGGGTACCCGAGCCTATTCCATCATCGGCCAGGGCCGCATCGGCCTCCTGGTCAGCCAAAAACCAGCCGAGCGCCGCGGCCTCATCGAGGAAGCCGCCGGTATTTCCAAATACAAAGCCCGGCGAAAAGTGGCCGAACGCAAGATGGAACAAACCCGCCATAACCTGCTCAGGGTCAACGACGTGGTGGCCGAAATCCGTCGCAGCATGGGCTCTTTACAACGCCAAGCCCGCAAAGCCGCCCGCTTTCACAAATTGAGAGACCAGCTTAAAGAAATCGAGCTGCACACCGCCAGCCACCGCTGTCTCGAACTGCAAAGTGTACAGCGCTTCTTGGATGGCAAGCGCAACAAGTTCGGCCAGCGGGAAACCGAGCTTCAAAGCCAGGTCTCCAACTTGGACGCTTCCGTTGAACAAAGCCGAGTACAGCTTTTAGACGACGATCGCCATCTGAGCGAGATTCAAGAAGCACTGCTCTCCACCGACAACCAGGTCAAACTCAATGAGCAGAACATTGAGTTTTTGGGCCGAGAGGTGAACACCATTGGCAGCCAGGGTGAAGCCTCCGCCCAGGAGATAAGCAGTCTCAAGGCCCAACTGGAAAAACTAGGCGATGAACTTCGATTGGCCGAAGAAGAACAAGCCGGCCAGACGGAAATCGCCGGCAATGCGGCCTACCGCCTGTCCGAGCGGGAGGAAGTCCGCGCGCTCCAGGCCGACAAGGTCACCAAGCTGGAAGTCGGCATTGAATCCGACAGGCAAAAGCAACTGGACACAAGCGAACAGTCGGCCGAGCATCGCGGCCGCCACGCCAACCTGGATCAGCGCCTGCTTGATCTCCAGGGTCGACTGGGTCAGGCCGAAGCCGAGCGCAAAGTTCTAAAACAACGATTGCAGGAACTCAGGGGCAAGAAAACCGAACAGACTGAACGCTTGTCCGGCCTGCGCCAGACCCACCTGAATTTGGTACAGAAAAAAGAGTTCGAAGAGAACAGCCTCGCCGAAATGCGCGCTTTGGCCTCCACCACCGAGGCCCAAACCCAGGCACTCCGAGAGGAAATCGGCAACAAGCGCTCTCGCCTGGAAGGCCTGCAAGAGATCGAGCGCAATTACGAAGGCTGCTTGAACGGTGTTCGCTCGATCATGCAGCACGCCGAATCTCAGACCAACAAGGAAGATCGGGCCGTGGTGGGCCTGGTGGCCGACATCCTGCGGGCTCAACCCCGTTACGAAACCGCCGTGCAATCGGTCTTGGGCGATCGCCTGCAGAGCGTGGTGGTCAACAGCCAGGACGCCGGCCTGCAATCCGTCGACTATCTCAAACGGGAAAGCGAAGGCCGCTCGAGCTTCATCCCGATCGATTTGCGAGATTTGCATTCAGAGCAAGTCAGTGCCGATGTGCAAGGCCCAGGCGTGATCGGCCCCATGCACGAACTCGTGGACTTCGACGATGAGTACAGCAGCGTCGTACGCTACCTCTTAGGCGACGTCGTGGTGGTGGAAGATTTGCAGGCCGCCTTGAGCATTTGGTCGGCCAATGGCCATCGCGCCACCTTGGTCACGCTGGACGGGGAGGTATTGGAGCCACAGGGCGTGTTGACCGGCGGTTCGCTGGAAGGCGCCGGCACCCATCTGCTTGAGAACAAGCGAGAGATTCGCGAATTAAATGATCGGCTTCAGACCTTGGAAGCTGAGTATCGCTTGGCCACCGATAGACATGGCACCCTCAAGGCCCGCATCTCGACCGTCGCCGCATCCATCGATAGCCTCAGGGACAACAGTCACGACGAAGAGATCCGCATCGTCGATCAGCAGAAAGACTTGAATTATTTGCACGATCAGCTTGGTCAATTAGACGAACGAGTGGAGGAGCTGGGCTACGAATGCGAGCGGGGAAAGAACGACATCGAGCAGGCCAACCTTGAGAAACAGCGCTGCGCCGATGAACTGAATCGCCTGCGGGCCATGCAGGCTGACATCGAGGCAAACATTCGCTCCGCTCGGGGCATGACAGAGGATGAAAAACGCAAGTTGGCCGGACTTGAAAGCGAAGTCACCGAGCTGAAGATCCAGGCCGCCGCCACTCACGAGCGACAAGAATCCAGCCGACGCAATCTGGAGCACCTAAGCAACACGCGAGCTGACCTGATCGGTCGGATCGAGAAGATCAAGGCCAACATCTCCGACGGCAACTTGCGTTCCATCGAGGGTCGAGAAAAAATCGATGCCAGTCGCAACGAAATCAGCGAACTCTTGGCTCTGCGGGAACGCCAACAAGCCGAGTTGGGCGTTCGCCGAGAGGCCTACGAGAAACTCTTGGCCGTTGTTCAAGAAGAAGAGCAAAAGCTAAAAGAGTTCCGCCAAGAGCTGGAGGCGGTCACAGGCGAGCTAAACAACGCCAGCATGAAGGCCCAGGAAGTGGACCTGGAGCTGAAGCACTTGACCGAAGACGTTTTGCGCCGGCACAAGACCGAACTCTTCGAATGCATTGCCGCATATCACTTGCTGCCGCCGCCCGACGATCAGGCTGTGCAGCGGGCCGAAAAAATTCGCAATGACCTAGAACGCATGGGGGATGTAAATCCCAACGCTGTGAAGGAATATGAACAACACAAAGAGCGTTTCGACTTCCTGACCACCCAAAGTCAGGACTTAGAAGATTCCCTGCAAAAACTGGACAAAGTCATCCAGAAAATCAACAAAACCTCCCGAAAACGATTTAAGGAGGCTTTTGAGGCCATCAACCAGAAGTTCCAGGAAGTCTTCCCGCGACTATTCAACGGCGGCCAAGCTCGGCTCAGCCTGGAGGCAGGGGTGGACGTACTGGAGGCCGGTGTGGAGATTTCAGCCCAGCCCCCGGGGAAAAAGCTGCAAATCATTGAGCTTCTATCCGGCGGCGAAAAGGCCCTAACCGCTGTGGCCATGCTATTCTCCATCTTCCTCATCAAACCCACGCCCTTCTGCCTTTTGGACGAAGTGGACGCGCCTCTGGATGAAGTCAACATCGACCGATTCAACACCATGGTCAAAGAGATGAGCTCCACGAGCCAATTCATCCTCATCACCCACAACAAGCGCACCATGGAGTTGCTCGACAGGCTGTATGGCGTCACCATGGAAGAGCCCGGCATCTCGAACATCGTCTCGGTCAAGCTCACGACTGATGAGCCTGAGGCCGAGGCCATGCAAAAAGCCGGCTGATCGAATCGGGTGGTCGCATCATGACGGGAAGCCAATTGTCGGAGTTTTTGCTGGGCCTTATTGGGCAGTCAGAAAAAGCCGACGCGGGAAGTGACGCCTTCGCCATCGGCGCTTTGGTCCTCGTCCTGCTCTTTCTTGCCTGGTTGGTCATCGCCGTCGTTCGCAAGTTGACCGGAAAAACCAAGTTCGCCGACGTCAAGGAAGACCAGGAAGAAGCCACACGCACCGCCCGACTCTGGGCCGAGGCCAAGCGCCGCGGTGAGGACGACGAAGAAGACGTCGAAGACGAAAAAGAAGAGGAAAAAGAGGAAGAGCAAGAAGCGATTCAGGATGAAATGCTTGAGAAGGCCCGAGAGCAACGGGAAGCACGTTGGGCGCAAGAAACTGCCGCACGCGAGACCCGGCAAGAGGCATTGAAGGCATCCACTGAAAAGACAAAAGAGCAGGAGCCCCCAAAGGCTCCCCCGATCAAAGAGCCGACACTCAAAAAGCCTCGCGAGGAAGAAGTCAAAGAGACCAAAACACGTTCTCTGGAAGACGGTCTCAAGCGTACCCGTGAAGGATTCGTATCCAAGCTAACCCACATGTTCGGACGAAAAACCCTGGGTGAAGACGAGCTGGAGGAAATCGAAGAGCTGCTCTTCACGGCCGACATCGGGGTGCGCACAGCCCAGAAACTTCTGGATTACATCCAGGACGAACTCAGCGGCCAAAGCCCTGATAAAATGATAGAGGGCCTTAAATCCAAGATTCAGGAGATGCTTCACACCGATGCGGCACCTCTGGACATAAAAAACCATTCACCCTTTGTGATCCTGGTCGTGGGCGTCAACGGCACGGGCAAGACCACCACCATCGGCAAGCTGGCCATGAAATACAGCCAGGCCGGCAACAAGGTCGTATTGGCCGCGGCCGACACCTTCAGAGCTGCCGCCGAGGAACAATTGACCATCTGGGCTGAACGGGCGAATGTGGAAATCGTGCGCGCCCAGCACGGCGCGGATCCGGGCTCGGTGGTCTTCGACGCCATCAACCGGGCCAAGACCCTGGGTGCCGACATCGTCATCGCAGACACGGCAGGCCGGCTGCACACCAAGAAAAACCTAATCGAAGAGCTGAAGAAAGTGCACAGGGTCTGCGGCAAAGCATTGGATGGAGCCCCGCACGAGGTGTTGTTGGTGCTCGACGCCACAACCGGACAAAACGCCATCAACCAGGCCAAGCAATTCGATAAGGCACTCAAAGTCTCGGGAATCGTACTCACCAAGCTGGACGGCACAGCCAAAGGCGGCGTGATCATCGGCATCGCCGACACCTTCCGCATCCCGGTACGCTACATCGGCATTGGCGAACAGGCCGAAGATCTCCGGCCATTCGATGCGGATCAGTTCGTGAAGGCCCTGTTTACCTGAAACCCTTTAGGATTATTCTTCACTTGGCCTTCTTCACCATCTGATCCAAGATCTTCTTGTAACGCTTATCAGAACGCAGGTTGTTCAAATCCGGATCTGCGGTCATGACCGCAGGTTGCACAAAACCGTTTAGCGCGGCGATATGCAAATAGCGAAAAGCCAAATCCTTCTTGCGCTGCAAAGAGTAAATGCAAGCCATGTTGTAATAGGCATCACCAAAGCTGGAGTCTATCTCCAAGGCCTTCTTGTACCAACGCAGTGCCTCTTCGTAGTCATGACGGGCGTAGTAAGTCACGCCGATGCCGTTGGTGGCTTCGGGTCGGGTCGGATCCAGCTTGGTGGCCTGCATGAACAAACGACGTCCCCGCTCGAAAAAGCCGGCCTCCATCTGGCCTGCGCCCTTCTCCATGGCCTCCTGCCAGCTCTTGGCATTGCCCACGTAGACATTCGGGTCCAGAGCCTGGACCTCGGGTTCCATGGCCTCGCCCTGTTCATCCACCACTTCCGGCTGCCTGGGCGCAACCCCTGCCGCGACCTTGCCATCGGCCTTGACAGGCGTGCCCGCGTCCACTTTGGGTTTGGGTTTGGGCTTACGCTTGCGCAGCTTGCGCATGACGATGCCGTCCTTCTTGCCCTTGCCGCCAATGGCGCAGTTGCTGGGCTTGAAATAAGCGGCACCGCTCAAAACCCGTCCCTCGCGGGCCACCAGCATGACCAAAGGCGCCCAACCATCACCCTTGCAGTCTTTCCCCTTCAGGCAATAGCGTATGCGACCAGACAAAGAATCCTCCAAGAGCACACCCTTGAAGATGACCTCACGACGCTTGAAGGGACAAACCTTGCAGCGCCAGTTGACCTTGCCCTCCACCTTCTTGCCCGTCTGGGAAATACGCATGACGCCCAAAGGCGTCCACCAGCGACCATTGAGCTTGGCAGAGCCCGCTTCTGCTGAAGTCGGTAACAGCAAGCCCGCCGACAACAACAGCAAGCCCATCCAAATGCCCCACCGGAAAGACACAAAAAATCGAATAGAGGTCTGCTTCACGGCTATCTCTCCTTGTTCAGGACCACCGACTTACAGGGTTCGACGGAGCGGCTTGTCCCATATTCCAAAGCGACACGGGGCTAAGATTGGGATTGGACCTTATCGATGGCGGCCTCGGCGCGCGCTTTCATCATGGTCTGCATCAACTTCCGCACCTTGGGATACCTGAGCAGGATGGATTCCAAATCTTGTTTCGCGAAGCTGATGGTGGTCACCCGGTCTAAGGCCTTAACATTGGCCGTACGCGGATTGCCCGTGAGCAAAGCGATCTCTCCAAAGAAGGCCCCACGGGTCAATTCAGCCAACTTCACCGAGCCTTTCAATCCCTGGGTCATAACCTGCACCGTGCCATGCTCGATAAGGAAGAGCTCCCCGCCTACCTCGCCCTCTTTTACGATGAGCTGTCCCGGCTCAAAATGCTTGAGCATGCCCACCCCATAGAGCTTTACCAGATCTTCTTTAGCTACGCGCTTGAATAAATGAGATTTTTCAACGAATGCACATTCAGCCAAATGACCAGAAATGCTCTCAACCAGTAACTTTTTTTCTTCAACCATAGTCGTTTTTCATAACAGATCCAGAATCCAGAATCAATCTTTTCTCTACGAAAACCCTAGCTTAGCCGAAAACACGCCCAAACAATTGTTCCACCCCGTCGAAGAGCTCCCCGAAATCGAAACAGGACCGCAACGAAGCTTCATCCATCACCTCGCGAATCTCCTCATCCGCAAGCAAGCGATCCAAAAAGACCCCGCCTTGCTCCCAGCAGGCCAAAGCATTCCGCTGTACCCAGCCGTATGCTGCCTCCCTCTCCACGCCGGCCTGCACGAGCGCCAACAAGACCCGCTGGCTGAAGACCAGCCCGCGACTCATGTCGAGATTGGCTCGCATTCGCGCCTCATCCACCACCAGCCCTTCAATCAATCGGGTCATTCGGGCCAGGGCATAATCAGCCAAAATGCAGGCATCGGGCGCGATGACTCGCTCAACGGAAGAATGCGAAATATCCCGCTCATGCCAAAGGGCCACGTTTTCAAAAGCCGCGCCGGCATGGGACCTGAGCAAGCGAGCGACGCCGGTCAGATTTTCCGAAGCGATGGGGTTTTTCTTGTGGGGCATGGCGGAAGAACCCCTTTGCCCCTTGCCGAAAGCCTCGGCCGCCTCACCCACCTCGGTGCGCTGCATATGCCTCAAATTCACCGCCATTTTCTCGATGCTGGCCCCCAGGTTGGCCAAAGCCGAAAACCACTCGGCATGCCGATCTCTTTGCACGACCTGGTTGGCGATGGGCTCGGGCGCTAAACCAAGCTTCGCACAGACCGAAGCCTCGATCTCAGGCGGCAGATGGGCAAAAGTACCCACGGCCCCGGAAAGCTTGCCCACGGCCACACTCTTTCTCGCAGCCTCAATGCGCGTCCGCTGTCGATCCAGTTCGGCGTACCACAAAGCCAGAACCAGGCCGAAAGTGATCGGTTCCGCATGGATGCCATGAGTCCGCCCCACCATCAGCGTGCGTTTGTGCTTTTGCGCTTGTTTACTCACCGCCTCACGCAAAGCATCCAGGCCCTCCAGAATCAGGCCCGCGCTCTCATCCAACTGCGCCCCCAGGCAAGTATCCAAGACATCCGAAGACGTCATGCCCATGTGCAGATACCGAGCCTCGGGCCCCATCCGCCGTTCCAAATGCGTCAAAAACGCAATCACGTCGTGTTGCCGCTCGGCCTCAATCGCGGCAATAGCCGCCACATCTTTCTCATCAGGCAGCCAGGCCTTGGCCCGAAGCGCGGCCCCAACCCCGGCCGGGATCATGCCTTTGGCCTCCATGGCCTCGGCAGCACAAAGTTCAATTTCCATCCAGATCCGAAACCGATTGGCGTCGGTCCAGATGCGGCCCATGGCATCGCGAGTATAACGAGGAATCATGGCCGCATTGTGGCCCCCCCAAGCCCACGAGTCAAACGGTCGCGCTCTTGGGTCCTGCGGTCTGGCTACAACTCGACGTCGTATCGGGGCGTGAATGGTATCTTGGTCGACGACGCGGATGCGATCTCGCCGATCTTGAACGCCTTAATCCCATGGCTTGATGTTCCGCCGCGTTTCAACTCGTAAACATAGAGCAACGTGTTTCCTGGCCCGGAAAGACGCAAGGAATAGGGCTCCACCAGACAAACAACTCCGTGGTAAACAACCTCGACGCAAAGACGATTTCTCGCGGCATAACGAATCTTTTCGAGTGGGCCAAACCGATCGTTTGCCAAAGCTTGAAATCGCAACAAGGTTGCCCTGGATCGGATTCGATTCGAGACTTGATCGACGCCTGCAGAAAATGGACGGCGAGGCACAAGCTTCTCGTCTTTGCCGAGAGGCAATGGCGGCATCGTTTTGCTTGCCAGTGCCGGCTGCAGCCACCAGGCGATGGCGTCCCTTAGTTCGTCGAAAAATCCATCGACCGGGGGGAGTGTGGGGAGTTGATGAGCCAATTGATGGTCCCAGTTGGCTTTCAGCACCTCGTAGTCTACACGCGCCAGGATAGTCGCGACCGTGGGCTCGGGTAGTCCCTTATAGACGAACTTCTGCCTGAGCACATCAGCAGCCAGGACCGCATCTATCCCAGCTCGAAAACTACGGCCGAAATGGACCAGGTCATACACGTCCCGTGCTCGGCCCTCTCTCTCGTACAGAGCTCTGGTCTTCTCCGCCAGGATTTCGTTAACCGAATAGCATCGAACCCTGGGAGCAGGTTCTGGGCTGTCTTGAAAAGGATGAAAGACCCTGCGAAGCTCGGTCTCGTCAGCGACCAACTCGTCTTGTGTCAAATCGAACTTGATTCTTGGTCTGGACTGCCGGGGCGGGTTCAAGGGGCCGATGTAGGTCATCTTGGCCTGGAACGACTCCTTTCCACGGGTGTTCAGGTAGCGCTCGACTTCAATGCCATCAGGCGGAAACTGAATACCCACTTCACGCTCAACCCAACCGGCAAGATCAAGCAGTGAGGATCGGACATCCGAGGCAGTCAAGGGCCAGTCAGGCGGCACGGTGAAATCAAGATCTTCGGAAAAACGATAGGTCTCGAAGAAACACTTCTTGAGACATGTGCCACCCTTGAAGATCCACAACCCAAGACTTGCATGCTGAGCAAGTGCGAACAGCAACCAGCCCAGCACATAATCCTTCTCGACAGTCGTGGGAAACAATTCTTGTTGCTTCGCGAGATCTAGAATGTCTGCCTTGGGGATCACGATTCACCCAATGGGATATTGATACGCAAGTTCCATTTGCTGACAATCTTCCCTTTGTCAGGGCCCGCGGGATCCAGCTTGCTCAACCCAGATGAGGTGTTCCCGAGACATCTATCGAGCCATTCATCGCCCGGTGTTCCAAATCGTTCGACGATGAACCCCAGGCGCTTGAACAGAGTTCCGCTGCCGTATCGCTCGGCGTATTCCATCAGGTTCGAAAGATCCGCCGCTTGACTCCGCAGGTAAGCCCGAACCACGTCGAGCGTGTGGCGTCCGCCTCCACCGAATGCGGGCAGATCTAAAATATCGACGACGAGACGATGAGGATTGGCAATCTCTACCCGCCGACTCCCAAACCAAACCTTGTTCGACCCGAACATCCGCTGCGCTTGCAAGGTGCGGGTGCGAAACTTCACCCCACCGTAGACCTGCAGCGAGCGACGCTGGGGGCGGGCCGTGACGACTGAGATGCTGTTGAATATCTGCTCAGTAAAGTCCCAATGTTCCGCGGCCGACCAGCCGGAGATGAAGCACGGAGAAAAAAGATCCATCGCCAAGGGCCATGCATCTTCGACCACTGGATTGGGGCTGGAAGCACCCAATGGCACGACCCTGTATAGACCCCGCTTGAGTCTCTGCAACCATCCTTTTCGACAAAGTCGGCTAAGGATCAAATTGGCTATGCCACGAGAAACCGTGTGGATTTCGAGCAATTCATCCACGGTCCAGGTCGGCTTCTCGCTCGCCAC
>JAFCZJ010000348.1 GCA_019314375.1 Deltaproteobacteria bacterium | reverse complement strand
GGCGACGGTGCCTGTTGAATCACAAGCGTTGCCCCAGGCCAACAAGGCCGCCATGGACAAGACCCAGAGGGGGTGTAGCCGCGACAGGGCTCGTAGGCCCGATTCAGCGCGGTGACGAAGTGTCCGGTGGCTGGGCTCTGGCCGTGACGTGGCTTGTGAACCTAGTTCAGCGCGGTGACGAAGTGTCCGGTGGCTGGGGTTTGGCCGAGGCATGCTTGGTGGGCTTACTTTAACTCGGTGGCGAAGTACTTGGCGGTCAGATCCTCGCCGGTTGAGTTTTTGACGAAGGTCGGCCAGTCGGTCTTGGTGCCGGGGGCAAAGACCTTGTCGATGAAGAACTTGCCGAAGTCCTTGCGGCCTTTGTAGCTTAATTTATGCGCCGGGCCTTCGTGCTTGGCCTGTTTGGTCAGGGCATGCCGTAGCTGGGCGGCGTAGACTTCGCCCAGTTGGTAGTTGTGATAGTAAACCGGCGCAATGGTGAAGTGCGGCTTGCTGGCCCAGTCCGGGGCGTTGCGGTCGACGGGGCGTTTCAGCATTTGGTACTCTTCCACCATGTCCCACCACAGTTTGTTCAGGTCTTGATCCGGGTTTGCGTACATGGCTTTTTCGAAGTTGAGCATGACCAAAGTCCAGCGGGAGAAAATGAGTTGCTCGCGGCGGCGCTGGTTTAAGATGGCTTCGGTTAAGGGTTCGACTTTGTCGGCCGGTACGCCGGCGTAATCGATCAGCCATTGAGGATTTTTGCCCAGCGCGCCGAAGAGCATGGCCACGGCCTCGGTCGTAAAAATATGGGCGGCCTCGCGTAGGTTGAAGGGCAGGGCACGATCGATCCACTTGTAATACACGCCGTGGCCCGTTTCGTGCAGCATGGTTTCCATCCAGGAGGACGTGGGCTTGATGTTCAACAGCATGCGCACGTCGGCGTCCCGGTCGATGGTGATGCAGAAGGCGTGCTGGTCTTTGCCCTCTCGCTCAAAAAAATCGCTCTTGGCGATGAGGTCATCCGCGGGCAGGCCGATGTCGGTGTAAAAGGCTCGCGCCATCTCCACGATGTCTTCCTTTTTGCGATCCTTGAAGAAGGTATCCAGGTCCAGGGCCTTGGAGGGAGGTGGTTCCTGAAAAAAGGGATTGTCGTAATGCCAGGGCATTATTTTTTCGACCTTGACGCCCAGTCGTTCGGCTACTTCCGCGTCCAGTTTTGCCTTCATCTCCATGAAGGGAGTCTTGGTCAGGGCTTTGAGTTCCGCGAAAATGGCCAAGAGTTTGTCCGCGTCGTGTTCTTGCAGGGCCACCGACATGTACCAGTAGTCCTTGTAGCCCAGGTGTTTGGCGGCCTCGTTGCGTACCTTGGCCAGCGCGATGAGCTTTGGGGCCACGGCCGCGCCCACGGCCTTCAGGGCCGTCCAGATTTTTTTGCGTTCGGCGGTGTCTTTGGCCTTGGCCAGCTTCCCCAGGAGCTGGTTGTTTGAGGCTTTCTCTCCGTCCAATTCGGCCCTGAAGGTGTTGAAGGTCAGCTCGATGTCGGAGCTCATTTTGACCATTTTTTCAAGCAATTCGTCAGGCAATTGGTTGCCCTTGAAGGCCAGCTCCGCCACTTCCAAAGAACGCCGGGTGATGGGCTCGAGCTGGTCGGCGTTTTTTAGCATGGCCTGGATCTCTGCATAGCGTTTGGCATCGGAATGCAGCTTTTTTAAAGCCAAATCGGCTGCCGCAAAAGCCTCGAAGTCTTCCTTTTTTCCGCTGTTGGCGGCTTTCCAGTAGCCCAGGGTTTGGGCCTTTTCCAGTTTGCTGTATTCAACGAAGTAGGCATCCAAGAAAGTCTTGGCCTGTACCTGGGCGTCGCTGGCTGTGTTTTTCATGGTTTCGGCTGCCTCCTTGCGGGTTTCCGGCTGCGTGCAGCCAAAGACTGCCAGGGAAAGGACCGTCGCGGATGCCAACAAAAGAAATCTCTTCATGATTTTCCTCCATTAAGGCGGTATCGGAGCCTCCGTACTGTCAGCGCAGTTTACTCTCATGAAGCCTCATGTCCAGGGGACTTTGGTGCCATTGCCGTCATGGACTGAATTCGCTACATTGGGTCTGGATTTTGGAGGTCAAAGGAGAGACATGCTCGACCAATTTCAGCGAATTCGGCGCTTGCCGCCTTATGTTTTTTCCGTGGTGAATGAATTGAAGGC
>JAFCZJ010000105.1 GCA_019314375.1 Deltaproteobacteria bacterium | reverse complement strand
CGACGATCGTTATAAAGTGGAACAAGCCCCACAAGCCAGATGGACCCAGTCCTCTCATCGCCAGGCCAAAAAATAGCGTAAAATAAATAGCAGGCCATATAGTGAACATTCCCAGAACCGTGGCTTTCTCTTTTGTCACAATCGCCTCCGAGCGCCCACCAAGGGGCATGGGGAGACGTTGGCACCTTGAGAACATAAATTCAACAATGAGGCTGACACGCTGGAAGGGGAATGTCAGACCCATTTGCTAATCTGGGGCCAAGGAGGGATGAAAGAAATGAATACCAAAACGAAAACTTCCGAAACCAGCCCCATCTACATCAACGAAATCGTTCCTGCCGGGTCGGCGGGGGGAGGCTGGGTGGCCATTACCTTCGCCCCCGGCAAGAAAACCATGGGCGGCTTCAATTACTGGGACCGGGATTTGAACATGGACCTGGAGCGACTTCGCTGTCTTGGTGCCGACACCCTGGTTGCTTTTCTGGAAGATGATGAACTCAAGCGTTTGAAAATTCCCGATTTGGTTCGGATGGCCCAAAACAAGGGTTTTCAGGTCAGGCGTTTTGCTTTTCATGATGACGGCGTCCCGAAAGACATGGAGCACACCTTGAGATTCATCCGTGAGATTGCCGGTCGCAGGCGGGAGGGCGAGTCCGTGGTGATGCACTGCAACGGGGGTGTCGGTCGCTCCGGCACCATGGCCGCTTGTTTGCGCCGGGCCGGGCGTGGAGGAGGGCGAAAGGGTATGGGTGGGCTACGATCTTGTTAATGATGTCTTATGGCGAGATGATCTCGGGGTCTATATCGTCCCCGCGATCTATACCCCGGGTTGCGGCAGCGCAAAGGATTGCGAATTCACAAGTGACTGGGAAGAGGCCACGGGCTGGGTGGAAACTGTGCCCGTGTTTTACGGGGGCAGAGTGGTCATGAGTGATGTGATCAACGATGGTGTTTTTTCAATTTACATTACATGGACGAACTTAAATAAAGGCCCCGTGATGATGGAAGAAGTGAAGTGAAGGTGTTTGCTGTTTGGGGGAATGGAATGTCAGAGGCATTTGTTGGCATTGTGACATGAGGGAAGAGAAAAGAAAGCCAGGGCACGCCAAAAAACCAGAAAGGGGGCTGTGATGGAACATGAAATTGATAATGAAACCTTCATGCGGGAATTGGCTGAAGCTGAAGATGAGGGCGAGTGGATGACTGCCGCCGAGCATGCGGAGACATGCTACCAGGAGGGCTTGAGTCTGGCCGCGGCCCATCAGAATGGGGCGGATGGCCTGGATTCTTTTCGCCTGGCCCATAAATGGGAGCCCAAGAATCCCCTCTATGCCGCGGAATTGGCCTTGGCCTTGCGCCAGGCCGGCGAGGATGAGCAGGCGAAAAAAGTCGCCTTGCTGTGCTTGAATCAAGTCTCTCCCGCCTGGTTGAATGAGGCCGAACCCCATACCTCCCACCGGGTGGCTCTGCTGCATTCCTTGGTCCTGGATGAGAAAACAGAAGCCCTTAAGTATTACGCCGCCGCCTTTGAAAAGGACCCGGAAGAGGCCGAGCTGCGGGTGGCCTACGCCATTTCCTTGGCCCAATACGGAGAGGAGGCGCAAGCCGCGGGCCTGGTTGAGTCCTTGGCTTCGGCCTGGGCCGGACAGGATGAGGCACTCTCCTTGAAGCAGGCCAGGTTGATGGCGCAGATGGCCCACGTCTTGTCCAGCCAGGATCAAATCCAGGCCGGTGTTTGTATTCAAAAAGCCTTGGCGGCCGATCCGAATAGCCCAGGCATCCGGCGCACGGCGGGGGCTTTGGCCTTCAATCTCCAGGATTTTTCAGAGGCGATGACGCAGTACAGAAAGGCTTCGGAGCTTGCGCCGAACTACGATCTGGCCTGGGGCGGTTTGCAGGCGTCCATGTTGGGTCTGGGCTGGAATCAGGAGGCGGTGGATTTGGGTCGCGAAATCCTGAAAACCTGGCCTGAATTTACCGAGGTGCGCTTCAATTTGGCGGCGGCTTGTCTCAACCAGGGTTGGTACGAAGAGGCCGATGATGAGTTGACCCGGTACCTGGCTCTTTCCGGGGACGACGCTTTGGCCCATGTCACCCTGGGTCTGAGTTACGCCGTGCAGGGCCGGGCGGCAGAGGCCAGGGCCGAACAGGCCCGTGCTTTGGCCTTGGACGGGAAAGACCCGGAGGTCCTGAAGGTAAGCGATCAGATCGATGGCGTCTTGGCTGGGGGCGGTGGTTCAGAAAAAGAGCAGACCACCAAGGCTCTGATGCTGGTGATGTTGGCTTTGTTGGCCCGCCAGGCGAGCAAGAACTAAGTCTAGGATGTCTGTTTTTCAGGAGGTGGGTGGCGATCGCCTTTGATGTATTTCCAGGTGAACCACTTTTTCACGTTGATGTAGTTGCGCAATCGCGTGTTGACCAACAGCGCGATGATCATGGTTGAAAACAGACACCAGACGGCCGGGCGCTCGCTGACGTCGGATGTTGTGAAGGCGGCTGCCAGGGGGCCGACGACCAGGTGGTACAGACTCCACTTCCAGGACCCGTAGAGAATCGGCACGAGGAAGGCCGCAAAAAGATACCACTTCCAATGTTCGTTGAAGCCGTTCATCAGCACGTGCCAGCCGATATGCCACTCGCCGGAATAGGCACAGGTGCGGACATGGCTGCACATGGGGGTGCCCAGTTCACAACGCCCAAGCGTTTCATACCAGGGCATCATGCGCATCACGCAAAAGAGTGTGGCGAATGCGCATATGGTGTAGACGTACTTTTTGATTTTCTGCTTGACCTCCTTGTCGATGAACTCCATGCCCAGCATGTTGATGAAAAAGGGCTGGAAGGCAATATGGAGCATCGCCAACCGGGTCAAGAACACATTGGATTGCAAACCGCATTCGTCGACGACGATGTAGGTAACCGCTTGCAGGCCTTCCATCAGCACAAAGTAGGCCGTGGGCATGTAGATTTCTCTCGGCATCCCTCTTTTTTTCAAAAAATAGGCACTGGTCAAGCCGCCTATCGCAATCGCCGCGCTTGCTTCTCCACTCCAGCACATGCCGTCACCTATTTCTGGCCCATGTTCCAGTCAAACAATAAACGTATTTTGGCTTTTTTGAGGAAAATGTCAAGCTGCGTCATTTGTGAGGAATGACCAATCGGGTCAGGGGCTTGGGAGGGATTCAGTTTGCGCTGTATGCACTCAGGGGGTGATGCCGGTGACGGTCGCCGAGGTGGCCTCGAACCACAGGCCCACCGACATGCTGTCGAGGATGGCGTCGCCGTCCGAGTCCACGTCGGGCCGGAGGAACATGCTGATCGCTCCACAGTAGTCGTTCATCATCTGGCAGGTGGAGTCTTCACTGCAAGTGGATGCATCGGCGGTGTGGCAGGTGAGTTCGAGTCTCTCTTCTCCGAGCTCGTAAGTTATGAGGGGGCCGTCCAAATCCAGGCAGGCACAGGATTCGGCGATGATGTCATTCATTTCGTCGCTGAAGGCGTCGAGGGGGATGGCGCCGCCGATTTTGCCCTCGCTGAGTTCGATTCCATAAACGCCAGTGCTCAGCCGCGCGGACAGTTTGGCCTGCCTGATGGGCAGGAGCATCATCCCCGTGGGGGACAAGGGGAAGGGGAACAGCAGCCCGTAGAGCATCTCTGCTTCGGCCAAGAGCATCCCACCGGTCACCGAGGCTGTATCGAAGGCGTTTACCGGACTCATGCTGCAGTCCGTGTCGCCGGCTTCGAAGGAGTCTTCGTCCATCGTGAAGCTCTCGCTGCCGTCCAGGTTGTTTTCGTAGTTGTCGTCGCTGTCCGTACCCCACATGAGGCTGAGGGCCGAGAAATCGTCATCGCTCACCGCGTCGAGGTCCTGCATGTCGAAGATCTGGCAGAGTTCGCCCGAGTGGATCCTGTCGGCGATCATCTGGTTGAAGTTTGTATCCCCGGTCAAGCCGGCCAGGGTGTCCAACAGGTCCCCATAGGCATTGTCCGGAATGCCGTCCCCATCAAAATCGAAACAGCAGGGGGAGTCCGGGTCGGCGAAGCGCATTTCGTAGACATAGGTGTTGTCGGCGAAGGGGTAGTTGTCGCAGGTCCCGCCTTCTTCGCAGCCATTGCCCGAATCGAAGTAGCCGGGGGCGCATTCGTCGCAGAATTCGCCGGCATAAGCCGTCTCACAGACGCAAACGACCACGCCGTCCGTGTCGTCGCAGGTGCCGAAAGGCGCGCAGGGATCGACGCCCGGGCAATGCTCGTCGGCCACGCATTCGTTCGCCCCGTTGAGATGGTAGTCGGGGGCGCAATCGGCACAGGTGGAACCCGTCCAGCCCTCGTCGCATACGCAGACACCCACGCCGGAGGTGTCGTCGCAGACGCCGTTCGGCATGCAGGGATCCGGTTCGCTGCAGGAGACGTTTTCGACGCAGTTCCCAAGGTCGTCTGCATGAAAGCCGGTTTGGCACATGCCGCAGCTCGGTCCGGTGTAGCCCGGTTCGCAGGAGCAAATCACTTCACCCGAGCTGTCGTCGCAAAGGCCGTGTTCGTTGCATGAATCGGCGGCACAGGTCTCCGGTTCTTCTTCAAGAATGCAGTGGCCCGCTCCGTCGTCTTCATAACCGGCCGCACAGCTACTACAAGCCGGTCCGGCCCAGCCGCTAAAACAACTACAGACAGGCGGCGAGGAAGAATTGTCGCAAACCCCGTTGGAGCCACAAGCCGGATCGCAAACATCGGCTTGTTCTGAGTCGCCGCTTGAGCAAGCCGCAGCAAAGAAGCCAAGGCAAACAATTAGAGAAAGGGAAAATCCAAGTGTCGTTTTCATTTCGTACCTCCAGGGTCGGGAGCATACCTTAGCATCTTTTGGGCGTACACCCCGAAAGAACCTCGTCGCCATGCGCCGTCCACCCCCAATGTTCGCCAATTGACGTCCCGGGCGGGGATAAACCCCGCCCCTACGGATTTTTCGGAGGTTCACCCCCGGGATCCCCGGCCCGATCGGAATTTCCGGAGAGAAGGTTGTGGGAATTTTTCTGGGTGGTAAGCTGAAGGCATGAAAGAAAAGAAAACCTTCATAACACCGTGGGCGCTGGCCCTTGTTTTTTTGATGTCGGCTTGCGATGGGGGGCAGGGTGCCCAGGAAGACGCGGGGCTTGAGGACGCCGGCCAGGATGACGCGGGGCTTGAAGACGCCGGACAAGACGCGGGCGGTGGTGACGAGGGAGTCCAAACCTGGGGCGAATGTCCCTTCCCCTATACCCAAGCCAAAGAGGTTCTTCTTTGGGACGAGGAGATGGGCCAAGATCGGACCGTTTCGGAAGTGCACCTGAGATGCACGATCCAATTCGAGGATTTGGATGCCGAGGTCTTTGTTAAAGCCAAGCCCGTGGCTCTGGATCGCTTCATGGCCGAATACGAAATGGCGCATGCCTATGTTTGCCGGGCAGGCGAGGTGGAAGAGATCTCGCCGGACTTGGCTTCCTTTGGCTGGAGGCACCATTCCTGGAAAGATCTGGAAATCGTCATAGGCGACAGGCGCTATTCATTCGCATACAGCGAAGTATGCGTGGGCGCACGCCCTTGCACGCCCTGGCCGGATGAGTTCGAGGTGCGAAATCAGGCCGACTCCAGCCTCATCGCGGAACATCAGCCCACCCTTTGCGCAGGCGTAGGCGCGACCGGTTTGCCCGTGCCTTTCGTGGCCCAGGCTCGCATTCCGCCCGAGGGATCGGGCGTTTCTTTCACCATGGGATCCACCACCGGTGATGCGGACGAGGCGCCTGAAAACACTTTCGACATATGGCCCAACCGGATGGATCTGCATGAGGCCACAAATAAAGAATACGCATTTTTCTTAAACGACAACGACAACGACTGCGACGGGCAGCCCTGCGCGGACACAGAGGCCGCGAGTTTCAAGATTCATCAGGTCGATGGCCGATGGACGCCGGATGCGGGTTTCGAAGATGTCCCCGTGGTCCATGTGAACTGGTTTGGCGCCGATGCCTATTGTCGCTGGCGCCGTATGTTGTTGCCGAGCGAGGGCGCCTGGGAAATCGCCGCGTCGGCGCTGGGTGCGCAGACTTATCCCTGGGGCGAAGAGACACCCGATTGCACACGTGCCTTGTACGATGTCTGCGCTGCAAGCGGACCGGGGGCCATTTGCGGCAAACCGATCGGCAACAGCCGAGAGGGAATCTGCAATTTGGCCGGCAACGTGTCGGAGTGGATCGAAAGCTGGTACCAGGCCGACTTTTACCAAAGCTGTGCCGAAGACCACAACTGCGGAAGGGGTCCCTGGACGCCCTCTGGGCTGAAGGGGATTCGCGGCGGCAGCTATCTCACGCCCGAACACAACCTGCGAGCCACGGATCGAAATTTCGCGGCACCTGAAAGCACCAGAGATGATCTCGGCCTGCGCTGCATGGCCGGTAATCCTTCATTCTGAGAGAGACTTTGACTGACGTCGTCTTAGCTACGATCAATGCCAGGTACAGTCACTGTGCCTTCGGGCTGCGCTACTTAAGGGCCAACCTCAATCAAGGACGCGAAAGCGCGAAGATTTTGGAGTTCGGGCTTGAGGAATGGCCGGACAGGATCGTCGAGGCCATTTTGGCTGAAGATCCCAAGGTCGTGGGTCTTGGCGTGTACATTTGGAACGTGGAGCTGATGGGGGAGGTGACGAGCCTGCTCAAGGGCATCAGGCCGGAGTTGCCCTTGGTTTTGGGCGGGCCGGAGATGATCGCGGTCGATGATCTACCCGCCTGGGCACATCAGGCTGATTTTGTCGTGTCGGGCGAAGGGGAGTTGGTTTTTGCCGGGCTCTGCGACGATTTGTTGGCCGGCAAGATACCGGAGGAAAAATTTCGAGCGGGACGTGTCGACGATTTGTCCACCTTGCGCCTGCCATACGCCGAGTATACTGAAGAGGACATCGCCCAGCGGACGCTTTACGTCGAGAGTTCCCGGGGATGCCCCTATGGCTGCGAGTTTTGTCTTTCCAGTTTGGATCGCAAGGTGCGGCGTTTTCCCATGGCGCAAGTCTTAGGGGCTTTGGAGGACCTGTGGCGCCGAGGCGCTCGTTCCTTCAAGTTCGTGGATCGCTCATTGCACCTGGCCGAGAGCGAAGAACTCTTGGATTTCTTTTTGAAGCGGCGGGATGAGCCGGGGCTCTTCGTTCACTTTGAATTGGTGCCGGAGGCCCTGGACGAAAACATGCTTGACGCACTTTCCGGCTTCTCCCTCAATAGCTTGCAGCTCGAAGTCGGCGTACAAAGTTTCAATCCTGATGTCTGTGCCCGCATCGGGCGAAAAATCTCCGCCGACAAGGTAGAGCAGGCACTGCTCGTTTTGCGCGATAAGACCCAGGCTCATATCCACGCCGACCTGGTGCTCGGCTTGCCTGGGGAAACTTGGGAATCCGTCAAAGACAGCTTCGACAGGCTTTTCGCCCTGCGCCCAGATGAGATTCAAGTGGGCATCTTGAAGAGACTGAGGGGCGTAGCCATCGCCCGTCACGATGAGGCATTCGGCATGGTCTACCGTGATCGCGCCCCTTACGATGTGCTGCAAACAGGCGAGCTTTCTTTTGCTCGGATGCAGCGCTTGAAGCGTTTCGCGCGCGGGTTTGAGCGGATGGTCAACAGTGGAAATTTTCATTCCTCGGCGGCCAGGCTGCTCGAAGGGCCCTCGGCTTTTGATGCTTTCATGGCCTTTTCCGACTGGCTTTTTGAGCGGACCTTGCAGGACGTGGGGATGTCCATCAGTCGAAAGACCGGCATGATCTTCGATTACTTGACCGAGGTTTTGGGTGTGGATGAATCCGAGGCGGCAGGCGGCCTCGCGGCGGATTTCGACAGGCTTGGACGGAAAAAAGGCTTACCCGAAAAGGTTCGCAGGTGGGCCGGTTTGTAGAAGATCTATTTCATCTCCTTACTTAGAGCTTGACCCCATTTGTAGATGGCGGCCGCAAGGGATTTGATGTCGACGGGTTTCGAGACATAGTCATTCATGCCGGCCGCCAGGCAAAGTTCTCTGTCACCGAACATGGCTTTGGCGGTCATGGCGATGATGGGAATGTGTTGATTGAGCTTTCCCCTGCCCATGTTTCGGATAAGGCGGGTCGCTTCCAGGCCGTCCATGATGGGCATTTGGATGTCCATCAGCACGAGATCATAGGGTGTGTGCTCCAGGGCCTCCAATGCTTCTTCTCCGTTGGTTACTGCATCGGCGGTCAGTCCCAGCTTGTGTAATATGCCCAGAGCGACCATTCGATTCGTGAGGTCGTCCTCGGCCAGTAAAATGCGGAGCGTGGCTGTTTGTTTCTTTGGAATCCTCGGGAGTTGATTTCCAATGGCTGTTTCGCTCTCAAGCAAAGGGCGGGGCCGCTTTGACTCCTGGTCTTGTTTGTCTAAACGAAGACTGAACCAGAACTTCGAGCCTGGGCCTTCCTGGTTCGGCGTGGGATTTGGCGCCGGGCTGAGAAGGCCGATTTCTCCGCCCATTTGCTGGACCAGTTGCTTGGAAATCGCCAGGCCCAAGCCTGTCCCGCCATGTTTGCGCGTGGTGGATGCGTCGGCCTGGGTGAATTTGTCGAATAGAAATTTTTGCTTTCTTCGATTTTGTCGATTCGCACGGCGATTTCGCCAAGTTGGGTGAACTTGATTGCATTGCCCGTGAGGTTGGTGAGTATTTGCTGAAAACGCCCAGGATCGCCTTTGAGAAAATTGGATACCTCCGGGGCTACTGAAATGCTGAACCCCAGGCCTTTTTCCTTGGCCCGGATGGACATGATTTCGGCCCATTCTTTCATTAGTACGCTGAGGTCGAAGTCAATCATTTCCAGATCCAGTTTTCCGGCTTCGATTTTGGAAAAATCCAGGATGTCGTTGAGCAAGCGAAGCAGGGAGTTGGCACTCGCCAGGAGGGTCTCGGTGAAGTGTCGCTGCTGCGGGTCGAGGTCGGTATCCATCAATAGATTGGTCATGCCGATGATGCCGTTCATGGGCGTGCGGATTTCGTGGCTCATATTGGCCAGGAATTCGCTTTTGGCTGCATTGGCCTTTCCGGCCAAAACGGCCATGTTGTTGGCTCGTTCCGTGGTTTCCCGGAGGTCGGCTGAGCCAAAAGGCACAAGGAGAAGGTTTTGGATGTCATGTTTTTTCAACAATGGGCCGAAGCTGTCTTTTGCGAATGCGGGCAAGTCATGGGCTGAAAGCACAAAAGAGGGAAGGCCCAGCAGCTTGTCGAAAAAAGCAGTAGGAACACCCTGCTCGATCGCTTCTTTTGCATCGGGTGCGCACCATTGGGCCGAAAGCCTCAGCAACTGCCTGTCTTCCGAATGAGCCCAAAAGGTGTTTCGGTCGGAGCCGATGGCCGGTCCGGAGATTTGCAGCAAACGCCGTATCATCTCTTCGGTGTCTTGGCTTTCTAAGGCGATGCGCCACAAGTCGGCCCGCGCTTTGTCGATGGGGCCGAGTGATCGGGGCTTTTGATCTGATGAATGCAGTGAATTCTCCTTTTCAATTAATCAGAATAGCACAAGGGGAAAAAAATTGGATTGGCTCTGTTCTTGAGTGCTAAAGATCATTGGAGCGAACCAAGTCCAGGTGGGAAAAATGACAGAAGAAGCGAAGACGAAAAGGGAAGACTGGCGGGATTTATTTTACCTCAACAGCTATGTCTCTTTGAGTCTGGTCGACAGGGTCATCGAGCGCCGGGAGGTTGTCTGGATCAAGCGCAACCTGGCAAGCCAGGGCAAGAGTTATCTGGAACCTCGCATGAGCGAGATCATCAAATGCGGAGGCTGCGACCCCGAGGAACTCAATGATCTGGTAGCGCGGGCCGCTCGCGAACTGACCATCGGCGAGAAACGACGTTTCATCTACAACATGGCCCAGCTTTTTCAGTCCAAGGGGACCTTGAGTGAGGTGGAATACGAAAGCATTCTCGATCTGTCTGAAAAAATCGGTGTGCCGGAGACCGAGGCGGACGCCATCGTCCACTCGGTCTACGACATCAACAATACATTTTTCGCCATCATGGGGCTCTTGACGACAGGCGCGATCCTTTACCTGGGTGCCGTGGTCATCGTGCCCCTGGTCATCGCCATCTTCATCAGCATGATCATCAACAAGGTCGAGAGTATCATCGTCAAGGCGGTCTCTATTCATCGCTTTCGATGGTTGACCAAGCTCGCCGCCATGACCCTTATTTTGGGCGTGATTTTCGGTCTGGTGATGGCTGCGGTGGTTTCGGGAAAGGACATCGCCAAGCGCTATCCTTTCTATGAACAAAAGATCGAACTGGCTTTACAGGACTCGGTCCTGGCCCAGGAAATCATCGCTTGGCTGGATGAAAACGAGGCCCTGGAGCAAATCAGAAACTTGCCTATCGCAAGTTCGCTAAGCAAGTTCTTGGGTTCTATTGTATCCCTCATGGCGTATTTTTTGTTGGTGGTGGTTTTTACCGGTTTCTTGGTCTTCTCTTCGTCTTCATTTACCGGCATTTTGCAGGAGATGAACGACAAGATTGGCGCCTACATGGTCATCAAGACCCTTGTGAGTCTGGTGACAGGTCTTCTGGCCTTCGGGCTTTGCTGGGCTTTTGGGGTTGATTTTGCTTTGTTCTGGGGCATTTTGGCCTTCTTGCTCAATTTCATTCCCAGCGTCGGTGCCATCGCGGCCACCCTGCCGCCCATCCTGCTGGCCATGATTCAACTTGATTCCTGGACCGCCATCGTGGCCCTGATTATCCTGTTCATCGTGATCAACGTGCTTTTGGGGCAGGTCGTCGAACCCAAACTCATGGGCAAGACCCTGGCCATCAAACCACTGGCCATCTTGCTGGGTTTGATCTTCTGGGGCTTTTTGTGGGGTATCCCCGGCATGTTTTTGGCCACGCCTCTGATGGTCCTGCTGCGCATCCTGGCGTCCTACTTCAATTTCAGCCGGAGCTTTGAGCGCTTGCTTGCGGCCGAACCCGGATGAGGCTAATATTGACTGCGTTGTTTCAACTTGGAGGTATTTCCAGCGATGCGTGTTCTTCTTCTGTCGATTTTGAGTCTTTTCTTCTTTTGCTCATTCATGGCATGTGATGGCGAGCCGTCAAAGGTCGCGGGAACGCTTGAGCCGCCGAACATCCTGGAGCCCGGCAAAGACGATGGGATCGGTGATTTTGTCAATATGCGTGGTCGGATTTCTTTCGGCGCCGAGGTTTTTGGCGAATTTGTGGAGGATGATCAGCTCGAGGGTTGGTTTTTTACGGCCAGCGCCGGCTCCGTCATCACCGCTGACAACAGCAATTTGGGCACCAGCCGAAATTTGGACTCCACTCTTTTCCTGTATGGGCCAAAGCGGGATGACGGGTTCTACGGCTCCGTGGTGCTAGTCTTTGACGATGATTCCGGCTGGGGCACCCATGCTCGAATCAAGGATTTCACAATCCCCGCGGATGGAGAGTACTTGATCGTAATGGGGACTTTCCTGAATATCGATCGAGGGCGCTATCGTCTTGCCTTGCTATGCAATTCCGGCTCTTGCCTTGTCCCTTGTGACGAAAATTGTCCTTCCAGCGATCCTTGTTCTGGTCAGATTTGTAGCGTGTCGGATGGCTGCATCGATGCGGAACCGGATCCTCAATGCAATGCAGAAAAGAACATTCTTGTCGACAAGGCTGAACTTTTGACCGGCGAGGGCAACGAGTCGGATGACTTTACCGTGAGACTTACGCAGGAGCCCGAAAGCCACGTCACGGTTTGGGTCTTGAGCTCCAACCACGACGAAGCTTGTGTTTATCCGCAAAAACTTCTTTTTTGTGCTGTGGGTTTTGAAGAGACCGCCAACGGCTGTAAGCCTTTGGAAGATGGCTTCGTGCGGGATGAGCCGCATTGGCAGAGGGTGATTCCCGTTACGGTCACAGGCGTGAACGATTATGTATCTGATGGCGACGTAAGCTATTCTTTGAATTTCGAGGTCGTAAGCGAAGACTCGGAGTACGTAGAGGCAGTACCGGAAAGCATTCCCTGCGTGAATTTAGATATGGATATGGAATTGGGTTCCAGCGGCATGGCCTGGTTGTTGGATGAAGAGCTTTGCGCTGCGTTGTTGCCCTTGGTGGACGGACATCGGGCTTATGGCTATTTGGGCCAGAACAGTGCAAGGACCATCATGTTTTCGGCGGTTGACCTGCACGATGACCTGGTGGAAAGCATCTACAATGGTGTCACCACCCGTCTGCCGAGGGATAGCTCGCAAGCATATGCTCAAGGCTTCAATTCCGAACACACCTGGCCCCAGGCTCAGTTCGACAAAATTGAACCGATGAAATCGGATTTGCACCATATTTTTCCCTGCGATGTCCGGAACAATTCGATTCGATCGAGCTACGATTTCGGTATGACCAATAATCCCTTTGCCACCAGTTCCGTCCTGGGTGCCAGCTTAGGAGGCAGGGTGGCCAAGGTGTATCAAGTTCGCCCGGAGCGGCGAGGGGACATTGCCAGGGCGCATTTTTACATGGCGGTGAGGTATCGGATAACTCATACTGAAGGCATGCTTTTTGATGATGATGTGAATCTATTTAATGGCTGCATCAATGACTTAGAAGAGAAAGTCCTTCGGAGATGGCATGAGGCCGACCCGGTGGATGAGTTGGAAAGATCGCGAAACAACCGCATTCAAGCCTACCAGGGCAACCGAAATCCCTTTGTCGACTGGCCTGAACTGGTCGAGCAGATCTCAGATTTTTGAGTTGACGGGGCCCGGTGTGCCCCATTATGGTGTGCCCCATGAACAGCATGCCAAAGATCCTGATTACCGGTGCGCCCGAAAGTGGAAAAACCGATTTGATTCAGGCCATTGTGGAAACCGTGGTCGGTATTGAGGCTGCCGGCGTGAAGCCCGCGGGAATCTTGAGCCTTCTGCGAAAAGACAAGAAGGGAAAGCCGGAGCTGGTACTGAAAGCCATGGACGGTCGCGAAGTCATCTTCGCCACCTACGGCAAGGGTCGAGGCAATCGGGTGGGCAAGTTCCAGGTGGAGCCGGATGCTTTTGAAGAGTTGGCCTTGGACGCGCTTTCTTTCAAGGCGGATAAGAACCTCTATGTCATCGATGAGATCGGGCCCATGCAGACCATGTCCCGCATTTTTTCAGAGACAGCCAAGATGCTCTTAAAGAAGAGCGGGGTGGCGGTCATCGCCAGCGTTTCCAAGCAGGGCCGGGGATTTATTCGCGAGGTCAAGCGCATGCCTGGTTTGGATACCCATGAGGTCACTGAGGCCAACTTCGACGAACTTTTGGAGACCCTCAGCAAGAAACTCTTGACCGCCTTCGCGGACCGGGTGAGCGAAGAGGACGAAAACGCGGAAAAGCTTATTATTGAATGATGCCGTGGTAACGGTACATCCAGTAGGGCAGCAGCCATGGCCAAGGGGCCATGACTTCGCGGCCATCTCCACCACCCGCCACAATGTATGGATTGCCGTTCCACTTCATGGTGCGGATTTCGTCGTAAGGCAGAACCGTCTTGAACTGTTCGTCGTCATGTCTGTCGTTGGCGGCCCTGCTGACGTCCATTCGATGGCTGTTGTCCTGGCGCCATTCGCGCCAGTCTTCCGGCCACTCACGCATGGTCTGGATGGCGGCTTCCAGCTCATATCCCTCGGTGACGATGCCCGCGATGAAGGCCGACCAGCACGGGTTGCGTTCGAGTTTCTCGTATTCGTACATGGCGAGTAGTGAGTCGATCCAGCGTTGCCGGCGCACATCGTCCGGCTCATAGCGAATCAAGGTGTGGTAGCCCAGCATGACCAGCTCGTGATCCGAGTGATTGGCGATGGCGGGGCTGGTGACGGTGTAGATTTCATCGTGGAAATCCACCAACTCGCCGTAGCGGTGCTCTTCGAGCAGGGTGAGATATGCATCGTAGAAGAAGGGATCGCCGGTCATGTGGTAGGCGGCCAACATGTGGCCCAGGATCTCGATGCCGTTTAACCAGCCGCCGCCGTAAGCCGCCGACAGGCATTCTTCCAGGGGGAAATCCACGGAGCAAGGGCCGACGCCATCCAGGGCGATGGGCAAAGTGTCCGGATCCCAATGTCCGTGCAAGGTGCGCTCGCCGTCCAGGTCGACGAGCCGAAATCCATTGTCGACGATATGCCGGCCCAAGACCCCGATGTGCTCCGCTAAGACTTCCTTCTCGGCTTCGGTCGCGCAGAAATCATAATAGAGCGGGTAGCCGAAGAAATGACCCGTGGTCTCGTCGGAAGAGGTGTCGTCTTTCCAGTAATAGTCGTGGCCGTCTTCCCAGTTTTCCACCAGATGCCAGTTGTCCTGGGTGAGCTTGTTGTCCCAAATGTCGCCCTCATCGTCCCGGACGTAAGAGCGGCAGACAAAGCCGCGCGGATAGCCGGCGGCCTCAAAGCTGATGGCTGGTATGTCGATAAGCCGCATCATGGCACCCATGGTTCGACGGGCTTTCTCACAATAGGCTTGGTCGCCCGTGGCACCGGCCGCGTAACACCAGGCACCGACCTGCATCTGTGTCCATAGGCCGTCGTTGTCGTGATCCCTGTGCCACAATGCCTCATCCGGCTGCCAAGGATCGGCTAAGAATCCTTCGCAGGACAGAAAGTCCAGGCGCCAGAAAGCATCGATCATGTCTTCGAAGAGCTCCGCCCGCGCAGCCAAGGTCCGGGGTTCGAAGGTGATACGGGTGATGCCGGCCGCGGTGGCGATCCACAAACGAGCATCCGCCACCATGTCGACGTCACGCACTTCTTCGGCGGGTATCCAGCGAAAGGAATGGTAGTGGTTGACGCTTTCCGGTCCCGTTGCGCCCAGGACGAAGCGAGAAGCGCCCACGTCGTGGGCAACAAAGGTCTGATCGCCATCGCTTGCGACCGCGCTGATCTGGCCACGGGGCAAGCCATCCAGGCCGGCTGGTAAGAGTCTGCGGGACTGGCCTACCAAGAAGCTCAGGCCATTCGCCGAACCGGCCAACAAGCCCTCCGGCGATTGCGACCAGCCAAGGCTCATGACCTCGTCGTCCAGCAAATCGCCGTTTGCAGCGGTGAGTTGTTGCCAGTTTCCGTCGTCAAGTTGCCACAAGCCTTGGGCGGTGGCCAACCAGAGCGATCCTGATGGGTCCAAGAGCAGATCCCGAACGGGCACGGCCGGTGCGTCTGCCACCACCACCAGGCTGCCCGCTTCGAGGTGTAAAGGACCCTCTTCGGTGCCCAGGTAGATCTGGTCGCCATCGGTTGTGACACAAATGGCGTTGCCGGCATGGGCGACGATCTGATGGTCGCTGCCATCGAGATCCAGGAGGATGAGGCGGGTAGGTGTCAACAGAACGACTTGCCCAGCGCTGGTCATTCGCTCAGCCATGTCGATGATGGCCTCGTCGGTATCGGGCAGAGTCAAGCGCTCAAAGCGGTCTTGGGCCGAGTTCAGCAGCAGCAAGCCCGAGGCCGACGCCGCCAGCACCTGGCCGTCGAATTCGTTGATGCGGCGGATGTCCGTGTCCGGCAAGTCTTCACTTGTTCGATAGAGCCTGGGTTTCTCCATCTGGAAACTTTCATCCACGACTGAGTCCAGTTGGCCTTTGGCTTCAAAAATGAAGCCGGGGTCAGGATACCAACCCGCGTCTCCGGCATCGCTCAAGCCGTCCGCGCCCCCGTCCGATGGGTTTGAATCTCCGTCGCAGCCGTTGGCGGCCAAGACCATGAGCAGGTTCAGAATAAGGAATAGATTGATGCGTTTTGACATATTTATTTGCCTCTTGGCGAGATTATTCGTGAAGGCCCAACTGGGCCATGATGAAGTCGACTCGCTTCGGTTGCATTTCTTTAAGCCCTTCTATGATTTTGCGTTCCAGCTTGCGGCCCAAGAGTGGGATCTTGATGTCCACGATGCCGCGTTCTATCAAGCGGCAGGCTTCCTCGCCCTTGGCTTCGACGCAAACCGTGCCCTCCACCGTCACCATTTGTCCCCGGTTCAAATAGTGCCGCGACCATCGGCTGGTCAGATCCTTGCGGTTCCAGTCGTGAATGATGATGGAGCGTTCTTCTTTTCCCTTGACCAAGCCCCCCGCGAAGTCCCGGCCCGGGTCGGCGCGTTCGATCTTCATGTGGATCATGTCGCCTTTTTTCTCAAGAGCCGTCACGCTGGCCTCAAAGGCGCCGAAACGAAATGCGATGGCCTCCTGGAAGGCCGGGGCGCAGACGAGATCAAAGAGACGCCTGGCGGGCACATGATATTCTGAGATGAGTTCAAAATCAGCCAAGGGTCAGCCTCCATTTCCTGACCTTAGATTCCCCCTTGCTGGTCCGATCTGTCAAGCAGCACTTTGGCTTAGATGCCCAATGGGTTAGACTGCAAGTTGAATCGGGGGGTGTTGGAGCTTGGGTGCAAAGGACGGCCTCACCCCATGATGGATTTTTGCGAAGGGCGCAAGCCGAGGCTGCGCGCTATGGGGACGATCCTTGGGTTTTCATTCGCGAGTTGGGGCAGAATGCACGGGATGCGGGCGCGGAACGCATTGACATCACGGTCCGGGTGGCCGAAGGCTCGCTCAGCCTGATCTTCGAAGACGACGGTTGCGGCATGAGCATGGAACATGCGCGTCGCTACTTTTTTCGTCTCTACGCTTCTTCCAAGGAGTCGGAACAGGGCGCAGCCGGGCGCTACGGGGTGGGTTTCTGGAGCGTTTTGCGATTCGAGGCCAACCGTCTGGAGGTGCATTCCGACGACGGGCGGGACGCCTGGGGGCTGAGCATCAGCGGTGACCTTTCCCTGGTAGAGGAACTCAAAGCGGCCCGCGTCGTGCGAGGCACTCGCCTTGTGCTCTTTCGGGCCTTGAAGAATGATGAAGATGAGGCCGATATCCGCCGGGGCCTGCGGCGGGCGGTTGAAAGATACCTGATTCACCTTCGTGGCCGGGGACGGCGGGGAAGCCCTTTGCCCGTTTGGCTTGACGGTGAGTCCATGCAACGCCCCTTTCAATTGGATTACCCCAACCAACAGAGATTCCGCGTGGGTAAGGCGGAAGGGGTGGTGGGCCTGGGTCGCAGGCCCAGCTACCGACTTTTTGCACGTGGTTTGCCGGTGGTGGAAGGCAACTACTTAGAGGAGTTGGAGGGCCGAAAAAGCCCGCGCCGAGGAAAAGAGGCGGAGGGCATTGCGCCTGTTTTCCTGCTCAACGGTGACGATATTGAAGTGGTTCTTTCACGTCGGCGGGTGGTGCGAGACCGCAACCTGGAGCGCTTGCTCAGCCTGGCTCGACTCAGTCTGGAAGAACTGGTCGCCAGCGCAATCGACGGCTCGGTTGAAGGAGGTGGGCGCTTTTTTCGGATTCGCTCTGCCTTCTCCCTCGTGATCCGGCGCTGGCGAAGGGCTCGGCCGGTCGCGGCCATCGGCCTCTTGCTTGCCCTGCTTGCAACGGTGGGTGGTCTGACAGGTGGCCTGGTGGCCTGGCGTTTTGCAGATAGCAATGAAGGCCACCTCGGCGCTTCCGCATCCCTGCGGCAAGCGCCGGCCATGCGTGTGGACGAGAAGGCCCGCCGTGTCTCGCGGCCTGTGCGGCAAGCGCCGGCCATGCGTGTGGACGGGAAGGCCACTCGTGTCTCGCGCCCTGTGCGGCACGCGCCGGCCATGCGCCTGGACGAGAAGGCCACTCGTGTCTCGCGCCCTGTGCGGCACGCGCCGGCCGTGCGCGCGGAAGAGAAGACCAGCCGTGTCTCGCGGCCTGTGTGGCAAGCGCCGGCCATGCGCTTGGACGAGGAGGGCACCCGTGTCTCGCGGCCCGATGTGCCCGGCCGCGGGCCGGAGCCCGGCTGGGCTTTGCAATACAGCCCGAAGATTTCGGTCTTGTTTCGTCTTTCTCTGCTTGAGACTTTTGATCCCCGCCGAGGATGGCAAGTCGGACCCATCAAGCATGATTGGGGACCCTTGCAGGGTCGTGCGGAAGAAAATGAAGAACGCTTGCGGGTTCACCTCAGCTTGGAATCCAAGCAGGAGCCCTGGTCCTTGCCCGTGGCTTCGGGCTACCGCCCGGTTGCGGGCTCCGCCCTGTTGAACGAAGTGCCGGTGCGGCTATTGGAAAACAGTCAGGGCTTGCTTCGTCTTGTGCTGGAAGGGCATTACGGGGAAGGGGCCGATTTGACCTATTCGCTTGTGGCAAGGCCAGAAAAGGCCGATTTGCTCCCGGCGCCCAGGCCGGCGGGGGTGGTGCCCCCGACCTTGCAGATGGTGCTTGAGCAGACGGCCAGGCTCGATCCCGAGAAGCAGGCGGAGCACCTGAGCAACCAGCTCAGGCATCTTTTGCGCTACGAGCAATCCGAGAGCTTGGCCCTGGCTTATGCCCAGGCCTTGGCTGAAGAGGATCCGAATTGGCTGGAGATCGTATTCGATTCGGGCGCGGGTGATTGCGATGTGCTCAACGGTGTTTTGGCCTGGTCCTTGCGGCGCTTGGGGCGTCCGGCCAGGCTGGTTGCGGGTATTGTGGGTAGCGAGGGGAGGGGAAAGCCGGGCCTGCATGCCTGGGTGGAGACCGAGGTGGCGGGGCGTCATCAGGCACTGGATATCTCCGACGCCACATCCGGCGCTTCACCTTCACGGGGCAGGGATTCCTTGCCCGAAACCGACCTTGCATATGAACCCGAAAACAACAGAGCCCAGATCAGGGATGGCCAGATCGGGGAGGGCCAGATCCGGCAGGGGACTCCCTTGTTGCTGTTGTACCTGACTGCGGCCTTTCTGGCTTGCTGTTTGTTCCTTTATTGGTTGCTCAAATCACCCATGAGCGGCATGCGTTTGAGCGATGGTCCGAGGGATCGGCATGCATTGGTTGCGGGCATGGCCCTTGACGCCCTGCGCAGGCCCGCGGCTTGGCGGGAGGTGCCGGGAATCTGGCGCCGGGCCATTCTGCCCACCATGAATGCTGGGCGTATCTCGTTGGCGCGACTTCTGGAGATGGCCGAGCTCGGGCAGGCTTTTACGGCGAGCCCAGGAAATGAACTATTGGCCGCGGCGAGGGTTTCAGGAGCGGTTGTGGTGGACCCCGAGGCCCCAAGCTTCGGCCGGGTCTATCGTGCCATGTCCGGCATGCGTTCCCTGGATGCCATGCTGGCCTGGTGTCCAACCATCCCCGGAGCGGCTGAGGCCAGGCTGCTCGAGGAAATCACCAGCTTGCTGAAAGGGGCGGGCCTGGCAAGCGTTTGCCGGGCGGTGCGGCCCGGCGAAGAAACGCAAGTCTTTCGCTGGATGGATCTGGCGCCGCTGCGGCCCGTGGACGAGTCAATTTGGCCCAGGCATTTTGTGGCCGTGGTGATCGAGCATCCCTGGTGGTGTGATCTGCTCGAGCATTTCGGTCGAGCGCCCCATTGGGCTCTTCTGGCTGCCTCCGATCGCCTGGCGGCCGAAGCCGGGCTGGACGCGACGGTGGCCCAAAACCTGAGGCGCAAAGCCGCGGAGCAGGCCATCG
>JAFCZJ010000347.1 GCA_019314375.1 Deltaproteobacteria bacterium | reverse complement strand
TTGCCAATGACATATTCCAACGACTGGCTCCAGAGAAGCCCGCACCGTCCGGACCAGACCAACACCCCGATCACTCCACCCGGCGCTAGAAACCTCGCCCTATGGGAGTTTGATGGAAACCCCAAGATCGTGGCTTACACGCAAATGGCGATCAAGGGACTGTTCGAGTTCGATTACCCCAGCATCCGCTGGGAAAAAGATTGGCGAAGCCGAAACTGGATACAGGCCCCGCCATTCTATTTTGGAAGCGGGATGTACATGTCCCTTGATGACACGATCGCCCACACCCAACGGCTGGACTGCCCGTACATCGTGAATTTCGGTCCGACCACGACGTTTGGTGTAAGCAAGATCGTCGGGCAAGTTGGTGATAAGGCATTTCTTGGTTCGGGGGCTCCCGCCTACGAACAGGTTACTTCTGCCGCCATGCTGGAACTTCCCACCGCACCGATCAGCAGTCTTGCGGGCTTTGCCAACATGCGTATCAATCCTGGCTGGCTCAACGCTAATCAACTCGCACCTAACTTTGCACGCAGATTCACCGGAGATGGCAGTAGTGTGGCGAAATGCTCACTCTATTGCGCCGAGAGCAAGCGTGTCGCCTATCAAAGTGGCGTTACCGGACCGGGCATCGGAAACTCCTTCATGCACCCGATGCTGCCAAGGACTGACGTTTACCGGTTCCTCGATAACTCGAAAAGCAGAGATGTCATCAACCGGACAAACCCTAGCGTGACTGAAGAAGTGGACACAAAGGCTTATTGCGACTACTGGGACCATGTTTTTCTCCTCAACGACGCCTTGTGGGACGATTATTTCGTCTCGTCCCTGGCGGATCAAACGCGCCCTGGAGCAAGCAAGGCAGTTGGCCTAAGTGAGAATCTTGATCGCCTGATTGAAAGTGATCCGATTTCAAATCAACGCTACAAGTATTATTCCAGCGGAAAATCAGCCTCTGCCGCGAAAACCGATCTCAGCGCGAAGGACGGATATCTCAAAGCAGCCCAATACCTGATGGTGGATGGCATGTTCAACGTCAACAGCACCTCGGTGGCAGCGTGGCAGGCATTGTTCAGCGGCATTCGCGAACGGCAGTTGGTTTTCCGCGACAACTCTGGTGCGGTCAAAAAGATTGATGTGCCAAGCGGCAAGCGGATCGCGCTCTCGCGCTTTGATACGGAGGTTTCTGACAAGGAGATGGACGATGCTGGTCGGGGTGTAACCATGCCCGATGGCACAAGAGGCTGGAGTGGTGTTCGCTTTCTGGACGACGAGCAAATCATCAAACTGGCTGAGGAATGCGTCAAACAAGTCAAGAAGCGGGGCCCGTTCCTCAATTTTTCCGAGTTCATCAACCGCCGCCTGTCAAATGATGATCTTGGCATCATGGGTGCTTTGCAGAGTGCCATCGACTATGATGACAAGTCCCCTGACTCGAAATCCATCAATTATCGCTTCAAGGCACCCGAAGATACTTTCATGATCAGTAGATCAGACCTTGGTCGCAATAGTTTCGCCACCCCCGAGGCGGCTGAAGGTTCGCGTTTGGCTGGCATTCCCGGCTACATCATCCAATCGGATCTTCTCAAGCCCATCGCGAACACCCTGGCCGTCCGCGATGACACCTTCCGGATCCGTGCTTATGGCGAGGCTCGTGATGCAAGTGGCAAGGTGGTGACCGCCCGCGCGTGGTGCGAGGCCGTGGTGCAGCGGGTACCTGAGTATCAGGATCCCACCAATGATGCCGACGTCCCGACACGGCTGCTCAATGCAAGCGGTAATTTCAGTGATAACCCCGCTCTTTCGCAAGTAAACGTCCGCTTTGGCCGCAAATTCCGGATCGAGAGTTTTCGTTGGTTGAACCCATCCGAGGTTTAAGTTCCTGTCTCTAACATTCCTGATGAAAAATCTTCTGCTTTGCCTGTGTCTCGGTTTCAGCGCCGCTTCCCCTCTGTTCGCTCAAGAAGATGGCACCGCCGAACCACGTCAGTCCAAGGGACGGTTGGCATGGAAAAGCCCGAATATCTCACACTCGCTCAAGCCACCGTTCCAGATACTGTGACCAATGCGATCATCATTCTCATGCCTGTGGCAAAGAATTCAAACGGCTTGCTGTTCAAAGCCAGGGTCCAGGATCTGGCAAGCTTCAAGGGCGGGGACACGATGTTTTTGAATATGACCAAACTTATGGTCGGCATCGAGTTGGGGCGGGCGAAAATCAAGGTCAAACCCGGACAATTTAAAATTCACAATCCGCTCGGAGCCGCCAAAGCTGTCAGTTTACCCATCCGCCTCAGCTATTTTCACCCTAAGCGGCAGGAATGGAACATGATCACCGCCTCCACTGTGGCGCTCTATTCCACCCGTCGTGAAATGTGCATCTTCATCTGGGATACGCGATACAACCGCGTGGATTATGAGAGCATCACTTTTCCGGTAAGGTAGTAAGTCCGGTTTCTGTTCAGATGCATTATTGACTGATATCCGCTCGAAGTCGTCTATATCCACTTTTGATCAAATCGTGCAAGTCACAAGGGTCGGGTGCGCGACGACACCTTCCGGATCCGGGCCTACGGCGAGTCCAATGATGCCAGCGGCAAGGTCCTGGCACGGGCATGGTGCGAGGCCATCGTGCAGCGCACGCCGGAATACTGCGACAGCACCAACGATGCCGAGGTGCCCGCACGCGAGATCGACGCCAACGGCCGCTTCAGTGACAATCCCGATCTCACCAGCTCAAACCGCCGCTTCGGCCGCAAATTCCGGATCGAGAGCTTCCGGTGGCTGAGCCCGAGCGAGGTCTAAAACTCCCCATGAAATCTGTTTTTCTCCCGCTCCTTCTGTTGTTCTCCGTCGCACTGCCCCTCCTTGCCCAGGAAGGCGAGGAGGAAGAACCGCGCCAAGCCCGCAGCCGCCTGGCTTGGTTTGTCGCCACGGCCATTCCTCAGGATCTTGAGGACCCCCTTCATCAATCGGAAATCATCAATCAAACCGATCAGATCTCTGGAGATTGCCGAGATTGGGCGTTGCAAGACGGCGTTGAGTTGCGATGGTTTCGGCCGCGCCATGCAGACCAGCACCGATCCCCAGCAACTTTCCGAACACATCGAGAAATCCAGCCCCTGGATCCGGGAGGTGCGGGAGGAGATGGCCGGCGTCCTGGTCGGCCAGGACGGGTTGGTGGAGCGGCTTCTCATCGGGTTGCTCTGCAACGGGCACATTCTGCTGGAGGGGATGCCGGGGTTGGCCAAGACGCTGGCCGTCAAGGCCCTGGCCGGCACGATGGAGCTTCAGTTCGCGCGCCTTCAGTTCACACCGGACCTCCTGCCCGCCGATTTGATTGGCACCATGATCTACAACCCCGAGCAGCGCGCCTTCGATCCGAAACTCGGCCCGATCTTCGCCAACATCATCCTGGCCGACGAGATCAACCGCGCCCCGGCCAAGGTGCAGTCGGCGCTGCTGGAGGCGATGCAGGAGCGTCAGGTCACCCTGGGCGACACCACCTACAAGCTTCCCGAGCCGTTTCTGGTTCTGGCCACCCAGAACCCCATCGACCAGGAGGGGACCTACCAGCTTCCCGAGGCCCAGCTCGACCGGTTTCTCCTCAAGGTCACCATCGACTACCCGAGCCGGAGCGAGGAACTTGAGATCATGGACCGGATGGCGGTCACCTCGGCCAACCCGCAAACCAAGCCGGTCGTGTCGCCCGAGACGGTCGAGCGCAGCCGCCAGCTCGTGAACCGGATTTACATCGACCCGGCGGTGCGCGAATACATTGTTGATTTGGTGGGGGCGACGCGTTATCCGTCCAAGATTGACACCGCCCTGAAGCCGCTGATCCGGGCCGGGGCCTCGCCG
>JAFCZJ010000346.1 GCA_019314375.1 Deltaproteobacteria bacterium | reverse complement strand
GTCGGCCTTGAGGGAAAGGCCTATCCGGGTGTGATCAACATTCACGACACCGAGAACATCCATATTGAAAATTGTCGTTTTGGTCGCAACCTGGGGTCGGAGGATGTGTTGCACATGGCCTATGTCAAGGGCCTGGCCATTTCCGACACACGGGTGGAGCATGCCGCCAAAGACGCTTTCGATTTAGAGTTTGTCGACGGCAAGATGAACCGCGTACAGGTCATCCGGGCCGGGGACGAGGCTTTGGATTTGATGGCCTCGCGTTTGGAAGTGACCGATAGCGTTCTGTTGGCATGCGGGGGCAATGCCGTGTCGGCAGGCGAGGAGAGCGAACTACGCTTGCGGGACGTGCTCATCGCCAAATCGAAGGTCGGCGTCCTGGCCAAGAATGCTTCCTCGGTGGATTTGATCGAGGCTTTGCTTTACCGAAACAACATCGGCCTGCGCATCTATCGCCGCGCTGTGCGTTACCAGGGTGACAGTCGGGTGAACGCGGATGGGCTCTTTGTCGTCGGCAGTGAACAAACCATCAAGACAGACAAGGAATCCCGGGAAGGATTGATCGCAGGCCATTTGCAAATTCGCTTGCCCCACAAGGGCGGGCTTCGACAGTTGATGAATAATGTCCTCGGCCTTGAGGGGCCGGAGAAGTTAGACGCCTGGCTGGACGCTCAACTGGGGGAACCTGCACCATGACCAGCTCCCGCACCAGGCGACCGAGCGTCGGTTTTGTGATGGTTTGTGTGGTCTACGCCGCGATTTTGGGTTTTTTCGGCTGGGGTTTGATCCAGCCGGACCTGGACCGGGTTTGGTCCATACACCATTTGCTGAAAATCGGCGAGATGAAGAAACTCAAGGCCGAAGATCGGGCCCTGCTCGAGCGGTCCTTTGCGAGGCATGCAGGGCTTGGCGAGGCCTTGTTGGACAATCGGGAGGCTGGGCTCATCAGCGCCCACCGGGATGGCTGGATCGAGACGCCGGGCCCGGTGGCCTTGTTGACGAAAAAGAACAAAGGAACGACGACCCTGGTCTTGGACGTACAGACACCTAAGGATTTGATTCCCTACACCATTTCCTTGCGTGGAGCGGGTTGGCGCAAGAAGGTCGAGGTGAGCAAGCAAGGCTTGATCTCGGTGCCGCTGCCGGAGTTGAAGCAGCAGACAGAGGTCTTAGAGCTTCGCATGAAGGGCAAGAAGTTCAGGTCCGACCCCTCCGTGCTGGGGCTGCGGGTAAGCTTCGAGGAAGCGCCATGATTCGACGCTTCAACCGCTATGAGCTGAAGTACGTGCTGCCGGCCGCGGACGTGGAGCGTATCGTTGAGGACTTGAAAACGATGACCGAGCCGGATACTCACGGCGGGCTGAATGGCTATCGTCTGCTTAGCTTATATTACGACAGCCCGGCCCTGGATTGTTTTTGGGCCAAGATTGAGGGCTTGAAGTATCGCCGGAAGCTGCGCTTGCGTATCTATCCGGGCCCTGAGCTGGAGGGCGGATTGGATCATGTCACCGAGGGGATGGTGGAGATCAAGCAGCGCATGAACCGGACGGTGCAGAAACGTCGCTTGAAACTGCCATTGGAAGAGGCCGAGCAACTCTGCGCGGGGATCATGCCGGAGCGGGAGTTGGATGACATGGACCGGCAGGTGGCTTCCGAGGTGCAGTACATGGTGCGAGCCATGCACTTGCAGCCCACCTGCATCACGGCCTATCGGCGGCAGGCCTTTGTGGGCGGACTTTACGACGCGGGCCTGCGCATCACCTTCGATACCCACGTGGGCTACAGGGTGCACGGTCTCAAAGTGAATTTGGACGCAAAGAACCACCTTTTTCTTTCTCCCGACTGGTCGATCATGGAGGTCAAGGTCAACGACGCGATACCCGACTGGGTGACCTCGCTCTTGGCTCGACATGGTTGCCAGATGCGCCGGGTGAGCAAGTATTGTGCTGGGGTGGCGATGTCCAAGGATATGGATGTCATCCCCTTGGCCATGGCACCGGGCAAGGATGGCAAGGAGGACGGTCTGTATGGACGAACTACTGAAAGATCTTGAGCGTTTCGGCGATCTGTCGTCGGCTTTTACCCTGTTGGACATGGCCCTGGTCTTGGGCCTCGGTCTTGTCTTGAGCTTGTTCGTGGGCTGGGTTTACCGCTACACCCACAAGGGCGTGTCGTATTCCCAAAGCTATGT
>JAFCZJ010000104.1 GCA_019314375.1 Deltaproteobacteria bacterium | reverse complement strand
GGAGCGCATGTGCGCTCTGGGCAATTTGACGCCCAATGCCTGGATGAAGCAGGCGGTTGGCGACGTTGTCTCTTCCCGGGCGATGATTGAAGGGGCGACCAAGGCCCTGAGCGTCCTCAGTAGATAGGAGTCCTGATCCTTTGTTTTCCTCCGCGAAAACAGCTGCTTGGCCCGCCGCTATGGTCATGTGTCTCGTCACTTTTTCTGGCTGTACCAACGGGGACAGAGCAACTGCAAATGACGGAGGGCAGGACGGAATGCAGGATGCTGCATCAGATGCAGGTTTGGCTTTGGACGCGGGGGACCTGGCTGTAGACGCGGAGGACGGCGGCATGGATGGGGGAGACCCTTTGCCTGTTCATTATTGGGGATCCTGTCCTTTTCCATACACGGCGTTACCAATACATCTGTTGGTGGACGACTTGGAAGAAGAATATGAAGTGCCCGAGGTGCATGTCCGCTGTCTCGTCCAGTTCGGCGACCTGGACGCTCAGGTTTTTGTCAAGGCGCGGCCAACAGGAGTGGAGCTTGTGAACTTCAGCTACGAGGCTTACGAGGCCTATTTGTGCCAGGATGGATTGGTGAAACAGCTGCCCGAAAGTTCTTTCCTGTTTGAGATGCACCACCATCGATGGATGGACATGGAGTTTGCTTTCGGAGATCGGCGCTACTCCTTTAACTGGAGTGAGGTCTGCAAAGGAGCCCGACCTTGTACGCCCGATTTCGATCAATTCGATGTCAGACGTCTTGATGATGCATCCCTGTTGGCTGAACATGTGCCCACCATCTGTGCCGAAGTAGGTCCGAACGGCGTACCCCAGCCCCTGGTGCAACAGCTTCGTATACCCAGTCAAGGTGATTTTGTGGCTTTCCCTATGGGCAGCGAGGAGGGGGAAGTGGATGAATCTCCTTTGCATGTTTTCACGATGCGCATGGTCCGTATGGACCAACACGAGGCAACCTGGCGGGACCTCAGTTGGTTTCTCAACGATCAGGGAAATCAATGTGACCCGGGGCCTTGCGTTGATGTTTCTGCCTCCAGCAATCACCTTGTTGAGACTGATGGATTGTGGACCGTGGAACCCGGATTCGAGTTTTTTCCGGCGGTCGGCCTGAGTTGGTACGGAGCGGATGCCTATTGTAGATGGCGGCGAATGCGTTTGCCCTATGAATCGGATTGGGAAATGGCTGCCTCGGCTGTAGGAACCCGACTTTATCCCTGGGGGGACGGAGTACCTTCCTGCGACCGTTCCTTGTTTGCAGAATGCCTGCAGAGCTCGCCAGCACCGGTGTGTAGCCTGACGGAAGGGCAAAGCGCTGACGGGCTTTGCGACCTGGCTGGAAATGTCGCTGAGTGGATGGCCTTAGACTATCAAGCGGATTTCTATTCCTCCTGCTGTGCCGACTACACTTGTCCTGGGGACGCAGAATTCTCAGGAGAGGAGAAAAATGTTCGGGGGGGGGGATGGCTGAGTGAAGCAGCGTATTTGCGGGCAAGTAGTCGCCAAAGCGAGGCACCGGAGGTGTTTCGCTCCGACTTGGGATTGCGATGTGTTTCTAATAACCCAACATCTTGGGCCCCTTGCGAGGACGATGTGTCCAGACCTCATCCTGATTTGAGTTCTTGTTTGGAGATTCCAGAGAAGGAATGATTTTCATTTGTGTCAATTATTACAGTGGTTTCTTGTTGCTCTGTCCCCGCTAAAAGTTGTATTCAGTAGGCATTGTTGAATTCCCTTCGAGGAGGCGACAAGGTGAGTGTGAGAATTCTGAAACCCGAGAAGCTCACTGCCTGCGAACGCGTTGATGAGATCAGTGGGGAGCGGGTGTTGCTCTGCAAACAATGCGGAATCTGCACGGCTTCCTGTCCAAATATCCAAGAGATGGACCTTTCTCCAAGGGAATTGATGCATTTGATTCAGCTTGGTGCTTTGGAAGAAGCATTGGAGAGCAAGAGCATTTGGGTTTGCTCGAGTTGTCTGCAGTGTTCGGTCAAATGCCCAAGAGGTATCGACATCGCTGGGGTCATGGAAACCCTGCGGGCCATGAGACTCAGGGCTCGCCTGGGCTGCCTTGCGCCCGCAGAAACTTTGGATGCCGCCTGCGCGGATGCTCCGCCCATTTTGCTCATCAGTGCCATGCGCAAACTCACAGGTTGAGTCCGAGGAGCGAGCGATGAGAGTGCTTTACTTCCCCGGATGCACCTTGAAGAACAAGGCTGCCAATTTTGACGAGTCTATGGTGTCAGCCATGGCCGCCTTGGGTTCTGAGCTCCAAGAGTTGGATCGCTGGAATTGTTGCGGCACGGTTTACTCCATGACGGATGATGATTTGATGCAGCAATTGGCACCCATGCGTAACCTTTTGCGTGCGGAGCAGCAAGGGGGCGGTGTGCTGTTAACCCCCTGCAGCATGTGTTACAACACCTTGAAGCGCGCTCAGACTTTTGTCGGTACCGATCCGGATCGGCTGCAGCGGGTGCGCGACATCATGTACAAGGAAGACGGCGTGTACGAGGGCAGGGTGGACGTGGTCCATCCACTCGTGTTCTTGCGCGACCAAATTGGTTTCGAGCAGGTCAAGCAGGCTGTCACCAAACCACTGGACGGGCTGAAGCTGGCGGCTTACTACGGTTGCTTGTTGACCAGGCCCGCCGAGTTGGCCATTGACAATCCAGGGAGTCCTCGGGTCATGGAGGATTTGCTCCAGGCGCTTGGCGCTGAGCCTGTGAGTTTTGGACAAAATTCGGAGTGTTGCGGGGCCTATCAGACCCTGACTCGACGTGCTGTTACCTTGGGTAGGATCCATGCCATCCTGGGTTCGGCGGCGATCGCCGGAGCGCAGGGCCTCGTGACCAGCTGTCCCCTCTGTGCATACAATCTGGATCAGATGCAACGCGAAGCGGTCAAGGTCATGCCAGACACTGCGCGGATGCCGATTTTCTATTTCAGTGAGTTGATGGCTGTTGCTTTTGGACAGTCTTGGTCGAAAGAATGGACAGCCCTGCATCATGTTGATCCACACCCCCTCATCGAGGCTGTTGGTGGCGCTTAGGCAGCCCAAGGAAGGGATCCTGCGATGACAAGCCAGAACGAGATGGTTACAATCTTTGTGATGGGGGAGGCATTTAAGGTGCCGGTGGGCTCCACCATCATGACTGCCCTGGAATACGCCGGCTTCCAGTTGACGACCGGGGTTGGTTGCCGTGAGGGCTTCTGTGGTGCTTGCGGGACCGTGTACCGTGAGAAGGGGGACTATAGAATTCGAGGTGGCCTGGCCTGTCAGACGGTCGTGTCCGACGGCATGTATCTTGCGCAAGTGCCTTTCATGCCTGCCGAGAAACCAAGCTATGATATTGAGGAATTGACTCCCGATGTCGAGGCGATCAAAAAGGTGTATCCCGAGGTGTTTCGTTGCGTTGCGTGCAACACCTGCACCAAGATTTGTCCCCAGGATATCCAGGTCATGGATTACATCCAGTCCATGATGCGTGGCGACATCGCCAAGGCTGCCGATATTTCTTTTGACTGCATTCGATGCGGACTATGCGCCATGAGATGCCCCGCGGAAATCGTGCAGTACGACGCGGCGAGCATGGTGCGGAGATTGTATGGTCGTTATCTGGCCAAACCGACCCCCCATTTAGATTCTCGCGTTAAAGAGATCGAAGAGGGCCGCTTCGACAAGGACCTAGACGACCTCCAGACCATCAGTTCGGAAGATCTCAAGAAGCGCTACTATGCGCGTGAGATCAAGACCAAATAGCCCAGGGAAGGACAGGCCATGTATCCTGAGAGTATGCAGGAATCGATTCGCAAGGTGGAGGCCACCCGGGCAAAACGAGTTGAATTGGCTCGTTCCGGGCAGCCTATCGTGACCCCGATGACCGAGATCGAAAGAGATGAGGTCTTGAACGGGCATCATCCAGATTTCCAGGACGATGCCAGGCGGGAGGTGCGCTGGGGCCCGAACAAAGGTGACATGCTGACGACTGAGGTGTCGGATTTGTTAGAGACCTTTGTCCGCATCGATCCGGCCGACTACGATCTGCTGCATCCCGATTTTGAAACCGACGTGCTGGTGGTCGGTGCCGGTTCCGCAGGTTTCTGCACGGCTCTTTTGGCGCAGGAAAACGGTGCCAACGTTACTTTGCTTACCAAGCTTCGTATGGGCGATGCCAATTCCATGATGGCGCAGGGCGGCATTCAGTCCGCAGTGCGCGAGGACGACTCCCCTGTCCATCACTACCTGGATGTAATGGGCGGTGGCCACTTTGATAACAACCCGGAATTGGCTCAGGCCCTCGTGAACGAGGCACCGGACGCTATCGCTTGGCTTCGCAAGAAGGGCGTCATGTTTGATCAGGAACAAAGCGGGGACCTGAAGACCAAGCCTGGCGGGGGCACGAGTCGACCACGCATGCTGTCTGCCCGCGATTATACCGGCGCGGCCATTTGTAGAACCTTGCGGGACGAAGTGCAGAATCGGTCAGAAATCAAGATTCTTGAGCACATGTCCGCCGTGGAATTGATCAAAGACGATCAGGGCCGCGTCGCAGGTGCGGTGGTCTATCATCTACTGACCCGCGAGTATTTCACGATCAAAGCCAAGGCGACGGTGATGGCAACCGGCGGCTTTGGTCGATTGCATATCAAGGGATTCGAAACCACGAATCACTATGGTGCCACCGGTGATGGCTTGGTCATGGCATACAGGGTGGGAGCGCACTTGCAGTTCATGGACTCGGTTCAATATCACCCAACCGGTGCTGTTCATCCTCCACAAATTCTGGGTTTCCTTTGTACTGAGAAGCTGCGGGGCATGGGTGGACAACCGGTCAACGCAGACGGCGAGCTGTTCGTTTATCCTTTGGAGCCCCGCGATGTCGAGTCAGCGGCTTTCATCCGCGAGGCATCAGGCGGCAAAGGCATAAAAACACCTCCAGGACATGTGGGGATCTGGCTGGATACTCCGGTTATCGAAATTCTTAATGGGGACGGAGCAATAAAAAAGAACCTGCCCGCAATGCTTCGGCAATTTCAGCGTTTCGGTGTAGACATCAGGACGGAACCGGTGCTTGTTTTTCCGACTTTGCACTACCAAAACGGTGGCATTCAGATTGATGTGGAGTGTCGGACGACTGTGGATGGGCTTTTCGCGGCTGGCGAGGTGGCGGGTGGTATCCACGGAAGAAATCGTCTGATGGGCAACAGTCAGCTGGACCTCATTGTGTTTGGTCGGCGAGCGGGCAAGTTTGCAGCCGAATACGCGAAAGGTTTGGAATTGGGAAGTCTGAACCTGGACCACGTGGGCGAGGTCAATGGACTGGTTTCTGAGCTGGGCGTTGACCGGAAGAAGATTGCACCGGTTGTGTTACCGGATTACGTGCCAGAGCACGTCAAGAAGCGTCAGCACGACACCCATTATCGCGGTACTCTTGTATAGCCTGCATTTTTTCCCCGAGCTTACAAAAATGGATCTGGCGGAATGCGGGGGCGGGTAAAGCCCGCTTTCCGCATCATGTCCATAATCCAGGCCGCGTCGCCGATGAAGTAGCGCGTGCTGAAAATTTTTAGTTTTCGTTTGCCCTCATGAGGCAGGCGAAGGGCTAAGCGTTGGTACATCAAACGCCGTTTCGCGGGAAGTTTGGATAGCCCGAGGTATTCCGGCGCATCATCGATGAGGTCGTTGTGCTCTCCGTAAGCATAGTGTCGATAGGAACTCCATGGATAGTCATGCGCTTTGCGCACCATGCTGGCGCGGACTGGGTTTCGGTCGATGTAGCGCATGGTGATGAGAAATTGATCGCCGCTTTGAATGAGTGGTGTCTTGGCGCGGTCCTGAAAAACTTCACCTGTGCGCTGCATGCGTTTGTTGATGAAGCGAGCCAGTTGACTGAAAACCTGCTGCATGAACCTTGAAAGGTCTTCCACCTTTGCGACTTCGATGATGATGTGAATATGGCTGTCCATAAAGCAATATTCGTAGATGAGGACGTTGTAGACGGTTTTGTAAAAGAACAACAGCAGGTAGAGCGTGGTTTTTACAATCTCATCGGCGAGCAGGAATTCCCCATTATGACAACTGGCGTTGACGTGAACGACGGCGGGGCCGTTACCAAGGACGTCTTGTCTGGATGGACGAGCCATGTTGCTTCTAGAAGCAAGAATCGGTCCATCGTGGGTCTTGGTTTGTAAGTGTCGGAAAATGCGTTTTTGAGCCACAATTCAAACGAATTCAAACGGGGACAGAGTAGCTAGAGAGTAGTCAAGGTGTCCGGAATCCGGACACGGCTTCTTGGCTGGCAATCCTTCGTTCGACTTCATATAATAGCTGCAAAAGCGAGGTTGGTATGAAGATCAAGCCTCCGGGCCAAGGGGTTCCCTCAGAAGAAGATTTAGACCCAATCCCGGACATTCCTGTGATTAAGCTGAAGCCGGTACCTACTCCGTCCCCGGAAGGGCTCCCGGAAGGGCTCGGCGAGATGAAGGACGAAGCTCCAGCAATGCGCGAGCACGACCCAGATGTTCAACAGCGGGTCCTTCAGCTTAAGGAATTTTTTGAGAAGCTCAACAAGTCACTTAAGAACATTTCTCTTTACCGGCATGCAACCGCACAGTATGGCAAGTTTCTTGAGCCTGCTTTTACGGCCCTGGATTCCCTTCTTCAGGAACACGGCAACATCACGTTGAGCGTCGAACAGTGGGCATTCAAGATTCACCAGGCTGTGGTCTACGATGCGGAACCCTCCGAGCAAAATCTCGCTTTCCGTTTCTACAGGGACGGAGTGAGGTTGCTGACTTTCAGGGAAGGTTTGGACGAACAGGAGTTGTTGGATTTCATCCTCTTGTGTTTGACCAACTTCAAGGACCCTGAGTTTGCCGGTGAGGACATGGTCAGCTTGATGTGGAAGCAGGACCTTGACCACATTGAGCATGTGGTTATGGAAACCTTCGCACTTGGTAAGTCCTCGACTGAAGAAACCAAGATCGAAGTGGATAAGATCGTTAACTATCTTTATCATTCCTTGACGACAGCTTCTAAGGACTCGCTTCAGTTTGCCCATTTGGCCCTGGATGACCTTGAGCTCGAGTTGGACAACATTGAACAAGTGTCAGGGCTTCATGTGGAAGGGGAGGTCCTCAAGCAGGGCGACCTAGAGGCCATTGCGAAGGATTTGGAACAAGACCTGGCGCTCATGTGGCAGCCTCGATTTGCTACGGTTTTGCTCGGGCTTTTCGAGGGCGAACTTGATGAGGATTTGGGCGCGCGCATCGAGGCGGGATTGGTGATTCTCATCGATAGTTTCTTGATGCTTGAGAATCTTCGCGGTTTGGAGTGGCTGATGCGCAGCATTGAGCGCATAGATGTTAGAAATCTTCCGCTTTCCAGCTCTCTGTTGCTCCAACATCTGCGGGTTCGTATGGTCGACCGCCTCAGTGAACCAGAGCGAGTTGATCATCTTGCAGGTGTTTTGGAAAAAAGCGCCAACCAAAAGCAGCTGGACTTGGCCAGGTCGTTGCTGTTGCGACTTGGGCCGGTTTCCGTGGATACCCTTTTGACAGCGTTGGAGCGGATGACGCGTCCAGAGGCCAGGGCCGTGATGTGTGACACCCTTATAGTTTTTGGCGCGGATTCGCTGGATAAGTACATTGAGCGCCTGACCAGCTCCAAGGCGAACTACGTCCGTGACATGCTGACCATCATCCAGGAGATTGACCCGCCAGATAAACTCCAGATTGCCGCCAATCTTTTGCAGCATCCCAATTTGGCCATTCGACTAGAGGCACTCAAGGTGGTGGCTGGCAGCAAGAGCAGGACAGCAAGCGCTTATCTGACAAAGGCTCTTCGAGATTCGGATCCACAAGTGCGCGTGACCGCCGCGCGCCTTTTGCCTCAATCGGACACCGGGATCGCGAAGCGTTCATTGATGGCCCTGGCCACGGATGACGGATTTCGAGAAAAGTCATCCCAGGAACAGATGGTGATTTGGTCTGTGTTGGCCGGCCTGGATGACCCTGAAGTTTTCTCGTATTTTCGGGAGCAATTGCACTTGTCAAGTCTCCTGCAGAAAAAGCAGTTGTCTGAGATGAGGAAGAATCTGATCAAGGCTCTGGCGTCTTCTGCCTCGATCGGTGTGTATCGTTTTCTTGCGGGTGAACTGGGTGAAGGATTCAAGGATGACGAGATGCAGAAAATGGTCGAGCGGGCCTGTGTTCGGATGAAGGAGCGCTTGCTTGGTGGGACTGGAGGTTGATGCAATGGCAGACAAATTCAGAACCCAGGGCAAACTAGAAGCTGATGGCGAGAATTTGGAGGAAGGGCGAGCATACAGCAAGCGTTTGCAGGAGATGAGTCGGGCCGTCGTGAGCGGACTATACATGTTGGTAAAGAATGTTAAGCTCTACGATCCGGACAACGCCATTTTCGTAAAACCGCTGGAGTCTTTTCGAGAGTCAATCAATCTGCTCATTCGCGCTGAAGGCAATCTCAATCTACAGGCAGCCGGTGAGGCCTTCTATTTGAACAACATGCTGGTGCGAACGGATATCAAATCCGCGGATAATATTCGTTATCTGGTTTCGGAGTTCGAGCGTGTGGATATGGGCGGCTTCGAATTGGATGCGCCAATAAATGTCTCAGAGATCAAGGCTTTGTTGCAGGTTTTTAGGGTTGGTGAAAAACGACGGGGGGGGGGGGAAGATGTTTCGGACCGGAAACTGCAGGTCATTCGGCTTCGAAAATTCGAGAAGCTCAAGGAGATTATGTCAAGTGAGAAGGCGCTGGATGCTTCGAGTAGTGACGGCAGGCTGGATCGAAAACGTTATGGCATGCTGGTCTTTTCTCGACTGATTTTTTTCATGCGCAGGTTTATTGAGGGCCAGCGGGGAGATGGGCCACCTGTGCATATGAATAAGGCTTTGCGATTCATTCAGGACATGGTCGATGTGTGTCACGGCCACAGGGCTAATTTTTTGGGCTTGTCCGTGATGGATCGAGGAGAGGAGGCGCTCGTTTTTCATGCTGTCAATGTCGCCGTGCTCTCCATCGTTTTCGGCTCAGAAGTGGGTATTGGAAAGGAGCGGTTGAGGGACCTTGGCATGGCGGGTCTCTTTCATGATTTGGGCAAGATGGCGCTTGATCCGGATCTCTTGCTCCCAAATGCATCATTGAATCCCGAGCAAGAAAAACGAATAGAAGAATCTTCACTTCGTTCTGTGGTTTCTTATCTGCGCGCGGGTGCAATGGATAAGCGAAGCCTGGTGGGGCTTTTGGTGGCAGCCAATCACGGAACAGACTACGGGGTGGCCGTAGAAAACCACCTTGGAAAAATCAGTCACATCAAGGCGACCAGCAGTTTGTGCGTATACTCCAAAATTGTCGGCATCGCAGATGCCTACGATACCTTGACCTGTGAAAAGGCGTATTCAGCGGATATCGCGGTTTCCTTGATGAACTCGGATTTGGCTCATCGTTTTGATCCGATATTGCTAAGAGCGTTTGGGCAGATGATGAAATTCCAGGCATCGAAGGTGTTTGTTGGGGCTGGCGAGAGGTTGGAGCTTTTCTGACTCAGAAGTCGAGGCGGAGTCCCATTGGCTGGGGGCGGAGGGAGACTCCGCCGCCAAGGTCGAAGGATGCAAATTTGGGCAGTTCTTCCTGGGGTCTGTTGCGAAGGTCTTCCGGTCCTGGCGCGGTCAGCAGAATGATGAGCCCGGTCAACGCCGTAGCGCCCATGGCTACAGTGGACATGATGAAGACCTCTTGCTCGGGGTGGAGGCTGATGTCGATGTCGCTCGCCATGATGACGGTGGCTTCCACTGCACCTGCTAGCAGTCCGACTCCGATGCAGGCCCAGCCCGCCGTGACATGTGCTCTGCGGCTGTCGTTCATTTTTTTCCAAACAGCAATAGATGACTTGTATTGGACGGCCATGTCGTATTCTTCTGGTGCCAGACCGGCTGCATTCCAGTCATCCCTCGTGGGCATCTGGTACAGACTTGATTTGACGATTATCGGCTCTGTGCTCCCTTGGGAGAAACTTGTCATGGGTATGCCGAGGAGCAGTATTAAGCTTGCGATTTGCAGTGATCTTTGGAGCATTTTTTACCTCTTTGTGGGCTTGTTCGGGTGCAAGCCTAACGCAGTTTGGTTGTTTCGGCAAATTCGATGCCCGCTTTTCCGGGGACAGAGGAGTTTCAATTGCTTGAAAATGTAGACAAAAATAGATTTACGAGCATTTGTTGGCTTTTGGGGTGTTCCCTGATTTTTCCAGGCATCTTGATGACGATGTTGGGTTGCAAAGGCTCGATTGAGGAGTCGAGGAGCAAATCAATACAGATAGCTGCCCATCGGGGTGCATCCCACCTCGCTCCGGAGAACACAATTGTCTCGGCGCGTTTGGCTTGGAAATTGGGTGCTGATGCAGTCGAGTGCGATGTGCAGCAAACCATTGATGGTGAGATCGTGGTCATTCATGACCTGAGCACGGACAGGGTTTCTGGCGAGCATCTCTGGGTGGGCAAGACGCCATGGAGAAGGCTGAAGGGCTTGGATGTCGGTAGTCATATGGGGACGGAGTACGTGGGCGAGGAGATTCCAACCCTTTATGATTTTTTGATGACCCTGCCTGAGGGCAAGAGCTTGTTGCTTGAAGTGAAATCGGGCCCAGAAATTTTAGAAGGTCTGGAGAGGGTCTTGGCTAGGTCTGGAAAGCAGAAACAGGTGGTTTTGATGAGTTTTCGTTTGGAGGTGCTTGTTCTTGCGAAACGGCGCTGGCCAAAGATGACAATGGTATTTCTAAAAAAGGCGGCTCAAGATTTCTCCACCGGTAAGCGGCTAGCGCATGGCGTTCATCTCATCGAGATTGTGCAACGAAACAACCTGGATGGACTGGGTTTGGATGTCAGAGGATTCAACGAAGAGATTGCGAGAGAAGCAAAAAGAGCGGGTCTCTTGCTGTATGTTTGGACGGTGGATGATCCCGCAGTGGCGGGGAAATTTGTTCCCATGGGTGTGGACGTATTGATTACAAACAGGCCAGGTTGGATGAGGAAAAGGATGTAGTTGAGCAGGATGGGGAGAAAAGGGTGGGTCAATAACTTGAAAACTATTCTGGTTTGTCCAGAATAGGAGTCGGAATGCGGTTGGGGCAGAATAAAAGGAGTTGATTGTCATGAAGCGAAGGATGCTTCTTAGTGTTGTTCTCGGAATTCTTTTTTTGACGGAATTTGCGCATGGACGAGGCTTGGACCAGGCTGCATTGCCGGACCCCGCTGAGTATGGTGATAGCGGCTTCGGCATGGATGTCTCGGTTTATGGGTGGCTTAATTTCGGCTACCACCTGGTTGGTGGAGGTGCTGGAGCACAGTTTGCGTGGCCTTTGCTTCCAAATGGCTTTATTCCAAGTCCCAGATTTCGAGACGCCTTTCACATAGAAGGTGGCTTGGATTTCGGTGCCTGGAGTTGGGCCAGTGCTAATGATGATTTGGGTTTGATGAGCTTTTCTCCCTTCGCTGGAGTGCGTTGGGCGGTATACGTGTTGGAAACTTTGGCGCCTTTCGTCTGCGTAAAGGCGGGACCCTCCTTCGAGTTATGGGATAACGATTTGGTGGATGATGAACTCGAAGTGGGGTTCTACTGGGCGACTTCCGCCGGCGTGATTTGGGATCTCAGTTCTTGGATGTCCATGCGGGTGGAAGCTGGATGGGGGCGCTACCGTGACTTGGTTCGCATTGGGGTGCTTTTTAGGCTGTGATACAAAACCTGGTCTATCCTGAGAACTTTCGATTTATTGCCCGTCGCAAATCGGATCGGGTTGCGCGCATTCTCCGCTAACCGGGTCGCAAACCAAACCGGCCTGACATTGTGCGTTTGAAAGGCACTGAATTCCCGAGCTCAATCGGGCCACACAGTTGCTGCCATCGCAGTACAGACCCGCAACGCAAAAGGTCTCTCCTGCCGTGCACGCGGCGTCCTGGGCCGCAAAGGCCGTACAGACATCGCTTGCACAGTAGTACCCGTCAGCGCATTCGAGGGTGTTGTCGCAAGCCGCATCGGCGGCTTGCAGTCCTACATAGAAATCTTCGCAAGCGCCCTGGAGTGCCCCCAGATCGTTTTCGGCCGCGCCGGCACATCCTCGATCGATATAGGCGTCCAGACAACTGGCCGCCGTCTTGGCGTTGTAATCCCCGCGATCTGCCGTGATGGCCGTCTGCATGGGCGTGACGAGGTATTGGCCGGTGAGCCCCGCAAAGTAGGTCGTGCAGGTGGTCTCATCGGTATAATTGCTGCCCTGAAGATCCGTCAGTTCCTCTGTGTCGCAGCAGGTGTAGAGTTTGGAGCAGAACTCGGCAGAATAGGCTTGGGCAAAATCTTCCAAGAGCAGTTCTTTGTCGCTTCCTCCACAGGCGACCAAGATCAAGGAAGCAGAGAGGATTGTTCCTAGCAAGGACAACGCAAATCGGCGACTCATGGGTTTCTCCTTTTCTTTCAGTGTTCTGTCTGTCATCGAATATGCCAAATTGTACTCCTGCAGACTCCGCTCGTCAACGAAGCAGACGCCTCATATCGATGATTGGTCAGAGGACAGGCGACAAGATGCGGGCCATGGCTTCTGCCAGGCGAGTTCCCCATCTCTTGGACGAAAGGCTTTCCCTCGTAAGCTCTCGAGCGTTTTTTAGATCTTCATAGAAAATACGCTGCATTGTTTTTGCGAAATCCTCGCCAGAAATCAGAATGTTGGCTTCAAAATTGAGGCGAAAAGAGCGAATGTCCATGTTGGCGGATCCTACTGTTGACCAGGCACCATCGATGACCATCGTTTTGGCATGCAGGATGCCGGGGTGGTGCTCATAGATGCGAACTCCCGCTTCGAGCAGTTCCTTGTAATACGAGCGACCGGCGAGCTGGACCAGTCGCAGATCCGATTTTCCGGGCAGCAGAAGCCGCACGTCTACGCCCTTCCATGCTGCCGCTTTCAGAGCCATGCGCATTGGGGCATCTGGAACAAAGTAGGGGGTGGTGATGAAAATGTTGTCGTTGGCTTCGGTCACCGCTGTAAAAAAAACTGAGTAGATTGACTCATGTTCGTTATCAGGTCCGCTGTCTACGACATGGACCCATTGTGAGCCACATGGTGACGTGAGTGGAAAATGTTGCTCATCCGCGAGGTCTTCACCGGAAGCATAGTGCCAGTCCTCTGAGAACACTCCTTGGAGTTGGCGGACAACGGGGCCTTTTAGCCGGAGGTGGGTGTCCCGCCAAGGGGCAAATTTTTTCCTCCGTCCCTGATATTCTTCGCCGATGTTCAGGCCTCCGCAAAAACCTTGTACACCGTCTACGATTAAGATTTTCCTGTGGTTTCTGAGATTGGGTCGCCAATGTGGACTCAACTTGAAAACGGGCATGAACCGGGCGAATTGAGCGCCGGCATCGAGCAGTGGTTTGAGGAATCGCTTGTTGATTTGATGTCCCCCGACGCCATCCACCAGGAGCCGGCACTCTACCCCTTGCCTGGCCTTTTCGATGAGGAGATCCCGGAAGCGCAAGCCGGCAGCGTCAGTGCGGTAGATATAGCTTTGCAGGTGGACATGGTGTTGGGCATTTCGTATGGCATTCTCCATGCTGTCGTATGCCTGGTTGGCGTCGATGAATACCTGAACCTCATTGCCCGGCATGGGTGGGCTTTGAGAAACGGTGCTCGCAAGGACTGTGATGTCATGGGCCGCCGCCGACAGATCCGGGAGCAAATCGTCTGCGGGAGGGCAGGCTGTCGGGGATTCTGGGAGTTGTTCAAGAGAGCGCAGGAAGGCATCATTACGGATGCGTTTCTTTTTGGTTCGTCGTCGGACTCGGGTTCGACCGATGAGAAAGAACAGCAGGGCACCCAGATAGGGCAAAAACAGAATTGCCAGAATCCAGGCCAAGGTCGCCCCAGCCTCTCGTCGTCCAAGGATGATGCGAGGGATGAGCAGAAAGCCCAGCAGGTAACCGCCGATGGTGGTACCGACTGCAATAATGGTGGTCCAAGGCCAATCGAACATTGATTCGAATGATAGCAGGCTTCGATTTCATGGACAAGCAAGCGAGGTTGTGATGTCGTAACCTCGGTAATTTAAGGAGTGTACGATATGGGCTTGAATCCAAATGTGGTTCCCTGGATGGGTCTGATGGGCGTTATTGGTTTGGCGTTGGCCTATGGTGGAGGTTTGCTCTGGGAGGTGCCGGATCCGATGCTTCCAGCCTGGTGGGGGCTGATCATTGGTGTGTTTGTCGGTCTCATACTGCGATTCGTGTTTCGTATTCGGTCTATGAGAAGTAGTCAGGGAGAGATAGAGGGCGTGGGGACGGAGGAAGTTGTTTCTGGTTCAGGTGACGAGAACGCTTAGGACGGGGGAGAGGGGAAGGGCGCGATGGCTTCGCGCAAAAAATCTAAACACACATTGGCGCAACGTCTGGCGGGAGGCGTACGCAAATTCAATGAGCGCCTGTTGCCTAAGGATAAGTATATGGGGGGCATCACTTTGGGGTTGAGCACCCTGGAGGAGGCCTATTTTGTCGTAAAGAACTTCATAGACAGCACCATATATATGTCTGAGAAAGTCCTTTATGAGCATGAGTATCATGAACGAAGGCTGGCTGAGTACAAGGGCCAGCGGCGTTTGCTCGTTTTCGTTCCAGGTTATATGCAGACCCATGTGTGCTTTTATCGTCTGGAGCGTTTCTTGGGCATCGATCTCTTTGATGCGTTTACCTATACTTGGAGTGAGTTTCCGTACAGCCAGGATCTGACTTTGAGCGCTGAGCAGCTTGAGAGTGTGCTTCGGGATCTGGTGGGACGCACTCGTGTAAAGGAACTCTATCTCGTGGGGCATTCGCAGGGCGGCATCATCATTCGAACATTGGTGCAGCATGGCCTGGGCGCGGATTTACCTATCAAGAAATGCCTCTTTTTGTCTTCTCCCCACCAGGGAACCTGGGCAGCTTTGGCTGCCCTGCCTCACCGGGGGGTTCGGTCTGTCGCAGGCGTGGTGCCCTACATCCGCAAGGTGCAAGGCGAAAGCGGTTTGCAGCTGATGCCAGGCAGCGAGTTTCTGAAGACCTTGAATTCAAGACCTTTGCCAGAGCATATCCAATTCACATCGGTTTATTACGCCCTGGACCCGATGATTTGGCCTCCGGGCAACGCCATCATGCCTTACCCTGAGTCTGAGAATCATTACATCCCGAAGGTTGGGCACGCCCAGCCCTTATATTGCTCTCGTGCCACTCGGGTGGCCATTCGGTCACTCTATGGAGATTTGCCCGAATACAGTCGGGGTCGGCAATGGGTAGAGACGCAATTGGCCAAAGAGCCGGAAGACGGCAATCCGCCACCCGATTTGCCCTGAGCTATTAATTCTGCGTGGGCAGGGGAGGCGGCGGTTCCTGATTTTTTGAGGGGCCCAAGGCGAACAAGGGGATCGGATCCACCCGCCCCGCATCATCGTTCCAGCGAACCATATGCGCTTTGGTCTCTTGCACCAGGACGAAGGTGAAGCGCCGAGCATCTGGATGCAGCCTATCCCAAGGGTTGTCTACCGAGGTCCAAGTGCCGCTGTTTGAGTAATTGGTTTTCCCGCCCGCCAACTCGCGGGTGTCGACCACGTGGGTATGTCCCATCAGCACCAGAGGCACCTCGGTCAGGGTCGCGATTTTTATTGCTTGTTCAGCGCAGACATCCACTGTCTGGTCTTTGGCTTGCCGTAACTTATGCCCCATGTAGTTGCCGATGCCGAACAAAACAATCATGGTAAACACGGTTAAGATGGCCAGCAGAATGGCCTTGGCAAAGACCGATTCGGCAAGCCAAGGCGTCGATTGAATCAGGCTGAACACCAGCAGCCACAGGTACAGGGACGCAAAGGTTACGCCTGCTGTCCACGCCACCCTTTTCACCAGAGGCTTGGACATCTCTTTCACCAAAGCCAATTTCGATGCGGACATGGGGTGGATCTTGAGGTGATTCAGCTTGCGGTGCAGTTCGGGGGTCTCGCCGTCATGGTCTAAGTTGTGGAAAGTCTGCGCCTGTTCCGCGTCGTCGGCCCGCGTAGGTCCAGATGTCCCTGCCGTGGCTTGTGGCCGCAAGGCTCTCAGGAAAAACGGATAGTGGCTTCGGGCGATGCGCAAGAGATCGAGCAGATTGTAGCGGGATAGAAAGTGCAGGTAGTGCTCGATGGAACCGATTTTGGGCGTATAGGGGTCGATGCGGTGAACTCCATTGTAGAAGTACCGCACGAACAAAGACCCCAACGGATAGTTGAGCACGTTTTCATGCTCAGAGCGTGTCTTGCGCTGGGGGAGCAATGGTCGAAGGGGATAGCGAATGCTGTTGGATGCTTCATATTGGTTTCCGTGCTCGATGTAGACTCGTTCCTCTTCAAGATAAAACCACTGGTGGAAGTGCAGACGGCGCTGCAATTCCTCCATACTGGGGCCTTCGGGTTGCTCGGACAAATGGAGCAGAAGCCTCTCCTGCACACCGGCGAAGAATAGCTCCAGGTCGTGGTTGCCACGCAATACCTCCACGCGGTGGCCGGCGGCCACGAAACGGGCCAGCGCTTGGAAGAACGCGGGGTGTCCTTCGAGAATTCGTTCGAGTTTCCAAACTGATTTCTTGGGCGTCGGGTTAAGTCCAAACCGTCTTTCGGTGACCGAAATATCAAAATCGAGGTTGGCCAGCTCTTGGCGGGTGGGAATACAGGTCACCGTAAGAAAATCGAAGACATCTCCGTTGAGTACCAGCACGAGTTTGGATGGGTCCTCATGATAGGCCGTTCGCAAATGACGCAACATACGGGCGAAGGCTTCATCGTAGAAGAAATCCTCCATGGGAGAAAAGCGCTCTGAATTCCCGACGCGCCCTTCGCCCAAGTGCAAATCGCTCAAGACGACCAGATCGTGGGTCTGCATATCGGCGCGTGGGCCGATGGGGACACCGCCCAGGCCCTCAGGTATGTGGGTCGTTTTCGAGGTCACAGTCCCAAGTGGATTGTAGCGGCAGGAGAGTGGTCATCGAGCCCGGATTGGCCGCCTCCCGAGACAGCCAGCGGTACGGTCACCGCGGTCAAAACCACGGCACCTGCGATGGTCCAAATCCACCACTGCTTGTACCAGTCGTTCGTCCAGGATGCTGGGCCCTGAGAAGTAAGAAGGGCGGCCCTTTCGGTCTCGGCAAGGGCTGCGGCCTTCATCTCGGTATTTTCTTTGGCTTTGCGCTCGGCTTCAGCCTGCATGGCCAAGACCTCTGGAGAGAAGTCCTTGAAGAGAGTCAGGGAGGCTTCCACAAAATGTTTTTCGCCGGCCTTGACGTTCATTTCGGCGATGAAGTCGTTGTAGCCCTCTTTGACTATTTGGATTTTGTGGTCACCCACTGATACTTCCTGGATCAAAGGTGTGTGGCCGAGTAGTTTGCCGTCTACGTAGACCTCAGCCTTCTTGATGTTGGTCTTGAAGCGAACCAGGCCCGAATAGGGGACCAGATCGAGCATCAACTTCTCTGTTCGACGTGACCGGATGCGGATCTCGAACTCCAAAGTGGAGAAGCCCGGTTTGGTGGCTTTGAGTTTGTGCTTGCCCGCTCTGAGACGGAGGGGTTTGTCGAAAGGAGTTTTTCCCACCAACTTGCCATTAATGTAAAGCTTGGCACCGTCCAGCATGGAGTCGACCAAGAGTCGTCCCATGCGTGATCTTCGGCGTTTCTTTGCCTCAGCTGTGCCCATCGGCGTGATCAGGCTCAAGCCTAACAAGAGCAACAGGATGCGTAGAGGCCAGAATTGCCTGGTGAGCATGTCCATGGTTATCGCTCCGAGTTTGGCCTTAAGTATAAGCGTTAAACTTGGCTGGACACAAGCCGTTCTAAGGCTGAAGCAAATTCATTTTTTTCAAGCAGGCCTTTTCCTTCAAGCACTTCAATCAATGCGTAGAAGCGTAGCTGCATGGCGAGATTCTGATCCAGTCCGACTTGGCTTCGATCCGGGATGCGCCCAAGTTTCAGTTCTTCGGCTTCCTTGCGCAAGAGTTTCAGAGTGGCGCCCCGGATGATGGCGGAGGCATCGTTGGCCGCGGTCCTCGATGCTTTGAGTTCAGTGGCTTCGTGCCAAACCTGACTTGGGGCTGCGCCATGGTAGTGGATGCGAATGGCTCGCTGGATTGCACTGAGGCTGGCCAAGACAGGTCGGATTGGGCAGCCAGCAGCGTGTTCAATGCGTTGGATGTTGGAGCGGTTGAGCGGATCGCTCATGGCCACCACCAGACTGAGTCCACGATCATCCTTGGTGTCTAAGCTGATGGGAATCAAATCGTAGCGCTCGGCCAATTCGACAGGAAGACGCTTGAGCGCCTCGTCCTCCGGTTGCACGTCAGCCAAGTCCAAGACCTCAACCCGCAATGCCATGCCCAGGGCTTCAGTCAATTGCCACTCGGCGATGATTCGAAGCGCCACCAGGGCGGTGCCAAGTCGATAGCCCGATTTTTCTTGGTAGCTCAAGGCTTGCTGCAGGTCTTCTTCGTCAATCAGGCCTTGATCGATGAGGACCTCTCCGAGGCGTTTGCGCGACATATGACTCCTCCACCCCAATGATTAGCACTAGATAGCATGTGCTTCAAGGCAAGGTGGTTTATTTGACTACTTTATCCTACATGTAGTATGCTGTGGGTATTCGGGCCTCTCACCAGGAGACATGCCATGCCCCAGGACCAGTCCGTTCACATCAGTGGCGCATGGGGGAGCGCCTTCGGCATCGCTCGCAACATTTCGGAAGGTGGAATGTTCATTGAGACGCCCGACCCATACCCCTTGGGGAGTCCCATGGAGGTGACCTTTTCTCTGCCAGGCAGCGACACCGAGATGAGCGCCAAGGCGGAGGTGGTCCACCTTTGTTTCCTCAATCGAACGCCAGCTGGAGGACGACGGGAGCTCATTGTTGGCATGGGGGTTCGCTTCAAAAGGTTCTTTGAAGAAAGGCTGCAAACGCTCGAGCCGGCCGCGGTGGGTTTGCTTCAGTAGTCTTCCCTCTTCTGGTTTTTGTTTGCAATCGGACTTGGCTTTGCTATCATTCACCATCGTGCGCGATTAGCTCAGTTGGATAGAGCGTTGGCCTCCGAAGCCAAAGGCCGCAGGTTCGAATCCTGCATCGCGCATTTTTTCATTTTACTGGTCGGATACCAGCCCTGGGCTGGCTCAGAATACGGAGTTTATCCATGGCAGAGCATGATCGCAGACAGGGTCGACCGGATTCTCGCGAATCAGAGCAGAGCGAAGACGATCGTCGCATGGATGAACGTCGCCGCGACGCGCGCGTGCCCGTCAATATTTGGGTCGAAGAGTACATGGGCGATGACCTTTATATTCAGCAGGCCGGGAATATCTCGGTGGGGGGCGTGTTCTTCGAACGTACGATTCCTCATCCCATCGGCACACGGATTAAGCTCCGTTTTGAGTTGCCTGGTCGCGAGGGACTTATTGAAACCCTGGGCGAGGTGGTCAGCGCGCCGGAAGATCCGGCTGAATACGGAGCGGGTGTTCGCTTCGTCGATCTGGATCCGGTCGAAGAGAAACTCCTCCGTAATTTCGTAGACGAATACCTGAAGAGCAATCCATAAGCGAAAAACTCAGCATTGTGTCCCGTCTTAGTTGATGGGGCTAATGGTCAAATCGACCTGCAGGGGCGTGTCGTTGTCCGGGTTGATGTCGTAAAGACCAGGAGTCGCCCCATGACCTATCAAGATGCCGTTTCCGTTCAGGCCTCTGGCATAGAATCGCCAGACGTTACCCCGGTCGGGGATGCCGTCCATCAGTACTTCGCCCGTGCCGGGGTAAGGGTATTTTTCCATCTTGTAGTGATTGTAGTCCTTGTACAGATTTTCGTTGTTCAGCAAGCTGTCCGCCGCCGGTTCACTCAACTTGGTTTCGAAAAGGTAGATCTCGATGGTGGCCAGATCTTCGGCCAGTGTCTGAGGAATCAGCAGGGCCGTGGTGATTTGGGATGGTCCGGCTTCGCTGCCACAGGACAAGAGGCCACAGGACAAGAGGCCAGAGGACAAGAGGACTGTGCAGCACATCAGCAAGCAGAATCCGACTCGCATGCTTATTCCTCCAGGATGAAAGTGAAGGATGCCCGGCCCGTCGGTTCGTCATTGCCCGGCAGGGTCAGAGCGATGGCGACGCCTGCGGCTGCCCCCACCACCACCGTGCCCACCACTGCCCAGATCCACCAGGTGGAGGACTCTTCTTTCTTGATTTTGGGCTTGTCCCCGCCGACCACCTCATTTTTCATCGGCACCCTCAGGGGCTCGGCACTGCTGCCCAGGGCGCCCTTGGCTTGCCCTTGTGCATCATTTAAAGACAGATAGTAACTCAGTTCTTGGCTCTTGCCGGCCGGGGCTGCCGGGATGATCGCTCGGTAGTGACCCTCGGGGGTTGGGCGCATTTCCAGGCGGCTGAACGGAGAGGCTTCGTTGTGTCGGTAGTGCGCAAAGAGCGCTCCGCCCTGTGGCATGTTTTCCACCGAGGCTTCGATTCTTGTGGGGCTGTCCGGCCTGCCCGAACTGGGTTGCGCATGGTGGATATCCGGCGGTAGTTCCGGCGTGGGCCGAGCTGCCTTGACCACCTCGAAAAGTTGGAGAATTTTTGGGGCCGTGCCAGCGGGGAGCCGAAAAGCAGGATGCGCATCCAGGATGTCGTTGAAGGTATCTCGTGCACGGTTGTTTTTGCCCAGGGCCACCTGGCAGAAGGCCAGGTACTGCATGGCGCCAGTCCGCCGGGTTTTGTTCAGTCGACCGCTGTTTAAGGCTTGCTTGAGCAGTTTCTGGGCCTTTTGATATCGCCCTTCGTAGTAAAATTGCACACCCCGGTCCACCAATTTGGCAGCCGAAGGTCCGCGGGCCAGTTTGATTTCTGAAGACAACAGGCCCTTGGCCGACGCCGGGGTGGCGCAGAGCAGAATCCCTAGTGCAAACAGGAACATTGACCTATGCATGGAGCCTAGTAGTACGCAGAAGAGGGGCGACTGTCAAGACCAGCGGGCTGTGGTGGCATGGCCCCCGTTGACAGTTTTTCCTTCAAACCCTAAAATGCGTCCATCTTATGACTTTGCATCTCCGGCAGGCCAAAGGCATCGGCGATGCGCGAGGAGGCAGGTATGAAGCGTTTCACTCTGGTTTTGACGGCTCTGTTTTTGCTGGTTGGCCTGATGAGTGTCGGCTGCGGTGACGACGGCCCGGCGGATGTGCAGTGCATGAATGATGGCCAGTGCGCGGATCTGGGTGCCAACTTTCGATGTGATTTGGCAAGCAATACCTGTCGATGTGTGCCCTCATGTGAAGGGCTCTGCTGTGGCGACGACGGCTGTGGCGGCACCTGCACCGACAATTGCGCGGCCGCCGGCGAAACCTGCAATACCGGAAGCTGCCATTGCGAGGGTGGATCGACCTGTACACAGGGTGCCACGCGCTGCGATGACAACCTCGTCGAGACTTGCTCGAACGACACTTGGTCCGTGACGGTCGATTGCGCCGGCAACGGAGAAATCTGCGTCGACGGTGCCTGTGTGCCCACGGGCACCTGCATCGAGGGCGAAACCCGCTGCGACGACGACCTGGTGGAAACCTGCAGCAACAACGCCTGGTCGGTGACCAGCAATTGCACCAACTATAACCAGATCTGCGTCAACGGCACCTGTCAGGACCCGCAGACCTGCACCAACGGCACGACCCAATGTTCGGGCAATGTGGTTCAAGCCTGCGTTAATGAGGCCTGGACCCCCAGCATCGATTGCGCCACCACCGGCCAGACCTGCGATGTCATCGCTGGCACGGCGCAGTGCGTGGGCGGCGGCGGCTGCACCAACGGCGCGACCCAATGCGTGGGCAACCTGATGCAGACCTGCGCCAACGAGACCTGGACCACCACAATCGACTGCACCACCACGGGCCAAACCTGTGATGTGCTGAACGGACTGGCCCAATGTGTGGGCGGCGGCGGTTGCACCAACGGCGCTACCCAGTGCGTGGGCGAATTGATGCAGACCTGTGCCAGACCTGTGCCGCCGAGACCTGGACCACAACAATCGACTGCAGCATCGCGGGTGAGACCTGCGAAGTGCAAGACGGCCTGGCCCAATGCGTGGGCGGCGGCGGCTGCATCGAGTTGGTTTACGCCGGTGCGCTGGATGCCGATGAAGAATACGCCGGTCTGTTCCATACCCTTCAGTTCACACCGGCATTGGGAGATGGCGTTTTGTTGGATTTCACCCAATTCGAGTTTTACGCCAATGATACGGGGAGCATCGATCTGGCTTCGGCCGGGGTGAATGACAACTACCGAACTTGCAGCCAATGCATGGTCGTCCTGGAGGACATCGCGGCCGATGGCTCTTCCGTGGCGCGATACTACTTCCAGGAGAGCGGCAGTATGGTCGTCTCCGCGGGTACGCCGCCCCAGGAAGGTTCCTTGGATGTGACTTTGACCGACGTCACCCTCGTCGAGGTGACGATCGATGCGGAATACAACTCCACCCCGGTGGCCGGTGGCCAGTGCCTGCATATCACCGCGGCGACTTTGAGCACCGGCACGGTTGCTTGCGTTGAGGGCGCGACCCAATGCGCGGGCAACGTGATTCAGACCTGTACGGACGGGATCTGGGCGGACGGCACGGACTGCGGCGACAACAACGAGACTTGCGGCATGGTTGACGGCACGGCGCAATGCCAAGCCGCCGGCGTTTGCATCGAGCTGACCTACGTGGACGGCCTCCTGGTGGCCGACGTGGACTATCCCTCGATGTACGCCAATGATGGTTACACGCCTGACCTGGGTGGCGTACTTCCCGATTGGCATCAGTTTGAGTTCTACGATGGCGCGACGGGCGTCATGGACTTGGGCGACGCCGTCAATGGTAACTACATTTCATGCAGCCAGTGCATTCGCTTCTTCGAGGACATTGACGAGGGCGCGGGCACCACAGCCAGGCAGTACTTCCAGCAGAGCGGCACGATGACCATCGCCGCTACGTCGGATCCCCTGAACGGCACCATGGACATGGTTCTTGCCGACGTCACTTTGGTGGAAGTCACCATCGCGGCCGACTACACCTCCACCCCGGTGGCCGGCGGTCAGTGCCTGCATATCACCGCGGCGACTTTGAGCACCTCCGGCACGGCAACCTGCATCGAGGGCGAGACCCAATGCGCGGGCGAAGTGATCCAAACCTGCACCGGCGGGGCCTGGGCGGACGGCACGGACTGCAATGGCAACGGTGAAACCTGTGAAATGGTCGACGGAGACGCCGTATGCGTGGCCGGCGGCATTTGCACCGATGGTGAGACCCAATGCGTGGGCACCGTGATCCAGACTTGCACCGGCGGAGCCTGGGCGGATGGTGCGGACTGCAGCGATGATGGTGATATCTGTAACATGGTCGATGGAGATGCTACATGCGTGGCTGCGGGCACCTGCCTGGAATTGACCTACGTGGATGGTCTCTTGGTCCCCGACGTGGAATATCCCTCGATGTACTCCAACGATGGATACACGCCTGACCTGGGTGGCGTGCTTCCCGATTGGCATCAGTTCGAATTCTATGATGGCACAACGGGCGCCGTGGACCTGGGCGATGCCACCAACGGCAATTATATTTCCTGCATGCAGTGTGTGCGTTTCTTCGAAGACATTGACGAGGGCGCGGGCACCACGGCCAGGCAGTACTTCCAGGAGTCAGGCAGCATGGTCATCGACGCCGGCAGCGACCCTGAGAACGGTAGCTTGGATATGACCCTGACCGACGTCACTCTGATCGAGGTCACCGTCGCGGCGGACTTCACATCCACCCCCGTGCCGGGCGGGCAGTGCTTGCATATTACCAGCGCCGTCTTGTCCTCAACCCCCGTCATCACCTGCGATGCGCCGGTCATCACGGCGGGCAGCGTGATCAACGGCGATACTTGCACCGGCAATTCTTTCTACAACCCCGGGACCGGCGGTTGTACGGGATACAGCGCCAACGCCAACGAGTTGCTTTACGAACTCACCGTGCCTGCCGGTGCCAGCTATCAACTGGACTTGGCCTACTCGGATGTCGTGGATGCTTCTCTCTGGGCCACCTCGGACTGCTTGGATACCGCCGGTGCTAGTTGTGTAGACGGCGCGGATGCCAACACCGACGGCACAGAGAGTCTGACTCTCACTGCCGGAACTTACTACGTCGTGGTGGATGGATATACAGCTGGCACATGCGGCAACTTTGCTTTGACTGTCACCGCCCAGTAGTTTTCGCCAACAACTGATGAATCGAGGCCGTCCCATTCTTGGGGCGGCCTTTTTTTGAGGCTTTTGTACGGGGACGGAGTGGGTTTGATTCCGTGGTGCGCCCGGCAGGGCGCACCCACTTGGACCCTCGGGGACGGAGTGGGTTTGATTGGGGGTGGGGATTTGTGTCAATATGGAAGAATCTTGGGTTTTCATGAACTTGGGAGGTTGTTATGTTCGCTAGATCGATCCTGGTGATTTTGGCTGTGCTGAGCTTGGGTTTTGTTTTGGGCTGTGGTGATTCGGATTCGGGTGATGATGTGGAGTGCATTCGGGATACGGATTGCGAGGCGGGTCAGATCTGCCGGAATGCGCATTGCGTGGATGAGGGTGATCCCTGCCTCATGGTTCAATGCGACCCCGGATATCGCTGTCAGGACGGCGCTTGTGTGCCTGTGGACCCCTGTTCGACGATGACTTGTGAGGACCCGCCCGGCGACGCCGATTGTTACGTTTCGCCGGGGACTTGCAGCGCCGGGGTGTGCAGCTATAGCGCTTTGAGCGACGGTGCGGCCTGCGACGATGGGGATGCCTGTAGTTCGGCGGATGTTTGCACGGCCGGATATTGTGCCGGCGCGCCCATCGAATGTAGCGATCCGCCCGCGGATGTCTGTTTGGATGAAGCGACCCTGAGAACCCACGTCGTTGTTGGCCTTTGTGATGAGGGGCAATGCAGCTATTCTTTTGAGGACACGATTTGTGAGTTTCAGTGCGCCGACGCCCAATGCCGAGCCTACGATTACTGTGGCGAGTTGGGTGCCATGCGCTGCGTCGGCAGTCTTGTCCAGACCTGCAACAATTCCACCTGGCAGACGGTGGTGGATTGCTCAAGCGCCGCGATGAATTGCGAGATGCTCGAGGGAGTGGCCCAGTGTGCTCTCTTTATTTGCCAAGGGGGTCAAACCCGTTGCCAGGGTGACCTGCTGGAACTCTGCGTGGACAATCGTTGGCTGCCTTATCAGGATTGTTCTACTTCGGACCAACATTGCTTGAATGGCGCTTGCGAAAGCTGCACGCTCGATTGCACAAATCGCATCTGTGGCGATGATGGTTGCGGAGGGTCCTGTGGCGAATGCGAGGTAACTGAGCAATGCGTGGATGGTGATTGCCTGCAGGTTCAGGTTGGCCTCTGCCCCGATGGTTTGACTTGCGGACTCTTCAATTGGGGTGATCTGACGCTTTGTCTGGAGGATGGTCAGATTCCTATTGACGCTCCAAGTTGCGGGGAGACCATGTGTCCGAACAATATGGGTTGTTTTTTTGCGGAGACAGGCGGAGAAGAAATGTACTGTCTTGAAATTTGCGGCGAGTGCCCGGATGGTGAGATTTGCGGCCCCCTGGAGTTAGATGCTGACTTTTTCGTTCACCTTTGCCTGGTGGGCGGTTTGCCCCCCGATGATGCGCCAGCTTGTGACGCCGACTACATGTGTGAGGGCAACGCGATCTGCGCGTCGACGGGCGACGAATACCTGTGCTTCAATGCCTGCTCGGCGCCTCATGATTGTGTGCCGGCCTGCATGGGGCTCGAATGTGGCGACGACGGATGCGGCGGCAGTTGCGGGAACTGCCCGGTGGATGCGAACTGCATGAACGGGCATTGTGTGGCTGGCTTGTGTCCCACGGGACAAAGCTGTGATGTTTATGGCGAATGGCAGGTCAACTCCTGTTTGCAAGACGGCCAGATTCCGACTGATAATGAATCTTGTAACAATGTCGGTGAGTTCTGCCCTCAGCCCAACCAGGTTTGCGCTGACCGCTTTGATGGTACCCTG
>JAFCZJ010000025.1 GCA_019314375.1 Deltaproteobacteria bacterium | reverse complement strand
ATCTCGGCCACGTCTTTCAGACGCAGCGGGACCGGACCGGCCGACCCCACCTTCATGCCGACGAGCACCTCGCCGATCTCTTCCACCTTCTGGTATTTGCCCTTGGTCTGGATGGTGAAGTCCAAGGTGCCCTGATCCAGGGTGCCGCCGGGCACCTGGTTGTTCTCCAGGTAAACCATCTGCACGATGCGACTCACGTCCAAGCCGTAGGCCTGCACCTTGACGGGGTCCAAGACGACGTGGACCTCCCGCTCCAGGCCGCCCTGGGCAAAAGCCGAAGCCACACCGGGCAAACGCTCGATCAGAGGCTGCAGGTCGTTTTCCGCGATGCGGCGCAACTCGTCCAAGGGGTACGGCCCGCTGATCATGAACATGACGATGGGCTGCATGGCCGGATCAAAGGCGAAGACGATGGGGTCACTGGCGTCATCGGGCAAGAAGCCCTTGACCATCTCCAAAGAACGCCGCACATCGGTCTCGGCCTGCTCCATGTCCGTGCCCCAGTCGAAATTCACGGTGACCACGCTGACGCCCTGCTTCGAGTCGGAAAGGATCTCTTCCACGTCCTTGACCGACGCGGCAGCCCCCTCCAGGGGCCGGGTCACCAGGGTTTCGATATCCTCCGGGCTTGCGCCCGTGTAGTTGGTGATCATCACAACGCTGGGGAAACTGATGTCCGGGTACAAATCGAGATGAAGCTTGGACAAAGAGTACAGGCCAAAACCCACCAAAATAAGGTAGGCCATGCTGAAAGTGACGCCCCTACGGACCGATGTGGCGGACAGGTTCATATGCGTGTCTCCGAGCTACGGTTGTCAGGGCTCAAGAGCCCTTGCCGCCGCCGTAATGTGAGGCCGGCACTTCGCCCACGATCTCGACCACCTCGCCATCCTTCAGGCCATGCTGACCCCGCACCACGATGGACTCCTTTTCGACCAAACCGTCCAAGACCTCGATCATGGAGCCCTTGCGAGAACCGATGCGCACCACACGCTTTTCCACCTTGCCGCCTTCCCCCACCACAAAGGCCTTGCGCAAAACTCGATCAGCGTTCTGCTGAACCAAAAGCTGGTTATCCAGCAAGAGGGCAGGCTCAGGGGCACTCAAAACGTTTTCCCGCCGGTCCACCACCAACTCCGCCAGGCCGTACATACCCGGCTTGAGCAGGCGCTGCCCCTTTTCGTTCTTCGGGTTTTCCAGCACCACTTCCACCGTGTTGGTGCGCGTGGCCGCGTTCATGTAAGGCATGATGCGGGTCAGCTCACCCTCGAAGTTTTTGCCCGGGTAGGCGTCCAGCTTGATGTAGACTTTTTGCCCCAGATGCACCTTGGGCACGTCCAATTCCACCAGATCCAGCATGACCTTGAGTTTGTCGATGCTCAGGATCCTGCAAAGCGGCAGACCGGGCACGGCCATGTCGCCTTTTTCCAGCATTTTGTTGGCGACAACCCCGGCGATGGGGGCCGTGATGACGGCGTTGGAGGCGGTCACAGCCATCTGGCCCTTGCCGGCCTCTAAGGCTTTGCGCTGAGCGATGGCCGACAAATAAGAAGTCTGGATTTGATCGAAAACCTGTTTGGTGATCACGCCGGCGGCCAAAAGCCCCCGAGAGCGCTCCAACTCCGACTCGGCGTTTTTGATCTGCACATCCAAAGACTCCATTTGGGCAACGATCTGCTCTAAGCCCTTGTCCAGACCTTCCTTGCGAATTAGAGCCACCCGCTGTCCACGCCGAATCTCATCCCCGTCATCCCAGGGAAAATGCAGAATGCGATCGGGCACCGGCGAGAAGATCTTTACTTCGCTGTAGGGCTTCAGATCGGCCACGTAACGCAAGACGTGCTCGATGTCCATGCGACCGATGCGGGTCACGCGCACCGTCTTTTTCTGCTCGGCCTCTTCTCCCTCGGCACCCAGGCTCTTTCCACAGGCCCAAGCGCCCAGGGCAAAAAAAGCGACCAGCAGCAAACCCAACAAGCGATGAGATACAAATTTCAATTTGGCGTTCATGACGTCGTTTCCTTACCTGTGTCCCGCGATTCCGTATCGACCAAATCGGCTGGAGAAAAAAGTTCCGCGCCCGCTTCACTCATTTTGGCGAGCGCCATGGCCAAAAACTTCCGCTCGGCTGCGATGTGCTGCCGGGCGTGTTCAAAGATCAAAAACAGCGTCAGCGCGTATCGCCGTCGCCCCATATCCGAGAGTTCAATCGATTTGAGCGCTGGTGCGTGCTCGGCTTCCAGGTGATTCAACTTCTGAATGACCTCATCCCCCATGGTTTGGCGATCGCCAAAAATCTGACGCACGGCCTCGTAGGGTGCTCGGGTCAAATTGGCCAAACCCGCCGAAAACGGCGTCCGCATGGGCTCCATGTATCCAAGACAACTCAAGGTGCCACGGGCCAAGGCCTGCCAACCAGGCTGGGTCAGCTCATAGACCTTGCGGCTGGCCCCTTGCCCTCCTTGTTCGTTGCGACTCTCAATCAGATTCCGTTCTTCCAGGCAGGACAAAACCCGGTAGATGGAAGAAAACCCGATCGCGGTCCAATGCTCCATCTGCCGGGCACGAATTTTTTCTTCAAGGCCATAGGCGTGGCTTGCCTCCTCGGCCAACAAGCCCAGAAGGACGGTCTCTTTTTCACTGACATCCATGTTTGTCTTCGGCAGAACCAAAACCACACCTCCAAGCATGAGGTCCCAAACCTGGCCACATTGCCGAGCAGAGTATTCTTTGTCAAGAATATTCTTACGCGAGAATATTCTCAGAAGGTAAGACCCTTTTCCTCCCCCACAGGTGCAGCTGGGGGATCTGGGTCGGTCGTTGCCATCCCCCCCTTGCTCGACTAAGCTTGGTCCATCCAACTTCGATGCAAGCGAGGCTTAGCCATGAACGAATTCAAGGAAATCTTTGCCCTGGCCGAAGACAGACAGCAGGCCCTCGATCGCCTGGTGCCCGGCACCGAAGAGCATGATTACTACACTTGCCTGCTCATGCAGCAGCGTGGCGAGTTGGACAAGGTGGACCAACGCTTGGCTGCCTGGATCGACCGCGAGGGCGATAGCGATTTGGCCGAAATGATCGAGCGGAGGCAATTGTTGCTCAAGCTTGAGGATCGGAATCCTGAATACGCCAAGCGCCTTTCGGAAGAACTCGACCTTGAACACGACCACCAGCCCGAAGCCCAGGAGGCGACAGCCAAACTCTCCAGCAACTTGGACCCAGCCGCCGTCAGCGAGGAGGCATTCCTGCGGGAAGCCTTGCTGCGACACAGCGATCTGAGTTCAGTCCAAAATCGGGCAATGGAGAACCTGCTCGATCGGGATCTACCCACAGAGCAACTCAGGGATCTCTTGCGCAGGCTCAAGCGCCCCGACCACCCCAGGCTGGTCGAACGCATCCTGGAAGAACTAGCCGACAAGCACTCAGGCGACTTCGGTTCCTTTAACATCCATCGCAATCTGTTGCCTGAGCAACTCACGGCGCTGAAGAAACAGAGGCCCAAGCTCTCGGAAAGCGATGCCTTTGTGCGTGCTGAACTGCGTGCGGTCCTGCCCGAAGAAGACGAGGATTTGGAAACGGATGACGAGGCCCGGCTAGCCTACCTCAAGAGATTGGACCATGTCGTCGCCGACTTGGCCCCTGCCTTCAACGGCCTGAAGCTTTGTGTGGCCTATCATCGGCTGGTCTTGGATCAACGCATGGGCAAAAACGATCGGGCCCGCTTCGAAGCCTACATGGAGCTGCCACGGCAAGCTGCTTATGTGAACCCAAACTACCTCGACCGGAAGAACCATCGCCGTCACCTGGCTCAGATGGGCAAAGATTTTCGTCCCGACCTGGCGCTTGGCCCCGTCAGAGACGACTGGAAGCTGGTCCAGGATCTCTTGGCTCTCTTCCTCTGTGAAGCCAAGGATTTCGAGGGTCTGGATCGCCTGGTCGAAGAATATCGCCTCATGCGCATCATGGCTGAGGCCAAGCTCTTGGCGGGTCGTCCCGACGCCCAGCGATGGGTAACCAAGCTCAACGATCCCGCCTTCATCAAGCAAGTCAATGAGCGGGTGTCCTTGGACTTCGCGCCGACAAACCCCCGCTTTTTTTCAGCCGACCAGGAAGTGACCCTGGATTTGGATGTAAAAAACGTGGAGACCTTGCTGGTCAAAGTTTTCGAGATTCACTCCCTGAACTATTTTCTGGCCCATGGCCGAGAAGCCGATACCGGCATGGACCTGGATGGCCTGCTGGCCACCGAAGAGCAAACCCACCGCTATGAGGAAGCCCCTGCGCGCAAGGTGCGACGACGATTCAATTTTCCCTCGCTCAAACGACCGGGGGTTTTCGTCATCGAGTTCATCGGCAACGGTCGCTCCAGCCGTGCCCTGATCCGCAAAGGTCAACTACGCATGTTGGAGCGTGTGGGCGCGGCCGGGCATGTCATGGCCGTCTTGGACGAAAAAGGCAAGCACCTGCCCGGTGCCTCCCTGTGGATGGAGGGACGTGAACACAAAGCCGGCGACGACGGATTCATCCGCCTGCCCTTCGCCGAAAGTCGAAGCACCCGCGATGTCCTCTTGCGACATGACGAGCTCAGCCAAATGGCTCGCTTCACTCATCAAGAGGAACGCTACAGCCTGCATGCCGGCTTCTATTTGGACAGGGAAAGCCTGCTGACCAGACAACAAGCCGAGTTGCTGATTCGGCCCATGCTCTGTGTGGCCGGCATTCCAGTGCCCCTCGATCTGCTTGAAGAGGTGAAGCTACAGATCACCAGCACCGACGGGCAGGGGCACACGGTCCAACAAGATGTCAAAGACCTCAAACTCCATCATGATGCAGAGACGGTCCATTCATTCCGTGTACCGGCTGGACTACGCAGCATCAAGGCCACCCTCTCAGCCGAGGTGCGCAACATCACCGCCGGTCGAGACAAAGCGCTCTCGGCTCACTCGACCTTTCATCTCAATGGAATCGACGAAAGCGATCGCATCGAGGACATCCACCTGACGAACAACGCCGAGGGTTGGCGCCTCGAACTTTTGGGCAAAACCGGCGAGGCTCGCTCACAGCAACCCGTCAATTTGCAAGTCGTCCACAAAAGCACCCGGCTGGAGATGCATTTCAGCCTGAAAAGCGACGATTCCGGCCAGGTCATGCTGGGCGCATTGGAAGGCATCGAGTCGATCCAGGCTGAAGGACCCAGCGGATCAGATGCCAGCTGGGAGCTGCCCTCGGACAATCCGGGCCTGCCCTCCAGCCTGCACCTTTTCGCCGGTCAGGATTTCCTGCTGCCCTGTCCCTGGGCCAGGCCGGACGGCAAAACCGACTCCTTCAGTTTGTTGCGTACCTTGAGAGACAGGCCCTCACAAGACAAGCGCGACCACCTGCGCCTGACCGAGGGGGCCCTGCAAATCCAGGCCCTGCCGGCGGGCAGCTACCTGCTCACCATCAAGGAAGCCGACCTGCAAGTTCGCTTGCGGGTCATCGATGGCCCCAAGCTGCTTGGCTGGATCTTGGGCAAGCGGGAAATGATCGAATCGGGGCCTGAGACCTACCTGGGCATCCGCGAGGTAAAAGAGAGTCCCGAGGGCTGGCGGGTGCAGCTCGACGGTCACAATGCAAACACGCGCTTGCACGCCTTCGGCAGCCGTTACCTCCCAGCCCATAATCTCTGCGCCAGACTGGGTGGCCTGCCTTGGCCCGGACTGCGAAGCCAGGGCCTCACAAAGCCGGAAGCCCGATATCTCACAGGCCGGGACATCGGCGACGAAATGCGTTACGTGCTGGATCGGCGAGACCTGATGCAACCCATCGGCTGCATGCTGGATCGCCCAGGTCTCTTGCTGCACCCATGGCCCGTCCGCTCTACGGACACGAGTCTGGATGAAGCCGTCTCCGGCGGCGAATTCGCCGCCCTGGCGGAGCCTGCCCCTCGCATGTCCCGCTCAGCCCCAAGCCCGAAATCCTTATCCTTGGCCGACGCCACCAGCGACTTTGCCAACCTCGATTTCTTGAAAAAACCGGCAGCCACGGCCCTCAACCTCAAACCGGACTCTCAAGGTCGAGTGCTCATCCCCCGTGAAGGCTTCGAACAGGTACAAATGCTGCGCCTGGTGGCCTGCAACGAGCAACAGTTCGTCATGCGACATCTGTCGCTTGCCGCGCAGGCCATCGATGCCCGTGATCTGCGCTTGGCCGACGGACTGGACCCTCGGCTACATCTTTGCCAAAGACGACAGACCCGGCCCTTGGCCCCGGGTGAACAGCTTCGCATCGCGGACATCACAGCGGCCCGCGTGGAGTTGGTCGACAGCCTGGCCAAGCTGTATCGCCTCTTCGGCAGCCTGAACGAAGACGACAAGCTGGAACAATTCGCTTTCATCACGCGCTGGCCCGACCTTCCGATCGAGGAGAAACAGGAACTGGCCTGCGAGCATGCCTGCCATGAGTTGCACATGTTTTTGGCAAAAAAAGACCCGGACTTTTTCGGCTCTCATGTCCTTCCTGCGCTGGCCCACAAAAAACAAAAAACCTTCATCGACCGGTATTTGCTGAAAGAGGATCTCTCAGACCAATTGGAACCCTGGGCCTTCGCACGACTGAATGCGGCCGAACGCATCCTCTTGGCCCAGCGCATCCCGGAGGCCCGTGGCGATATCCTTCGCCACATTGAGGATCTCTTCGAGCTTTTGCCGCCGGATCCCGAAGGAGAGCAAAGACTATTGGAAACCGCTCTGGGCGCCTCCGGCATGGAGGAGTCCGACGATTTGGGGATGGACCAAGCACAGGAAGCTGCCCGAAAGCACAAAGGCTCCGGTCGGGCCAGGAAGGCCAAAAAGGCCATGGCGCCGGCGAAAATGATGCGGGCCATGGCACCACAAGGGATGGCCGGTGGCATGCCACCCGAGCCTGAGATGAATTTTTCGATGGATGAAGAGATGGATGAAGAGATGGATGAAAAGATGGACGACATGGATTGCTTGATGGAGATAAGCAAAGAGGAAATGGTGATGCCCGCGGAGTCCATGGCTTTCGGGGGTGCCCGAGCAGACTTGGACCGCCGGGAAGAAATGAAGCCCATGTTCCGCCAGCAAGACAAAACCCAAGAATGGGCCGAGAGCCACTACCACCACCTGAGCCTGGCCGAGCAAGGCCCGGACCTGATCCAGGTCAACGCCTTCTGGCGCGATTTTGCGCGGCACCTGCTGCAACCTGAAAACAAAACCTTCCTGTCCCCCAAGGTCCTTTGGGCTCATGACAACTTCAGCGAAATGATGCTGGCCCTGGCCTTGACCGACCTGCCTTTCCGCCCCGAACAACATCAGGTGGACTACGAAGGCCTGAGCATGAACCTGACCGCGGGCAGCCCGGCCCTGGCTTTCTTCGAACAGATCGAAGAAGCCGGCGAGCCCGAAGATGGCCCGCCTGTCCTCATCAACCAAAACATCTTCAGGGCCGATGATCGCGTCCGCTACGAAGACGGCGAACCGGTGGAGAAACCTGTAAGCGGGGCTCTCATCAAGCACGTGGTCTATCTTTGCCAGGTGGTGCTGACCAATCCAGGCTCCGCCAGACAGAAGCTTGAGCTCTTGATGCAAATCCCGCAAGGAGCCATGCCCTTGAATTCGGGTTTTGTCACCCGTGGCAGCCCCATCCGCCTGGATCCCCACGAAACCCGCGCCATCGAGTACAGTTTTTGTTTCCCCATGGCCGGGGATTTCAGCCATTTCCCTGCCCACATCACACGCAACTCAGCCCTGGTGGCCGCGGCTGAGGGAAAAACAATTATGGTTTTGGACAAAGCCGAAGATTTGGACATGGATTCCTGGCCCTGGTTATCCCAGTACGCCAGCCCCAAAGAGTTGCTCGACTACCTGAAGGAGGCCAACCTTTCCAGGCTGGATCTGGAACGCATGGCCTGGCGCATGCGAGATCGGGATTTTTTCGACAAAACCCTCGAACTGCTGGAGCGACGAAAAATCTTTACGTCCGAGCTTTGGGCCTATGGCCTGTACCACAACGATCAACAAAGCAGCCGCCAGTGGCTGTTGCATGAAATCGATGAGGTATTGGATTCGGATCACCTCTTCCTCAAGGCCCCATGGTTCGAGTTGCAAGGAGAACGAATGGGTCGCTATGAGCATCTGGAATACCATCCACTGATCAACGCTCGCGCCCACCCCTTGGGCCAGGACATGAAGATCTTGAACAACCGCTTCGACGAACAATACAACAACCTCATGACCTTCCTCTGCCAAAAAGAACAGCCTGAGGCTGCGGATTGGATGGCGGTCGCCTGCTATCTGCTTTTGCAAGAACGCATCGACGAGGCGCGGCAAGCCTTCGCCAAAGTGAAGGTGGAGGACTTGGCCATCCGCCTGCAATACGATTACCTGGCCCTGGTTTTCGCCTTTCACGCAGGTGACATCAAGGCCGCGCGCAAGTTGGCTGCTCCTCATCAGGATAATCCCGTTGACCGTTGGCGCAAACGCTTTCAGGCAGCCTGGACCCAATTGGACGAGCTGGAAGGCGCGGAGAGCCACCAGGTGGACGAGGATCACCGAAATCAACGCCAAACCCGCTTGGCCGACAAGGAGCCCGGCTTTGATTTCAACGTAGAGGGCGGAGAGATCCACCTGACCCACCAGAACCTCAAGAGCTGTATGATTCACTACTTCGGCGTGGACATCGAAATCCTTTTCTCGCGTCAGCCCTTCGTGCAAGATTCGGCGAGCCGCTTCTCGTTCATCCGCCCGGCCAAGACGGACACACTGAGCCTCGACACGCCCACCGGCGAACAGACCATTCCGCTGCCCGAGGACTATCAGCGCTCAAACGTGGTCATCGAGATCGAGGCCGGTGGTAGGCGGCAAGCCCACGCTCACTATGCCAACAACCTGCGCTTGCATTTGACCGAGGCATACGGCCAGCTCAAAGTCCTGAATCGCGAAACCAAAACAGCCCTGCCCGGTTGTTACGTGAAAGTCTATGCCCGCATGCAAAACGGTTCCGAGCGATTCTACAAAGACGGCTACACCGATCTGCGCGGCAAGTTCGACTACGCCTCCTTGAGCACCGACGACCTGGATCAAGTCGAGCGTTTCGCACTCCTGGTCTTGGACGATGAGCAAGGAGCCGTGGTTCGTGAGGCCACCCCCCCCACCCGCTGAGCCATGACCGAGCTACAAAGCCAAGAGGCCACGGCCATCGTCGCGCTCACCCGCTGGGCCCGGCCCATGAATGAAGAACTAATGGCTCTGGCCCCATTGCTTGGTGAAACCGCCTATGATCTTCGCCTGCGCATGGCCGGACCCGCCCCCGTCCTGGTGGGGCAACGATTGAGTCTTGACCAGGCAAGAGACTTACTACAGGTCCTGCTTGGACGCGGCCACGGTGCCGTGGCCTTCGAAGCAAAGAAGGTGCTCGACAGGGCTCAAATCCAGCGACCGAGGAGAATCGGCATCGATGGAGACATCCTCTCGCTCCGAACACCAGATGAGCGACGAGCCCTGGATCTGAAACAAATCTTCTGCCTGCTATTGGCCGTTCATCGAAGCCATGAAGAGTCTTCCGAGACCATCAAGCAGAAAAAGTTCAGCGCGGGCCGTGCGGTCATGACCGGCGGCCTGATTCGGAACAAAAAGAAGAAAGTCACCATCACCCAAAGCGAGGATCATCGAGAGCGGGTCCTTTACTTATTTAGAAGGGACGGCCTTCAGACCATCGCCCTGCATGAAAGCTTGCTCATCATGGAGGCGGAAGCAGAGGCCATCGAGGCCACGCGCAACTCGAATTTCACAGCCCTGCTCGAAAGAATCCGACAGGCGGCACCACATGCCAACTACGACGAACGCCTGTCCCTGCCCCGCAAACTGGACGAAATCGACCTGCCGGCCTTCATGCGCTCCTCCACCAATGCCTTGGACGTGCTGGCCCATTGTCTGGTGATCGCCTACGCGCAGAACCAGATCGACCCAGCTTAGCCAGAAATCCCCAAAATCTTCCTTGCGCCTTTGACGCACAGCGTTATAATCAACTCGATATCATAATTAACCGCCGAGGAGCGACATGACCACCAGCGAAGAACAAACAATTTGGGTCCCCTTTGACATCCTGGAAAAATTCATGCGGGACGTATTCATGTCCATCGGCGTGCCCAATGCCGACGCCGAAGTCTGCGCCGAGGTGTTGATAGAGGCCGACAAACGCGGCATCGACTCCCATGGCATCGGCCGCATGAAGCCCATCTACTACGACCGCATCAAGGACGGAATCCAGTTCGCCAAGACCAACTTTGAAATCGTCAGAGAGACGCCGGCCACGGCCGTGATCGACGGGCACCACGGCATGGGGCACGTGATCTCAAAGCGCGCTATGCAGATGGCCATCGACAAGGCGAAGGAAACCGGGATGGGCATGGTGGCTGTGCGCAACTCCACCCACTACGGCATCGCCGGCTATTACGCGCTGATGGCCTGCGAAGCGGGCATGATCGGCGTGAACGGATCCAACGCCCGCCCCTCCATCGCCCCCACTTTCGGCGTGGAAAACATGCTGGGCACAAACCCCTTGACCTTCGGCATGCCCTCGGACGAGGACTTTCCCTTTGTCTTAGACTGCGCCACCTCGGTCACCCAGCGAGGCAAAATCGAGTGGTACGACAGGGCCGGTAAGGACCTGCCACCAGGTTGGGTCATCGACGAAGCAGGCAAAACCCGCACCGACACCCACCAGATCCTGAAGGACCTCGTGACCGGCAAGGCGGCCCTCACGCCTTTGGGCGGGCTCGGCGAAGAGACCGGCGGCTACAAGGGCTACGGCTACGCCACGGTGGTGGAGATCCTCTCGGCCGCCCTGCAACAAGGCGCATTTCTAAAAGGTCTTTTGGGCCTGGAAAACGGCAAGCGCGTACCCTACAAGTTGGGCCACTTCTTCATCGCCATGAACGTAGAAGCCTTCTGCGATCTGGCCGACTTCAAAAAGACCACCGGCGACATCCTCCGAGCCCTGCGCGAATCCAAAAAGGCTCCGGACGCCGAGCGCATCTACACCGCTGGCGAAAAAGAACACTTGGCCGGGTTAGAACGCAAAGACAAAGGTGCCCCGGTCAACCCGGCCCTCCGCAAAGCCATCGACACCATGCGAGCCGAATGCAAACTAAGCGACTACCACTTCCCCTGGGACGCCTGATCTTTCTGTGAACACATCCAGAATTACTTGAGCCGTTTGTGCTGCTCTGGCAGGTAGTTTATGCTGTGGGCGACGAACTCACGACATTCTCCGTCCCCCTCCATGGGAGTGTGCATGGCCAAGCTGGGCACTGCAACCAGGATTGTTGTCGGCCTCTCCGTGCTTGGATTCGCAGCGATTCTTCAGACGCTGATTTTGCTGCTGCTCCTGCCCAGCCGCATCGCTCGCATTCGTTCCTGTGTCGTATTTGAACGATTGGTCGGCTATCCTTGCGCCTGGCTCTCGGGCTGCTATTTGACCGTTTCAGGCAAAGAACACCTCGACGGACGACGACCGGCCATCTATGTACTCAACCACACCTCCGCCGCCGATCTGTTCATCGCCTTGCGCTTGATGCCCGGCTCTGCCGTGGGCATCGTAAAGAAGGAAATCGTGCGTTACCCCTTCTTCGGACAGATGTACCTGCTCACCGGCCACCTGCGGGTAGACAGGAGCAACCGCGACGCGGCAGTGGCCTCCATGCAGGCCTTGGGCAAACTGGTGCGCCGCCACAAGCTCTCCATCATCATGGCCCCTGAGGGAACGCGCTCCCGCGACGGACGCCTGCTGCCCATCAAGAAGGGCCTGGTCCATCTGGCCTTGCAGACCGGTCTGCCGGTGGTGCCCATCGTCGTGCAAGGCGCACACAAGGCCTGGCGAAGCGATTCTCTGGCCGTTCTCGGTGCCCAGGTGCGCGTCGGCGTCCTCCCCGCGGTAAGCACTTCGCACTGGACCGAAGAAAACACCGACGAGGCCGCGGAAGAAATCCACGCCATCTTCAGTCGCGCACTACCGCCGGATCAGAAACCTCAGCCGACGGCTTCGACTAGTTGACGCGAAAGACGTGGTTGTGGGTCACCGACTTTTGAGCAGCCGGAAAGCGAAGTTTTAAGAGCGCTTTTTTGATGCATCGGGCGGGGGCTCGCTTGCGCAACTTGCGCGGCGTTACCTTGATCTTCTTGACCCTGCCACCAGGCCCCACCGTGATCTCCAAAGTGACATTTCGTTTGGCCCGAGCCTTACCAAAGATCTTCTTGCGCGTCCGCACGCAGCGCAAAAAATCATCCCGATGCGCATCGAGAACGCGGCGGAACTGTTCGAGGCTGATGACTTGAGCTGAGGTTTCCAGACCGGCCCAGCTTTTCTGCCAGGTTCCTGACGATGCTTGTGTCTCCTTCTGGCCGACCAACTTTCGCAGCGCGCTTTTGACCCCGGCCAGGACCGCATCCGCATCGCAGTTGCATTGCTCGGTCGCCGCCTTTTCCGTGGCGGCCCGTTTCAGATCAAAAAGGCTCAGGGTGATGGTGCAAGTAGATCCCAACTTGACCACCTGGGCCGCCAGGGTCTTTTCGGCGGCCAGCTCCCGACCCATTTCTATCTGGCAGGACTGGTCATAGCAGGCCTTGAAAGACTCCTTCTTGCTGGCGGCAAGGCGCTCCTTCAATGCCGAGCGCGGCACGACCTGAAACTGTCCGGTCTCAACCAGGCGAGCAGTCAAAAAATCCGACAGGCCATCCAGGAAGGCTGCGTCCAAGTCCTTCGCGCCCTTGGCCTCCACGTCAAAGACGGCCACGATGGGCTTGTTCGTGGTCTCTGCCGACGCAGCAGGCACTTGCAAAAATACAAACATCACACACAGCGTCAACCGACCCATGCCTACCTCCTGCCAAGCTGCAACTTGACCTCTTCGAGTAAATGCTGCGCGTCGAAGGGTTTGGCCACAAAACCGTCCATGCCGGCGTCTAAGAAACGCTGTCGCGCATTCTCGCTGGCATGGGCGGTGACCGCCAGCACGGGAATATGGGGGTCGAAACGACCGGATTCGTCGGTTCGAATGCGATGCAAAACCTCCATGCCGTCCATGCCCGGCATCTGCACATCCAAAAGAACCAAATCATAGGACTCAAGCCCCAGGTGCTCTAATGCATCCGGTCCCGATCCCACCACCTGCACATTCAGGCCGACGCGGCAAAGCGCAGCCTGGGCAACCCTCTGGTTGATGGGATGATCATCCACCACCAGTATCCGGCCCTCCAGACTCTCGGCCACATCGCCCTCAATGTTTTTTGCATCGGATTCCAACAACTCCACGGTAAACCAGAAGCAGGCACCACCTTCGGATGATTCCTCCACCCCAATTTCTCCCCCCATGAGCAAGACCAACTGCCGGGCGATGGACAGACCCAAGCCCGTGCCACCTTGAGCCCGCTTATCCGAACCATCTTGCTGAAAAAACGGATCAAAAAGCTTGTCGCGCAGATCAACCGGCACACTCGGTCCCGAATCACACACGTCAAAACGCAAAATCCGGTTCTCGCCCAAACCACGGCGCAACAAACGCAGATTGCTCCGAACTGAACCATGCGACGTGAACTTGATGGCGTTGCCCATGATGTTAAGCAGGATTTGGCGCAGGCGTCCGGCATCACCTCTGAACCATTCAGGCACGCCTTCATCCACCGCCACATGCCAAGCCAAATCCTTCTCATGGGCCAGGGGCGCGAGCAAGCGACTGACCTCGTTCAGCACAAGCCGTGGCTGGAAAGCCACCTGCTCTAAGCGAAGCTGGCCTGCCTCTCCCTTGGAAAAATCCAAGACCTCGTTGACCAAAGACAACAAGGCTCGCGTGCTGTCGCGGATGGTCTCCACCCGCTCCTTTTGCTCCCGGTCCAGGCCTTCGGCTAAAAGGATCTCCGTCATACCCAAGACGCCGTGGATGGGGGTTCGCGTCTCGTGGCTTATGTTGGCCAGAAACTCGCCTTTGGCCTGACTCGCCGTCTCGGCCAATTGCGCCAGGCTCTCGGCATTGGCTCTCGCATGACGGGATTCGGCAAGGGCCACAAGAAGCCGACGCTGGGTCCGTTCTCGTCCGGACTGCAAGGCGACTGCAAGCGTGAAGGCCACCACCATAAAAATACAGTACAAAATAAGTTCATCAACATGAGTGAATGGCCAAACCACCACCAACCAGGCCATAAAACAAAGCGACAGGGCAACCAAAACCCAGCGCATGGAGATCAACATGGCACCGATAGCCAACATGACCATCATCAGCAAGGGCGTGAACACCACGGAGTCGGCCACATACATCGTCAGCAAGCTGTTGCTGCTCGTCAGCAAGGCCATGAGCGCACCCATGCCATTGGCCCAAGAAGCCGGTATCAGACCCCTGCGCAAAACCATGGACATGACAAGAAAAACCAGCCCCAAAACAAAATCGTAGCCCACCACCACGACCCGCGATTCGGACGGCAAGGTCAGCATGTCAAAAACAGTAAAAACGACAAAAAGCAGCACCAGGATTTGGGCCACCGGCAGCAAGGCCTCCAGCACTACTCGGTCCAGAGACGCTTTCACCTGGAGATCTGTGGTCAGCCCATTCGACATGAAAGCCATCTGACAACACAATTGGAAAACGGGCAACGGATTTCTAATCAGAACCCACAAGCTGTGGTAGAAACAAACAGGACTTGGTAATCCATTGCTCCGAAAGGCACCCATGGCTGGCTTGCCCCAATTTTTGTCCTGGTTTGGTGGACTATCCTCCCGCGAGTTATCCTTGGCCCGCGGATTGACGCGCAAGGTGCTTGCGAAAGGTGAATCGCTCAAATCCCAATCCGAGGCTGAGCTCGGCGGCATGGCCTCCGCTCTGCGGAATGACGCGCTGGCCGGTCGCGACGCGGACAGTCTGCTTGTCGAGACCTATGCCCTGGCCTGTGAAGTCGCTTGGCGAAAACTGGGCATGCGCCCGTTCCCCAGCCAAATCATGGGCGCCGTGGCCATGCACCGCGGGCGCATCGTTGAGATGAAGACCGGCGAGGGCAAGACCCTGGCCGCCAGTCTTCCAGCCACCCTGCACGGATTGAGCGGCCGTGGCGTACACGTGGTCACGGTCAACGATTATCTGGCCAGCCGGGATGCGGCGCTGCTTAGACCGCTGTATACATTTTTCGGTCTTGAAGTCGGGGTGATCACGGAGGACGTAGACGCCGATCTCAACCCCGCCGGGCGCAAGTCGGCCTATACAGCCGACGTCACCTATGTGACCAATCACGAATTGGTCTTCGACTACCTGCGCGACAACCTGGCCCAAAGTCCCGACGAAATCATTCTGCGCCCATTGCATTTTGCGCTCGTGGACGAAGTGGATTTTCTTCTGCTGGACGAAGCACGCACACCGCTCATTATTTCGGGAGAAGCGGGAGACGAGACTGACCTTTGCGAAGACGCCAGGCGCATCGTGTCCCGACTCAATGTGGAGTCACACTACCGAATCGACCATCGCTCACGACAGGTCATGCCCACCGAAGCAGGCATCGTGGCCATGGAGAAAGCGGCAGGCATCAAGAACCTGGCCGACGAGGACGCTCAACCCTGGCAGCACGCCTTCTACAATGCTCTTTTGGCCCATGGAATCTACGAAAAAGACGTGGACTATATTGTGGATGAAGAGGAGGGCAAGATCCTTTTGGTCGACGAATACACGGGCCGGGTCTCCTCGGACAAGCGAATGGCGGACGGGCTTCATCAGGCACTGGAGGCCAAAGAGGGCATGGATGTGCGTCCCGAGGATCGCACCCTGGCCAAGACCAGCTACCAAAACTATTTCCGACTGTATCCCAGCCTGGCCGGCATGACGGGCACGGCCTGGTCTGCCCGGGAGGAATTCGGCTCGGTCTACGGACTGAAAGTAGTGCGGGTCCCCACCCACAAACCCATGATCAGAAAAGATCTTCCAAGCCGAGTCTACCGCTCGGGGGAAGAAAAATTCCAGGCCCTGGTGGAAAGGATAAGTGAACTCCAGGCCGAGGGTCGCCCTGTCCTCGTCGGCACCACCTCGGTGCGCGAGTCCGAATTTCTGAGCCGAGAACTTTCAAAAACCAAGATCGAGCACCAGGTCCTCAACGCCAAACAGCACGCCGCCGAAGCCGAAATCATCGCCCAGGCCGGCAGACCCCGCGCGGTCACCGTCTCAACCAACATGGCCGGCCGGGGCGTGGATATCCTCCTCGGGGGCTGCCCATCCACGGAGGAAGACAAACCAACCTGCCAAAAAATGGGCGATCAAGTCCGGCATGCAGGCGGGCTCGCGGTGGTCGGCACCGGTCTGCACGAAGCGGCGCGCATCGACGACCAGCTTCGCGGACGGTCCGGACGCCAGGGCGACCCGGGCACCAGCGAGTATTTTTTAAGCTTGGATGATCCCCTCTATAAAAAATTCGGCGAAATCCTCGACGGTGCCCCGGTCTTGACCGAGATGCGCCAGCACCTGGCTCGTCACCCCAAAGGGCGTCCCATCCGAGACTGGAACGTTTTGCGGACCCTTGAAGGGCTGCGCAAAAAAGTCGAGATCGAAAATGAAGCCGGCCGCAAAGACGTGCTCAAATACGACATGGTCATCGAAGAACAACGCCAGCAAATCTTCGCCTGGCGACGGCGACTCCTGGGCCTGGATGACAACCCGATGCCGGCCTGGCAAGAGCTCACAAATCGTGCAGCCGATGATTTGCTAGCCCGACACGGTCAGATGCAAGACATGGACGAAGAAGGACTGGCCGGCCTCGGCACCGAGGCAAAAAACCGCTTCGCCATGGACCTGACCGAGGTCCTCAACCCGCCACCCAAAAACACCCAAGCAATCGAAGAAGCGATCGCGGCCCACCTGTCAAAACGCTTCAATGAACTGGAAAAGGAAATGGATGCAGAGCCGCTCGCCGAGCTATCCAGACAGGTTCTTTTGGAGCAAATCGACGAAGCCTGGACCGAGCACCTAAGCACCCTGGAGCGAATCGACGAAGGCATCGGCCTCCGCAGCTACGCCGAGCTGGACCCCGCCTTGGAATTCAAACGCGAAGCCGCCGCACTCTACGAAAACCTGCTCAACCTCGTCCGCCTGGAGGCCCTGCAAACCCTCCTCAACCTGGACAAAGAAGACGAAGAAGCCATCAGCATAATCTGGCTAAAACCCACCCTCCAACGTCAACACAGAAAGAACTTAAAGCGCTAATAATGGAATCAACGCGAAAACAGCAGGTCAACCCCATTCGCCTCAGCATGGTCATCGTTTTTTTGTCCTTGCTCTTGGCCTCGACCGCATCCGCCCAGCCGCAACAGGGCGGAAATGTCCTGGTTGGTCAAGCGGTCAACCCCCAGGGCATGCCCATCAAAAACATGCAGGTCAAGCTTTGGCGCGGGGCCGAGGAAACAGAGTTCCAGACCCACAGCCATTCAGATGGCTGGTTTGTCCTGGACATGAGCAAGGTGAGCCTCGACAAGACGGTCTGGACCTTGAAGCTTGAACGGCGTCATTTTTCGGTCAAGATGGTCGAGCTCAGCCAGGAGACCGTGAGCCGGCTTGCCGGGGGCGAGGCTTTTTGTATCGGACAGGTCAAGGTGGAGCGGCGCAAGACGGCGGCTTTTTGGATTACCCTGGTGATCTTCGCCTTCATGATGTTTCTCATTGCCGCAACGCCCATGCACAATGCCCTGGCCGCCTTGCTGGGGGCTTCCCTGCTGCTTGCCATGAGTGCCGTGGGGCACATGTTCAACACCGATCTCATCGTCTTCGGCTTCGGCGAGGCGGTGGGCTCCATCGACTGGAACGTGATCTTTCTGATCATGGGCATGATGATCGTCATCGCCGTGGTGGAAGGCACGGGGGTCTTCCGCTGGCTGGCCTTTTTCGCCTTCAAGAAATCCAAGGGAAAACTGTGGTTGCTGATGTTGATTCTGATGGCCATCACGGCGGTCAGTTCTGCGATCTTGGACAACGTCACCACCATGTTGCTGATGACGCCCATCACCATCCGCATCGCGCTGGCCATGGACACAGATCCCTTGGTCTTGCTGATGCCCGAGGTCATGGCGGCGAACGTGGGCGGCCTGTCCACCATGGTGGGTACGCCCACCAACATTCTCATCGCCTCTTATTCGGGCATCTCTTTCAGCCAGTTCTTGATCAACCTGACCCCTGGCGTCTTGCTGGCCCTGGGCGGGCTGGTCGGCTACTGCCTGTTCATCTACCGAAAGACCTTCAAAGAACAAGCAGGCCGTGTAAGCGAAGAGTTGCACGACCGCCTCGAAAAGGGGGCCGTCATCGCGCAGCCTGGGCATCTGAAAAAATCCGGCTGGGTGGGCTTGGGCATGCTTGTCTTGTTTCTGTTCGGCGAGCACCTCCACATGCCCCCGGCGGTCATCGCGCTCATGGGTGCCACCAGCCTGCTGGTCTGGATTCGCCCGAACGTCGAAGAGATGATCGAGGCGGTGGACTGGACCACGCTGGTGTTTTTCCTCACCTTGTTCATGGCGGTGGGGGCCTTACAAGAGGTGGGATTCATCGATCTCATCGCCTCCGGGGCTGGTGCGCTGGTGGGCGAGAACCTGTTTCTGGGCATGTTGGTCATCACTTTCATGGCGGCTTTGATCTCCACCGTCATCCCCAACATCCCCTTCACCGCCACCATGCTCCCGGTCGTCGCCTACTTAACAGCGCAAATCCCGGACGCGCCGGCTGAAAGTCTGTATTTTTGCCTGGCGGTGGGCGCGGCCATGGGCGGCAACGGCTCGCTCATCGGGGCTTCAGCCAACCTGGTCACCTCGGGCATCGCCGAGCGCTCGGGCCATCCCATCAGCTTTGCGCGATTCTTCAAGGTCGGCTTCCCTGCCCTCTTGATCACCGTCACCCTGGCTTTTGCCTGGTTGTTGTTTCGCTATTACGTCTTGGAATAACCGGCAGGAAGACAAAGTGAAAATGGAAAACAAAACAGAAAATGACAGCCGGCAGCGAATCCTTTGCCCTGTTCGTGGTGGCAAATCCAGCGCCCCCACGGTGGACAAGGCCATCGAGTTGGCCCAGACCTTGTCAGCACCCTTGTACCTGCTCTACATTGTGGATCTTGATTTTCTCGGTCTGGCCACCGTGGCTCGAGTCAAAATCATGGCTGACGAATTGGCTGAAACGGGTGAGTTCACCTTGCATGTGCTGGCGGAAAAAGCCCGCAACAGGGGTGTAAGCGAGGTAGAATGCGTAGTCCGGGAAGGAGAGATGACGCAAGTCATCCGGGAAGTGGCCGACGAAATAAACGCCACCGTGGTGCTGCTGGGCCAGGCAGTCCGCGCACCCGGCACCATGCAACGAGAAGACAGCCACATGCAAAAGATCGTCGACAGCCTGGAAGCCGCGGGCATGGAGGTAATAACACCATGAATAACAAGCACTCTTCTCAGAACCGTTTGGCATGCTCTGGAGGGCTAAGCTTCTTCGCCACGCTGGCATGTGGCCTTTGCCTGTCCGCCGGTCTTCTTGGATGCGGAGACAGCGGTGGTACCGATGTAGATGCAGGATTGGACGCAGGGGTGGATGCAGGGGTGGACGCGGGCCTTGATGGAGAGGTGGACGGAGGTGGAGACGAATCCACAACAGAAATACAAAACTGTGAAGATGTCACTTTCGAGCCCTGCACGCCTCAGGCAGGCAGCAACGGTGCCACCTTGCTCAAAGGGACCTTGCTGACGCCTGACACCCTGATCTGTAACGGCGAAGTCTTGATCAGCCGAAACACCCACAGGATCCTGTGTGTCGGAGAGGATTGCTCGGGTGAAGCAGAGGCTGCCGGGGCCACGGTGATTTGCGCCGACATCATCACGCCCGGACTCATCGACACACACAACCACATGACCTACAACACCGTCCCTCCCTGGAAGCATGAGGGCGTTCTTTACGAGCACCGAGACGAGTGGCGCTTAGACAATGCCTTCAACGCCTATGACGCAAAGCTGGACGGGGAGGTGCCCGATCGATACTCGGAATTCCGGCTGCTCATGAGTGGCACGACCGCAGTACACAAGAGTTCTTCTAAGGAAGCGACCTTCACCGGGGTTCGCAACCTGGACCGGGGACCGGAAGCAAACCAGTTGGGTTTGGCGAATAGCGCCATCACGGAATGTGTTTTTCCCCTTGAAAGCTACTGTTACGACAAACCGGATTACGAGAATCTCGATCCCTCGCTCAGGTCATACATCGTGCATCTTTGCGAAGGAATCAACACCAAGTCCTTCAACGAGTTTCAAGCTTTTATTGACGATGGCCAACTCGGCAACAAGACCACCATCATCCACGGTGTTTCTTTTGACAGCCAGCAAATCGCCTTGATGGCTTCCTCCGGCGCTACCTTCATCTGGTCTCCTCAGACGAATATTGATCTCTATGGAGTGACCGCGCCCGTGTCGGCCATCTGGAACATGGGAATTGCCGTGGCGCTCGCCCCGGACTGGACCATCTCGGGCACACTGAATCTTCTTGCCGAACTCAAATGCGCCGACCACCTCAACAACAAGTATTACGGATCGTTCTTCTCGCCGAAAGATCTGCTCTCGATGATTACCTCCGGAGCGGCCAGGGTCATGAGAATCGACGACTTGATCGGATTTTTAGAGCCGGGCCATTTTGCCGACGTCATGGCCATTAATGGAGACAGAGAATACCCTTATGAATCGGTGATACAGATGGAATCCGACGACGTGCAAGCCGTATTCATCGGCGGTGAAGCCTTCTACGGCGACGCGAACATCCTGAATCCCGACATCGAGTTCAATCCCTACTGTGAAAACATCGAGGTTTGCGGAACCATCAAACGCATCTGCGTCAAAGAGGAGCCGGGAGAGCCCGCCCAGCCCTTAAGCGACGCCGATGTGACAAAGTGGCGTTATGACGACTACCTGAACTTCTTGCAAGGCGAGCTGGATCAGCTCAAGGCCCAAGACAATCCGCTTCCGGAAGACGAGTACCTGTATACGCTGCTTCCGCTTTTCCACTGCGAGTCTCACCATTGGTGCGACATGGGCAATGCTTATGTGCCAGGAGAGCCGACGGCTCAAGATTCCGACGGTGATGGTATCCCGAACGTGGAAGACAACTGCGCCTTGATTTTTAATCCGGATCAGGGGGATCTGGAGGGAGACGGCACGGGGGACGCCTGTGATGCTTGCCCATACGCCGCGGATCCGACCGACTGCCCCAAACCCGATCCCAACGACCGGGACGCCGACGGCATCCCCAACCAACTGGACAATTGCCCGGATGCCTACGACAGCCAACAGACCGATACCGATGAAGATGGGATCGGTGACGCCTGTGACGCATGCCCAAACTACCCCAACGCCGACGGAGCGCCTTGTCCGGCCACGATCTACGACATCAAGACCGGCGTGTATTCACCTGGGGACAAGGTTGAAATCCTGGATGTGCTGGTCACCGGATTATCCGGTGAAACAGGATTTTTCGCCCAAATGCCCGTTGACCACAACGATTACAACGGCGTGGATTGGTCCGGGATTTACGTCTATACAAGCCGCAGCGTATTGACTGGAGACCGGGTGGATGTCGAGGGCTCGGTGGCTGACTACTACGGAGAAATCGAGATCAACGACGTATCGAATCTCGGCTTCGTCACCCAGGGCAACCCCCCGCCCGATCCGGAAATTGTAACCCCGGCCGAAATCGCTGTGGGCGGGAGTCGGGCCGACGCATTGGAGGGCGTGGTCTGCGAGGTCAGAGATGTCACCGTGACCCAGGTCGATTCCGAGTACGATGAATGGCAGGTGGACAACACCCTGTGGATAAGTGATTTCCTTTTCTCCACAGGCTCCCTTCCCGCCTTGAATGACCCCTTCGCCATCATAAGAGGTATCCTCCACTGGACCTACGGAGACAGCAAGTTGGAGCCCCGAAACGCTGGGGACATCGTCACGGGTCCAGCCTCTTTGAGCGCTTTTTCACCCGATCTCAGCTTCGCCTACGAGGGACAAACGGCCGAACCCTTGCCGAGCCTCAGGGTACATCTCACCGGCATCGCCTTGAGTGACAGGGTGGTTGGCCTTCAATCTTCCGAGCCCACCCTGCTCACGGTCCCCCCGACGGTGACTATTCTGGAAGGAATGGAAAGCGCGGCCATACAGGTAACGGGCGTCAGTGCATCGGCCTCCCCCGTGACCCTCACCGCAACGCTTGAAGAAATCGATGTCACCGCTCAGGTTCGGGTGCTTGATGGAAGCGAGCTGCCGCTGATCGACTCTTTGAGTCCTGCGGCCATGTCGCTCGGAATGAATGAAACGGGCACGCTGACAGCCACTTTGAACATTCCCGCGCGGGCGGGGGGAGAAACCCTTGGCGTCTTGGCTGCTCCGGGGACCCACATCTCGGTCCCTGCGACCGTCGCCGTGCCGCAGGGCGAATTCGGGGTGGACATCCCGATCACTTCCTTGTCTTCCTCCGGCAGCGAGACGATCACGGTGAGCCTGGAGGGCAACGAGCAAGAAGCCACGGTCGAGGTGGTCGATTTTCCCGTGACCGGGCTCCTCTTAGCGCAAGTCTACTACGACCACACGAGCACGGACGATGGATACGAATGGGTACAACTCTACAACGGCTCAGGAGACCCCATCGATATCAGCGGCTATTCGCTGGGCTATGCCGGCAGTGATTTCACCTACGGCACCTATCAGCTGGCGGGCACGATTCCACCCTTCTCTTGCTTTATCGCAGGCGGACCCAACGCCGACGAGGGCAACGGCAATCCAATCTACGATCAGACTTTGGATTTCAGCCCTGACCTTCAAAACAGCGGGTCCACGGCTGACGGCGTGGCGCTGTTCAATGTGCCTGCCTCCGAGATCACAGCATCCACCGTGCCGATTGACGTGGTAATCTATGGTGGCAGCAACGACAACAACCTGCTGGACGAAACGGGAAGCCCCGGCGCCGTCGATGCCGGAGATTGCGATGCGGATATTTCCTTGCTTCGCGGTCCGGATGCCTGGGTCTGCCAGGATCCGCCAACACCCCTGAACTGCCCTGCTTTTTAGCCAATGAGGAGGGGGACGTTGTTGCGTTATTCTCGTTATTCTTCGAATAACGAGAATAACGCAACAACGTCCCCCTCTTTACTCTTTAGAAATCAGCGTGTAAGGGACAGTGGTCAGAACCCATGATCTCCGGGTGGTGCACCACGTCGAGCACCTGGTCACCGAGCTTTTGGGTGGTGGTGGCGTAGTCGAGCCGCCATCCTACGTTGCGGGCTCGCGCACCTGAGCGGAAACTCCACCAGGTGTAAGCGGCTTTTAGATTTGGGTTCTTCTCGCGGAAGACGTCTCTGAATCCCAGCTCCAGGTATCGAGAAAACCAGGCTCGCTCTTCGGGCAGGTAGCCGGGCGAGCCCTCGTTGGGCTTGGGGCGGGCGAGATCGATGGGCTCATGGGCAATGTTGTAATCGCCCAAAAGCAAAACCTCGCGCTTTTTGCGCTGCATCTTGGCCAGCCAGTCTTCCAGGGCTTTGCAAAAGCCCAGTTTGTAATCCAGGCGCTTGCCTTTGTCCTGACTGTTGGGAAAATACGCGCTGACGACCACCAGCTCGGCAAAACGCAGGGCCACAAAGCGCCCCTCGGCGTCGTAAGCTTCGACGCCCATGCCTTCGATGATCTCGTCCGGTTTGCCCCGGTAGTAAAGTGCCGTGCCGGAATAGCCCTTCTTGACGGCGGAGGCCCAAACGCTCTTCCATCCCGCGGGCCGAAGCACCTCGTCGGTCAATTGTTCCGGACTGGCCTTGGTTTCTTGCAGGGCCACCACATCCGCACCGTCCACCGCGGTCCAGGGCTCGATGCCCTTGCGCAGCACGGCGCGAATGCCGTTGACGTTCCAACTCACGCAACGCATGACAGCGACTCCTCTTGAACGGATTCCTCTTTAGGCGTGGTTTAGTGCCTGCTCCAGATCCGTCTTGATGTCTACGAAGTCCTCACAGCCCACACTGATGCGCACCAGACCATCACTGATGCCCGCCTTGTGGCGCATGTCGGCCGGCATGGCGGCATGGGTCATGCTCGCCGGATGCTGGATCAAAGTCTCGATGCCGCCCAAAGATACGGCCAGGGTCGCAAGCTTCACATTGTCCAAAAATCGAGTGCCGGCCTCAAGTCCGCCCTTGACTTCGAAAGAGATAAGCGCGCCCGGACCATCCATTTGCTTTTTCGCCAAGGCGTGCTGGGGATGACTCTCCAGGCCGGGGAAACGCACCCACTCGATCTTGGGATGGGACTCGAGCCAAGGCGCCACCTGAATGGCGTTTTCCTGACAGGCTTTGACCCTCAAAGAGAGGGTTTTAAATCCCCTGAGCACCAGCCAGGCCTGATGGGGGTCCATGCAAGCACCCAGGAAATAATGCACCGGACGGATGCGCTCAAGCAGTTCCTTGCTTCCCGGGATCACCATGCCGGACACCACATCCGTGTGACCGTTGATGAACTTGGTCATGGAATGCATGACCACGTCGGCGTCCAGCTCCAGAGGGCGCTGAATGATGGGGCTGCAGAAGGTGTTATCAACCAACAACAGGGCCCCGTGTTCATGGGCGATTTTCGCAACAGCCGCGATATCGGTCATCACGATGGTGGGGTTGGCCGGCGTCTCGACGAAGACCAGCTTGGTCTCCGGCCGCATGGCCGCACGCACCGCGTCCAGGTCCGAGGTGTCCACAAAAGTCGACTGCACGCCGAATCGAGAAAAGTCCCGCTCGATGACCATGCGAGAAGGCCCATAGAGAGAATGCGTGCCCACCAAATGGTCACCGGCGTTGAGCAGGGCGAACAAGCAGGTATTCAAGGCCGCCATGCCCGATCCGGTGGCCAGACCGCCCGCGCCGCCTTCCAGCGTGGACACGGCTTCTTCCAACCGGGCGATGGTGGGGTTGCCCATGCGCGTGTAAATATAGCCTTCTTCCCGACCAGCGAAACGATCCGCGCCCTGGGCGCAGTTCTTGAAGGCAAACGTGGAGGTTTGAATGATAGGAGGCGCAACCGATCCCGTGGTCCAATCCGTATGTTGGCCGGCGTGAATGTTTTGGGTCGCTTGTCCTGCGTTTTTCAGATCGTGGCTCATGTCGTATTCCTCCTGGTTTCATCCCCCCGATTCATTGGGCACCTCTCTATCACCACCTTGCGGTGTAATTGTCTAGGTATTTTTCCCCCTGGGGGGAAGAAAGACCTCCTTGATTCAAAATCAGGCTCGTGTTCCGATGGCGCCGCATAAATCTCTACCAAGGAGGTAGACATGATCCGTGCCCTAGCCCTCATCACCGGCGCGTCCAGCGGCATTGGAGAAGCCTACGCCCGTCGTCTGGCCCGGCAAGGACACGATCTGATCCTGGTGGCCCGCAGGGAAGATCGTTTACAAGAGCTTGCGCGAGGCATGGTCAAGCAACATGGCGTCGAAGTCGAGGTCCTGCCCGCCGATTTGGCCGGCGAAGAGGGCATGAGCATGGTGGAGGCCGTCATCGAACAGGAACGGGCCCTCTCCATGCTGGTGCACGCGGCCGGCTTCGGCACCCGGGGGCACTTCGCCGATATCCAGCCCAAAAAGCTCCAGGACATGGTCAGCTTGCACGATTTGGCGGCGGTTCGCTTGCTTCGGGCCGCCATCCCGGCCATGCGCGAGGCCGGCCGAGGAGATCTAGTGATCATCTCCTCTATGGCCGGTTTCTTCACCATGGCCGAATACACCCTATATTCGGCAAGCAAAGCCTTCCTCAACATGTTGGCCCAGGGCCTAGACGCCGAATTGGCGGGCAGTGGCCTGCGCGTCCAGGCGGTCTGTCCGGGCTTGGTGCGTACGGGTTTCATGGAGACTGAAGAATACGCGGATTTTAGCTACGACCGTGTGCCGGATCTGGCCTGGATGGAAGCCGAAGAAGTGGTCGACGAAGCTTTGGCCGCCCTGAACCGGGGTGGACCATTGCTCTTCGTACCGGGTCGTCTCAATCGGGCATTTATTCAAGCCCTGAATGCCCCGGGCATAGGCTGGGCCCTGCGCTCAGGCCTGAACCTGCTGAGCCGAAAAGCTGGCAATCTGTTTTAATAAATTAAAACCCGTATCGAGGATAAGGCGGCAGGATCAAATTTTCCACGATGCCGTAGCCCACTTCTCCATCACACTTGCACTCCACCACCGTGTCGTTCAATCCATGCACGCCGTCGGCCTTGGCCGGCGTGTCGAGTGCCCAACTTTCGCCGTCACGCCAGTCCTCACCCATCCACAGGCCGTGGTAGTGATCCTTGTAGCCCAAGTAGGAGCCGCCCCGAAGGTACATGGTGGTCAGCTCACGCATCTCGATGCTCTTTTCCGAGCCATCCTTGAACTTCAAAGTCACCTTGCCTGCCTTCATGCGCGGGCTGTTCTCATGGTAGACCCAGTCATGCTCGAAACCCACCAGGGGGACGACTTCGCCGCCTTCCTCCATCGGCTTGGTCAAACAGCCGGTCAAGCGCTCAACCGTCCCGTCCCCTTTCTCGATCAGATAGGCATACAGGCCCCATGAGGGAAACTGCACGGTGAACCAATTGATCATCATGCTGGTGAAAGTGGCCACGTCGGCCATCTGCACACCTTGCTCCGGCGCGCCCACACCCATGCGGATGCCCCAGGAATGATCGCGCTGGGCATAGAAACGATCGGGATCCAATTCGAAGCGCTCGTCGCCCACTTTCACCCAGCCACGAACCCGGCCGAGTTGGGCGTAACGACAGTGGTTGACGAAAACCCGACCCCGAGCGCGACCAAAGTGGGGCTCTTCCTCGCCGGGCAACATGCCGCCCAGAAATTCGATGTCGTAGCTCAGGCCCTGCTCGTTTTCGCCCATGGCGATGCGAATCTTTTTGAAGGGCTCGATGACCTCATAGCTCAAGGGTCCCAAGGACAACTCATCGATACGCGGCCGAAGCTCACGGCTCAAGCGCAGATTGGTCTGTTTGGCGTTCCGCACGTTAGCGCAGCCATAGCCGTCCATCACGTTGCGGTTGGGGTAGACCCCCATGCCGGTGGCCAGCACAAGCTCACCCTGGGTGTCGTGGATGTTGCACCAAAGCTTCTCGGTCCATGCTCGGTCCGAGGTACCCACTTGATCAAAACTGGCGACCGACTGATGACAGGTCAACTCATCAAATTTTGTCAGCATTTGGTTCTCCTTGGGTTCAGGCGTCGGTCGATGCGCGACGCAAAATGGTCAACAAGCCATGATTTGCATCAAGGCGTATGTAATCTCCGGTCCGCACCACCCTCGTGGCCTTGCGCAGGTTCACCACCGCGGGCAAACCGTATTCCCGGGCTACCACGGCCCCGTGACTGATGGCACTGCCCACATCGGTGGCCAGGCCTGCGATGATACGAAAGTAAGGGGTCCAACCCACGTCGGTGATGGGGGCCACCAGGATTTCCCCGGCCTGGATCGCGTCGGCGTCGGCCAGCGTAAAGGCCACCCGGGCAGGGCCCTCGACCACGCCTCGACTGACCGGCTTGCCCGAAAGCTCATCCTCGGCCAAATCCGCCGCATCCGGTGGCGGCAGAGGCTCGGGTTTTCCGATGGAGATATCGGGGAAAGCCAGGCCGCGGAAGCCGTCGAAGATCACCTGACGGGCGCGAGCGAGTTCCAACAAGGGTTCTTCCGGCCCGTCGTTTCCTGCCAAGCGCAAGAGCTCCTCGTGGGTGAGAAAAAAAGCCAGTTCGGCATCCGGTAACTTACCCTCCCACACCAGCAAGTCGGCCAGATGCCGATAGGCCCGCTTGAAGCGATGGGTCACCTCCACCAGCAATCCCTTGGTGTATTCCCGCTGGCGAACCGCCGCTTGACTCCATCGCAGCACGCGGCCCATCGCGCGACCTATCTTCCGTCCCGACCCTTGCTCTCCGGTCGTTCTCGATTCTGCTGTCCCGACGCGAAGTTGGGCTTGAAAAGAACGCACCAGGGGCTCGGGCTCATCGGCCCAGCCTGGCTGCTGCATGTCCAGTTCGCGCAAGGAACGATGACCGTGACGCTTGATGAAATAAGCAAAAGCGCGACCGGCCATGCCCGAAGCCTCAGAGCGCAACCAGGTCAAAGCCTGCGGGGCGGGCACCGCTACGAAGTCTCGCATGTGCTCCGCTTGTTCGGCGATACGGGCGCAAACCCAGTCCAGGTCATGAAGAAGGCCCGCGCTCTCGACGCCACCGGCCCCCGCCAGAAGCCCGGCCAATTCCGCTTCTTGCTCAGCCTGAATTTGTTTTCCCCCGGCCAACCAGGCAAGCAGGACGCTGCTGGTCACCCCGGAGGCCGCGGAGGACTGCAGGTGGACCTCGTAAGAGTGAATCAACATCTCCAGATGCTCGTCGAGCCAAAGGGCCATGGCATGCGCCCGCTTCTTTCGAGGGATGCGGAAACGCTCGATACGCTTTTCCCATTCGCGGATGCGCTTCGGGGCACTCAGCACGTAATGCATGTAGCGCATTCCGTTGTATATCCGTCGCCATCGGGGAGCCTTCGGCCCGACCTTCAGCTCGGGCACCATTCGCCCGACGATGGACAAGGAAAGCTGCTCCACCGTGGAGCCGGCCACCGTCTGCGTGCTGACCGCCAAAGCGCTCAAGTCGAAGAAAATGTGATTGTAATACATGCCGATGGTGATCAGTTCGGACCGCACTTCAGGCAGCGCACCCATGGCCACGAACATGCGCTGAATGCCCTGATCGATGCCCAACACGGTGGTGGAAATCGTCAAAGGAGAGACCGCGCCGGGCATCATTTCGCCCGTATTGGCCGTAGTCAACACGTGGCCGGGCCGCGCCGGGCTGTCGAACTCGGTTGGATCGGCCAAAGGCGTGGTGATGGGCCGGGCTTGCAGCCAAAACAACTCACCCTCCTTGTCGATGGCCCATTCCAGGTCCAGGGCCTGGCCCTGCCCATCCTCGACTCGATGCGCGTCTTGCCAGAGACGCGAAAGCTCCGCATCGCTCAGCACCGGGGCTTTGCCCTCCAACTCGCGCTTCAAAATCCTGCCTTGTCGGTCCAACAAAAAATGGTCGGGACTGGCTTGCCCGCTCACCAGGGCCTCACCCAATCCCGTCACCGCGTCGATGACCACCCGATCCCGCCGGGCCTCCACCGGATCGGCGGTGAACAAAACCCCGGCCGCTCGCGCGTCCACCATGCGCTGGACCACCACGGCCATGTCCGAGTTCCCATTCCCTTGGCCTGCCTGCTGCCGTCGATAAGCCCGGGCCCGCGCGGAATCCGCCGAACTCAAGCAAGATTCCACCGCCAAACGCAGGGCCTCTAATCCCTCCACGTTCAAATGACTCTCATACTGACCGGCAAAAGACGCCTCGGCACCATCTTCATCGGCGGCGGAAGAACGCACGGCCACCATGCCGCCCCCAAGCCCTTCATAGGCTTTCTCTAAATTTGCGGGCAAAACACCCGGCCGAGCCCCGGTGATGACAAAACCCTCGGGCACCTTCAATCCCAAAGTCAACAAGCGAGCCAAACCCTCGGCCTTGCCGCCGACGGAGGCCTGGCCAATGGAGCGCAAATCAATAATTCGAGGTCTCGGCTCGGTCATGAAGCCCACTGACTATCAGACATGGGATACCAGGCGCAAGCTCTCCAACCTACAATCCCGCCCTCATCTTAACGGCACTCAACAGGTCAACCATCGCCTGGGGAACCTGACTGTTTTCTACTTGCCACTTTGCTACAGACTTTGCAAAATCGGAGTCTTTTTGATGTCCTTTTCCTGCACCATCTATATGAAGCCAATCTCTAACATGATGAAATAATTCCTTTCCTGAAAAATGGATCTGCCATGCATCTGTTTTCAGGTGGCCTTCATATTCTTCATGTACGCGCTTCAGAATATCAGAATGATGATTGGGTTTCTCAATCTGTTTCATCTTCTCCCCAATGGAAGAGTACCATGGAGAATCGGAGATGTACTGTTCAGCGGCACCTAAATCTGGGATCTCCTCACAAGTAGGATGCGTAATAAATTCGCAAACAATGAATTCCCTTATCTCGGAGATGGCCTTCCGGCAAGCCATCCACGCCGCGAGTTCTTCTGCTCGCCCGACAAGCTTGTTAGAAATCTGTTCGACTAACCGATTTCCAGTGTTCAGATCGCAATCCGCGAGCGCGTCAGGCAACAGGAAGTAGTTTTCGATCTCGTGCGAATCGAAGACAAACACCGAGATATCACTTTGATCATTTTCCCACCTATGCCGATTCGTCTTCTTGAAGTCCCTGTCACGCACTCCGAACACATGTCGGTATCCCTGAGCACGTGCATCGTGTACAGCCGAGTTGACGTTTCCGATGCCCCCAGCGATACAAAACTTGATATCAGGATCGTTCTGCCACAAGTGACTCAAGTAGTCGCGCGTCAGCTCGTCTTCCACCCAGAGAACGGCTGGAGCATTGTACAGGGTTGAAATAGTCATAGAGCTTTCGAGTCGACATCGCCCCATGTCGTGACACGAGGGTCTTCGTCGGGCACCAAAAAATGACGCTCATATGAACGCGCACTGTCGAATACCAAAGGAGAATGGGTCGCGACGATAATTTGTGATTCGGGTTTAAGCTTACGGATAGCCCGCAACAATACGCCGTGCCACTGAGGATCCAAGTGTAGCTCAGGCTCGTCCACAAAAATGATGCCAGCTTCAAAACTACTGCGCAACAAAGAGGAGGAAAACGTGAAGACCTCCAGTTGGCCGGAGCTCAGCAAATCGACAGACACCTTTCGGCCATCTGGGTTATGCAGGAAGACGTCAAAGCCAGATTCAGGATCGTCTGAGACAGGCGCTACACTAAAAACCTGCCCTCTATCACGATAGAAAAGGCTCCATGTCTCATTCAGCCTGGTGATGATTTCGTCATACTTGGACAATACTTCTGGGAGGCGAACACCCATCGAAGCATGTGCTCTGGCGTTGACTAAATACTGCTTCGCGTTCCACAAGCGGTTCTCTTCGGTATTTGAAGGACGCCTTCCCCGCTTCCCTGCCGTTATCGGCAGAGCACCAATCAACCTGGGTGACCTCCAGGATGAAAAATACATGCATGGAATCTCAAACGGCTTTTCTGATGCGAAAATTCCGCTCTCTGATTCCCATTCACAAACAGGCTTTGCATCGGCTCGAAAAAGAATTTCAACCCAGGCTGCACGATCCTGCAATTGAAACTTCGCCTTGATACGCCCAAGTACAGCTCCAATGCGAATCTCTCCATTTCCCCTTTTTTCAAACCCAGGCTCGTCATAGCCTGCTGCAATCAAACCCGCTTCGAGGATTGCGGTTTTTCCGCTGCCGTTTGGCCCCGCCAACACGATCAACGAAGAAGCGTCGCCTTTGGGATTCTCAAACTTGAGAATTCGTTGCTTGAAGCATCGGAAGTTCTCGATCTCCAACTCACTCAGGCGACCCATTAGATGTATCACTTTTCTTGCCATTGCTTTTCCAGTTTGCCTTGTGTTTCTGAAAATATCAATTTTAGAACACGCCTCGGTCACGGACACGGATACACGATGTCCTCGGGTTCGTCAGGCCCACCGCCGAAGCGTCTTTACGTGCCATTGCTACCACAGGCCGGCTATCATAAAATAACGATTATGAAAAAAACGGGAACCCTTTGCTCGTTCGTGACGTTTTGGGGTTGTAAGCGGAGGCCAAGTGGAAGCAGGCAGTGATGCCCAACTCATGGAGTGGGTGCAAAAAGGCGATCGACAAGCCTTTGCAGCCATCGTGGACCGTTACAAGGAGCGCCTGGTTGCCTATCTGACTCGACTCTGCGGAAACGGAGCCCAGGCTGAAGACCTGGCCCAGGAGACTTTCTTGAAGCTCTATCTCAAAGCGGCAAACTACGACGAACGCCAGAAGCTGGGTGGCTATCTGTACAAAATGGCCACCCACCTGGCTTTCGACCATCACCGGCGCAATGCCCGCCGCCGCCTCCTGAGTCATTTCATGCCCGCGAAAGTCTCGGTCACGCTGGAAGGCAACCCGCAACGCGCGGCCGAACTCTCCGAGACGCAACAACGCATCAAGTCCGCCATAGACGCTCTGTCCATGAAATTTCGCATTCCCTTGGTGCTCCACGACATGGAAGGCATGACCCAGGCGGAAATCGCCAAAATCACCGGACAAAAAATCGGCACGATTAAGTCCAGATTATCCCGAGCCCGAGCCTCGTTGCGCTCGGAACTTGCGGATCTGGTGGAAGCTTAAGGAACTCAGATGAAAAACGAACAGATCAAAAATCTGCTCAAGCGTCTGCCCGCCCACCAACCGGCCGATGATTTCACAGCGCAGACTTTGGCTCGCCTGGATGAGCATCCTTCCAATAGCGGCCAGATCTGGCGATGGGCAGCCGTCGGTGCCCTGGCTTGTTTGATGTTCGTCCTCTTCGGCTCCCTGTGGTTCCACCAACAAGCCGTGGCGGAAAAGCAGGAAGCCAGGCGCGAGCTGGGCGAGCTTCGAGCCGAGTACATGCGGATGCAAAACAACCTGCACGAGTTAAAAATGAAGCAAAATCAGCGCCTGGTCTACCTGGGTGGCACCGATCAGGCCGAGTACGTGGTCGACTTGGGCCGGCTGGGTTCCCGGCCAGCGGCCAGGACCCCGCAAGAATATTGAAATAACGCAGGGCCGAGATCGCGAAGGAGAGAGGCATGAGGACAACAAGAAAATGGGCCACAAATATGCTGAGTTTCTGGCTGGGGATCAGCCTGCTTGGCTTCGCGCCCGATGCATGGGCCTCGGAACCCCTGCCGGACGAGAAGGATACAAAAATTCAAGTCATCGTCATCGCTGATGAAAAAGGCGAGAAAAAGATCCGGGTGGAGGTCAATGACGAAGAGATTTCCATCGTGGACAGCGATGGCAAACGCAGAAAAATCGTCCGAAAAAGGCTCAAAACAGCCCGGCGTGGCTTCCTCGGCGTTTACCTGACCTCCCTGACGCCTGAGCTGCGGCAACACTTCGGGGCGAAGGCGAACGAGGGGGTCATGGTGGCCAAGCTTGTATCCGGAGGCCCGGCGGAAAAGGCCGGCATTATGGTGGGCGACGTGATCGTGGCCATCGACGGCGCCAAAATGGACACGGCCTGGGATATCGGCTCGGCCATCGGTGACAAAAAAGATGGAGAGAAAGCGGATGTAAAAATTCTGCGCGCCAGTAAGGCAATGAACCTGCGGGTGGCAGTGCAGTCAAGGAAACGCCCCGTCGTGGACCTGAGCCCCTGCATCAAAAAGGGACCCCACGGCATCGTGTTGGACCCCGATGCCTGTGGTGAGCAAATAGAGCGCGAAGTGAAGCAGGCGCTGAGAGACGCCGGCATCGAAGAAAAACTCAAGGGCATCGAAATCCACAAACTGAAAAAACTCAAACATATCGATGGACTAGAAGAAAAGCTAGAGCAACGCTTAGAAGAAAAAATGAAGAAGTTGGAGCAGAAACTTCAGAAACTGGAAAAGAAGCTCCAAGGTAAACTGCTTTCGCCCAAGGCCGAAGCCGTGCAGGCCGGCTGAGAGAAGGAGAATCGGACATGAACATTCTCGCGACCCTGATCTTTGTCCTGGGAGGCTTGGGCCATGCTCCCGTCATCGGGCAGCCGATGGTGGTCACACCCATCCAGCAGGCCTTCCAAATCACGCCCTACTTGCTGTGTTTGCCTGGTGAGGTGGTGGAGCGGGCCGGCGCAGTCAGAAACAAGTAAATACCCATTCACAACCCAGCAATCTCCATTGACGGACAAAGAGAGTCCTGTTCTAATGCCCCACTGTGCACGACCTGTGTTGCGCGAAAGGGGGCAAGCATTTGAAGCACAGAGCCATCCAATCACTTTGGCAATTCGCCGATCAACTCGTCGACAAAGGCCATGACGAGCTGGCTCAGCAATTAAAGCCAAAACTGGGTGCTCTCGACGAATGCTGGCGCGAATTGGAGGAGAAGGGCAAGCAGCGCCTGGACTCACTTGTCCACGTCGCCCAAATGGCTGAAGTCGGTGCCCAAATGGCCGGGCTGATGGCGGACATGACCAAGGCCATGGGGGAAATCCAGGACTTCGTAGCCCAGGCCCGCGGCCACTTCGAAACCCAGGAACAAGCTGAATTGGTCACCCGAAGCACCTTGGTGGCCCGCAAGATGGAAGAATTGCGTCAGGCACATTTCTTGGTGCAGCGCCTACTCGGCGATGGCATGGTTCGAGAGATGGAGGCCAGCATCGAGGCCGTCGTCGTCGAAATGTTCAGCGTTTATCAATTCCAGCTGGACAGTCGGAACATTCAAATCGAGGTGGACCTGCCGCCGAACCTGCCCAGGCTGCGCATGGAGCGCCAAAAACTCTTTCACGTCCTGGCCCATCTGGTGGGCAACGCCATCGACGCGGTGGCCGACGCGAACGAAAGGTGCATCCTCATTCAGGCGCACGACTTAGAAGATCAGAGCGTCTGCATTCAAGTTGCGGACACGGGTGGCGGCATCCCCGCGACCTTTAGAAATCGCATTTTCGAGCCCAACTTCTCAACCAAGGGCAATCGGGGCACGGGCCTGGGACTTCATATCGCCACCCAACTGGTGGAAGCCACGGGAGGCACCTTGCGGCTAGGCGATCATCAGTCCATGGATGGGACCCATCACTATGCCACCATGTTTGAGCTTCTGCTGCCCGCCGTTGACGTCCAGCCAAGCCCGGCCCCACCTTTGGGGATGAATGGGCAAGCCGAAATGCTCGAGCCCCTCGAAGGACTCGAAGACTTTGACGACGAAGGGGTGACCTTCAGCGAGGCCAAGGCCCTGAATGCCGAGTTGCAGGACTTCGCGACCGATCTGGATCTGGGAGCCGATTTGCCTGACGCCGAGCATGATCCCGCCGAGGACAAACCCGAACACATCCTGGCCTTAGCCCCGGCCCTGAACCCGGCTCGCGTAGTGGAGCGCTATCTCAAAGATCGCTCCATCCAGCTTGAAGAATTGCATAGCATAGACGAATTGAAGGCCAGGATGGTCGGCCCTGAAGTGGATCTGGTCCTCTTAGACAGTTCAGAAAAAGATGTAGACGTCATGGAATTCGCCCACTTCCTCAAGGCGGAACATCCCGGGGTACCCCTGCTGCTGGCGGTCTCGTCCGATGCCTCGCAAACCACCCTGGGGGTCTTCGAACTGGGCGGCTACGATCACCTCGTTCGGCCCGTGCCGAGCGGCGTCCTCGTTGCCCAAAAAATTCGGGCCGACTTGAACCACCGCGGCACCACCCTGCGAGGGGTATTCGAACGCCGAAACTTGCTGGCTTCATGCCGCGAGCAATTGACCAGCCTGCCCGAGGAACCCCAGAAAGAAGCCGAAAACAAAATCCTTCAAATCTTAAACGACTTCGTCGCCTCGGCCCCGAAGAACAAAGAGAGCCAGATCCTCATCCTGGGTCCTTCCTCCATGGCCCGCATGACGACGGATCTCCAGGGCATCTCCTGCCTCTCGGTCGACAAAGTCGACGATGCCATCCAGACCTTGATGAGCAATCCTGAGATCGGGGTTGTGGTGGCCGTGGACGGCACCGGCGGCAGCAAGGGGATGGAGTTATTGGCGAGCCTATACAGCGCCAGGAACGACCTGGCGGTTCTGCTCTTCACCCGGGAACGAGACATTCAAGATCTGTACGAAGCCATGGGCGATCGCATCGGCGACATCGTCTTGCGGCCTGGTGAAGGTCGCCAGTTTTTCGAGCCCAGGCTGAGACGCCTGATCACCAGACAGGGTCAATCCGCCCGCCACCTGGACATGGTGGCCAAGCTGAACGCTTTGGCGGACGGCTGGCGCGAGGCCAACTGAAAAATTCACTTCTTGAGGGCGAAGAACAAGGCCCGTTCGTCACCACAAATATCGCATCGCAAATAGGCCACCCGGAGGCGACGACCAGCCCGAGTCTCGGCCGTATGCTCGACAACACGCATGGGATGCTCGCAATTCGGGCAGTTGGCGGATTCGGCCTTGGGCTCCACCACCGATGGAGAGTCCACCAGGATGGGTCGTTCGGGCGATACGCCTTCTTGCTCTGCCCAAACCTGCTCCAGTTGCATCTTGATCCGCAGCGCTTTGCGGCGAGTCCGCCCGCCATGGGTCAACACCCGCAGCAACCAGTAGAGGCAATAACCCGCGGCGGCCACGGCCAAAACCCATGGGATCCACTTCATTCAGCTCATCCTCCGCGAGAACCGCATCCGTGAAAACCTCACCTTGCCGACGCCCGAGCTTCCATGATAGGCAAATTGAATCAGGTGCCCAAAGGAGAAAGCAAGCCATGGCTTATGTCTTCGATCCCGAACAACTTCGTCTCTGCGCCAAGGCCGGAATCGACCTGCCCTTGGAACAAGCCTTCGATGCTGTAACAGAAGAACTACAAAAACGCTACCCACGCTACATCCACGACGGCCCCCGCAAATGGATCTTCAACAACGCCGGCGGTGCCATGGGCATGCTCACCTTGCTCCACGCCTCCATCACCGAATACGTCATCATCTTCGGCAGCTCGATCGGCACCGAGGGCCATTCGGGACGCTACCGGACCGATGTCTACGACTGGGTGTTTTCGGGTGAGATGTGGTGCATGGAAGACGGCGAGCCTGAGCGCAAAGTTTACCTGCCGGGCAGTCAGGCCCATCTGGACAAGAGTCGAACAAAAGGCTATCGCCTGCCGGAAGGCGCCTGGATGCTGGAATACGCCAGGGGCCCCATCGTGCAGATGCTGCCCTTCGGCCTGGCCGATTCGGCCATCTCAACCTTGGACTACCGCGCCTTGGGTGCCACGCTGGCCGGATACACCCGCCTGACTCTCAAGTCCCTGCTCATGGGCAAAATCTAACGGTGACCTTACGCTCCGGCATGTGGTTGGGTCTGGCCTTGCTGACCCTTTTGGGGCTGGCGGGCACGATCGTTCTCTGGGGGCAGTGGCAGCAGATACCGCCCGAACCTGGTCAAAACATCCAGGCCCAAGATGCAACAAAACAAGCCGCTCACCGACTGCGCTTGCGTGTGCGCAACACCTGCTCGTTGATGGCTCGCGGAAATGGAACATGCGAAACCCTGAGCAAGGCGGAATTCGACAGGCGATGGTTGGCCATCCCGGCTTCGCGTCGATCCAGCGGACGAATCGACAGCCTGAGCCGCCTGATTTGTGAAAATCCAGCCGGGCCTTGAATCCAAGCCCCAGTCCGTGAGATCATGGCAATTGGAGGCAATCATGACCCAGACAACCCAAGAACCGAGCCAGCAACCCATCCAGGCCCACCAGCGGCTCGCGCTCAGATCACCTCTGATCATCCTTAAGGTCAAACTGGAAGCAAAAAAGCGCAGCTTTTTCGGTTACGCAAAAAACATCTCCAGGGGCGGCATGTTCATCAGTTCGATCAATCCCCACGACCCGGGCGAACAATTCCGGGTCGAGCTTTCCTTGCCGGCCCCCATCGAACAACAGGTTCAATGCACGGCCGAGGTGGTTTGGAAACGCAAGTTCGTCCCCAACGGCCCCCATGATCCGGGCATGGGTCTGCGCTTCTTGGATATGCCGGCCGACGTGGCCGAGGCCATCGACGACTGGGTCCTTGAGGTCATGAAGCAGGCATGAAGCAAGCAGAGCTCGCTCCCTACCTTTCCCCGGAAGCCCGCGCCACCCAACTGCGAGAATTGGCGAATCAGGGCAAGGGAGAGATCGTTGAAATCGGCCAAAGCGTCCTTGGACGCCCACTCGAGATTCTGCGCCTTCCCGGCAACAAGCCGGAGCTCCCACCTGTGCTGTGTACGGCCGACATCCATGGCCTGGAATTCATCGGAACCCAAGTGGCCTTGGGTCTTGCCCGAAACTTCGCAGAGGCCAAAGACCAAGCCGGCCTCTTGCGTGAGCAGGCCGAACTCTGGGTCATGCCAAGCGCAAACCCCGACGCCTACGCCCGAACCTGGGAACAAGCTGGCCGAGGCAAGCTGGCCGAGCTGCGCTGCAATGCCCACGGGGTGGATCTGAACCGCAACTTCCCCCTGCCCCATCAAGCCAAAACCTCCTGGCTGCCCGGCACCGGCTCATCCAAAAAGGGAAAAGCCACCTACCGCGGCCCCAAAGCACTCAGCGAGCCCGAAAGCTCGGCCCTCGATACCCTCATGAGCCGTTACCAATTCACAGCCAGCGCCAACCTCCATGCCTTCATGGGCACAATCATCCCGGCCCGAGTCACAGACAAACCGTCCTATGCCCACTACAAAGATCTCGCAAAAACCTTCGCAAAAGCCCAAACCAAAACCCGCTATCGACGTCTGGCCCTCCGCCATTTCGATGTCTTCACGGGCGAGCTCGAAGACCATCAGCATCACGTCCACAACTGCTGGGCCATCTGCGTCGAGCACCAAAGCGTCTTCGCCAGCCTGCGCCAACACCTGCGCGCCCCCAGCCCATTCTGGCGCTTCAATCCACGCCAACCAAACCGCTGGGTCGAAAACGACGTTCCAGGCCTCGTGGCTTATTTTCTGCGGGCCTTAAACTTACCCCCTCCTGACGCTTTACAAGCCGCCCACCCGAATGCCAAGATCCCCTCATGAGCATCGCGAACTTTCTTGCCGCAAACCCTGGATTTGAGGGAATCGACCGCAAGGCCATCGAGGACCTGGCTTGCAAGGTCGAAGAGCGCCACTATCGCGCGGGCCAGGTGCTGATCCAAGCGGGTGACTTGGAAGACGACATGCACATCATCCGGGATGGACGAGTCAAGGTACCCATCCTGGATGAGCAGGATCAGGAAAAGTCCTCCGTCTTTCTCGGTCCCGGCGAGGTGGTCGGTGAGATGGCTTTGCTGACGGGGGATGCACGCTCAGCCGACGTCATCGCCGAGACGGACGTAACCACCATTCGCATCCGGCGCAAAATACTAAAACCGCTATTGGACGCCTATCCGCAATTGGCCGGATTCCTCACCGAAATTTTGGGTCAGCGATTGGACCGGGGCGGCGGCATCGAGCAGGTGGGCAAGTATCGTTTCTTAGGCAAGATCGGCGAGGGTTCCACCGGCAAAGTTTATGCGGCGCTGCATCCGGGTTTAAACCGGGTGGTGGCCATCAAAATGCTCTCCCATTCCCTGGCCTACCATCCGGGTTTCCGCGATCGCTTTTTGCAGGAAGCCCGCACCATCGCGGAACTGAGCCACCCGAACATCGTGCAAGTCTTCGACACCGAATCCGCCTTCGCCACATATTTCATCGTCATGGAGAAGCTCTCGGGTGTCGATTTGGCCCAGGTCCTGGCCAAGCGCTCCATCTTGCCCCCCGACGAGGCCGTGACCATCCTGCGTCAAATCGCCAGCGCCTTAGCCTATGCGCATTCGCGGGGCTTCGCCCACCGGGACGTCAAGCCCGCCAACGTGGCTTTCGATGATCGACGCCAAATCAAGCTGATGGACTTTGGCCTGGCTCGCTCGATTCAAGCCGGCATTCGCACCAAGAGCGTGGAAGGCACCATTCGCTACCTGGCCCCGGAGACGGCCTTGGGACAACCCGTGGACGGTCGAATCGACATCTACGCCCTGGGCATCATGGCCTTTGAGATGCTGACCGGACAGCACCCCTTCGAGGAAAAAACGGCCAAGGATTGGCTGGAAGCCCATGCCTGGAAAGAACCCCCGGACATCGCCGAGCTCAAACCCGAAATACCAGAAGCCCTGGTGACCTTTGTCCGCGGCACACTCATCAAAGATCCCAACAAGCGTTTGTGCGACTGGCCCCGAATCCAAGGCCTCTTGCAAGGCGGTCGTCCCGCGGAGGAATTCTGGACCCGAAAACGCGAGCGGGTCATCACCATCCGCTACACCCCGGCGCTCAGCAAGCTGGTGGACAAAGCATCAGATCGCCTGGTCGAAGAGCTCTCCCGCGAGGGACCCGTGGAAATCCAACAAGCCGACCTGCAACCACGGGCCGGGCCCTCGGAAAGCGTGGTCGGCAACATCGTCAACGAACGCACGGAAGAAATCAAAGAAGCCTTGACCGACAGTTTTTCCGAGAAGGACACCCAGCCGAGGAAAGACTGAAACGCAGGCATCGCTTCAGCGAAATATCCACCCGACCAAAATCCCCCCGACCCTCAATGCGCAAAGGCATGCGCCAGACGTCGTCGCTCAACCAGATTTTGAGTGCCACCTTCTGCCTGCGCCCACGCCGCCGGGCCTGAATCTCCAAAACCAGTGCCGGCTGCGGACCGAAAGGCATGGAGAGTCGAACAGGCCCCAACACCTTACCCCGCAAAATCCAAACCGTACCGTCCACCAGCACCCGCGCCGAAAAGCAAGCGCCAGGCACAAGCTTCTTAGCTCTCAATTTCCGCAGAAACGACAATCCATCCGGCATGCCCTTCTTCGGCTTGTGACTGACAAGCGTAACCCGGGATCCCAAAACATTGGCCACCGGACCACGCAGGCGAGCATCAAGCCGCAAACCCGAGCCCCAAGAGGTCTTGGTCGGCCGCAAATCCGCACGCCCCAAATCCATGCCAAAGGCCCGAATAGAATAAATCCAAGCATGATTTCGCAAAACCAAAGGCGGCAAGTCCGAAGCAGGCAAAGCAGGACAAGCCGGCGCTCTCTTAATCCCGGACTTTCCTTTTGTCATACTGGGCACAAAACCCCTAAGGAATGCGGGCAAGTTGCGCTTGATAGCCTCCTCCACGGGCCTCGCCTCACCGGCCCAAACCGGCCCGGCAAGCAATATCAACAGAGCACTAAAAAACAGACCGCGCATCCTCACACCTCTCCACACTTCGACGCCTAATCATCGCTCACGATTCATTTTGTCGCGTTTGACAGCCAGTGATGGCCGGGAGGTATCGATACCCATTGCCTGGTTTCCCCGACTCTCGGGCGCAAACCGGGAGCAACTCGATAAGTTCGACATTTCCCCAGCGGGCTATGGGATCAACTGGCC
>JAFCZJ010000345.1:1579-3777 GCA_019314375.1 Deltaproteobacteria bacterium | reverse complement strand
CGAATTCAAAAAGGATGAAAAAATGACAATAGCGACCAAGGTGTCCATTGTCCTGCTTCTTGTGGGATGCTGCGGTGGAGTGACGGGTGCGGAGACATTAGAGGCGGGATTCAAGACGCCGCCGCACAGCGCCGGGATTCGTGCGTTCTGGTGGTGGCTCAATGGTAATGTCACCCAGGATGCCATTACCCGTGACTTGGAAGAAATGAAGGCCAAGGGGTTTAACGGGGCGTTGATTTTTGATGCCGATGGCAGTAGTCAGCAGGGGAACACCCGAGTGCCCGCCGGATCGATCTTTGGCGGGCCCGAGTGGACCAAGCTGTTTGTACACGCCTGCAAGGAAGCGAAACGACTCGATCTTGAACTGAGCCTGAACATCCAGAGCGGCTGGAACCTCGGCGGGCCGAAGGTCAGCGAGCAGGAGGCAACCCAGACACTGGTTTGGTCGAAAACTAAGGTCAAGGGGCCGACGACGATCAGGCAGGTGCTTAAATCCCCTGCAAAAACGGGTCGGTTTTACAAGGATGTTGCGGTGATTGCAGTTCCTGTATCAGGCATCTCAGCGACCCGACCGATCAAGGACCTGGCACTCAAAAACGCGACGCGGGAGCTCGGCATGTCGGCGCCGGATTGCCGTGGTCTGCTGAAATCCTCACCCGCCTTACCCGGGGAAATCGCCGTGAAAAGTAAGGACGTTATCAATTTAACAAAAAAAATGGCGGGTGACGGCACGCTGCACTGGGAGGTTCCCAAGGGGGAGTGGGAAATCATCCGTCTCGGCCACAGGGCGACGGGTGCCCATGTTTCCACCCAAAGCGGCGGTTGGGGCGGTCGCGTGCTCGACTACTTGAACCCCGCATCAATCCGCGCTTACTGGGACCGCAATATCGAACCGCTTTGCCAGGCGATCGGTCCAATGGCCGGAACTACCTTACGTTATATTCATACCGACAGCTGGGAAGGCGGCGGCATGAACTGGACGCCGGGTTTTGCGCAGACGTTTCAGAAGAACCGTGGCTACGATCCACTGCCGTGGCTCGCTGTGCTGACGGGACACGTGGTGGAGAGCCGCGAGGCGTCGAACGCCTTTCTCGCCGACTTCCGCAAAACGATTGCTGATCGGGTGGCCGACCACTATGGCGTGTTGGCCGAGCTGTCACGGAAACACGGCATGGGCACCCACCCCGAGTGCGCCGGCCCTCACGCCGGCCCGCTGGACGGACTGAAAAACTACGGTCGGAGCGAGTTGATGATGAGCGAATTCTGGTCGCCCTCACCCCACCGCCCGACCCCGGACAGCCGTTTTTTTGTGAAACAAGCCTCCTCGGCGGCACACACCTACGGCAAGCGACTGGTTGGCGCGGAGGCCTTCACAACCATCGGGCCACACTGGAACGACGTCCCGTGGTCGGCGATGAAGCCGAGTTTTGATCATGAATTCTGCGCCGGATTGAATCTCGTATTTAACCACACCTTCACCTGCTCGCCCAAGGAGATGGGTCTGCCGGGCCAGGAATACTTCGCCGGCACCCACTTCAACCCACAGGTGACCTGGTGGAATGAATCGACCGCATTCATCGATTACATGAAGCGCTGCCAGTACCTCGCGCAGCAAGGCAAGTTTGTCGCCGACGTGGTTTATTATTACGGTGATCACATACCTAACATCTTTTCGCGGAAAGGTCACGATCCGGCGGGCGCGCTGCCTGGTTATGATTTTGATGTGCTCAGCGAGGAGTTGTTACTTTCCCGCCTGACGGTGAAAAGTGGTCGGCTCGCGCTGCCGTCCGGCATGGAATACCGCGTGCTGGTTCTTCCCGACCACGGTGTTCTTTCGCTGGGCGTGCTGAAAAAAATCGATGCGCTGGTTCGCGCTGGCGGCACTGTGCTCGGGCCCGAGCCGGTGAAGGCTGTTAGCCTTGAAGGGGGCGCGACGGGTCGGGCCTTGTTCAAGACTCTCTCCGACGGCCTCTGGGGGGTGGGCTCCCCGCCGAAGGGGGGAACCCGCAAGGTGGGCAAGGGGCGCGTCGCCTGGGGGATGCCCGCCCGCGACCTGCTGCATGCCGACGGCGTGGCCGCGGATGTGGCGTTTCAGGGTGGCGGGGATACGACGGGTTTGGACTGGATCCATTATCGCATTGGCGACGCGGACATTTATTTTCTATCAGAGTTGGATGGGAAGGCCAGGGACGTCACCG
>JAFCZJ010000345.1:0-1554 GCA_019314375.1 Deltaproteobacteria bacterium | reverse complement strand
GGACGTCACCGCAGTATTCCGTTCCAGTGGTCGGGCACCCGAGTTGTGGAACCCGGTGGATGGCAGCGTGCGCAAGGCGACGACCTACCAATTTGCCGATGGTCGCACGCGGGTGCCGCTGAGGCTAGGCATCTTCGACAGCACCTTTGTGGTGTTTCGTGATCAATCGGGAAGCGATCGCAACGACGGTCCGAACTTTCCGACGTGGCAGAATAAGAAGATCATTGCCGGGCCGTGGGATGTGAGTTTTGATCCCCATTGGGGTGGTCCGGACAAGCCGGTCCGTTTTGAAAATCTAACCAACTGGACGGATCACGCCAACCCGGGGATCAAGCATTATTCGGGTAAGGCGGTTTACCGGACGGCGTTCATTGTCGACAAGGCCTTGGTCGGCAAGACGCTTGCGCTTGAGCTCGGACAGGTCAAGGGTGTCGGTATTGCCCGGGTCACGCTCAATGGTAACGACCTCGGAATCGTTTGGCGGCCGCCCTTCCGGGTGGATGTCAGTCAAGCGCTCAAGCCCGGTGCAAACAAGTTGAAGGTCATGGTGGTGAACTCGTGGCGCAACCGCGTGATGGCGGATCATCGATTACCCGAAAACAAACGCCTTACCCAAACCAACATCAAGGTGGTCGAGAGAGGTAGGAAGAAATGGATGCCGGAGCCATCCGGACTGCTCGGCCCGGTTCGCATCGTGGAATTGAATGACTGAATTTTGACGACAACCTTTGTTTGCCTATCATAAAGACAACCTAACACAAACACGTTCATGATTCCTAAAGATTATCTGTTCTCCGCCTTTCTTATCACGCTTACAGCGATGTTTGCGTCTGCTCAATCACCCGACTGGGAGAATCAAACTATCTTCCGCATCAATAAAGAAGCACCGCATTGTGTGAAAATGCCCTTCCCGTCTAAGGAAGCAGCCATGACTCAACAACGTATGGATTCCCCATGGTGCAAGCTTCTCAATGGCCAATGGAAATTCAACTGGGTTGCCCACCCTGACCAGCGGCCCAAAGACTTCTTCCGTGCTGACTTTGATGCCACTCAATGGAAAATGATCAAGGTGCCATCAAACGTCGAACTCGAAGAATACGGCACACCGATCTATGTCAATATTCGGTATCCATTCAAAAAAAATCCCCCCTTGGTGATGGGTGAGCCACCCAAGGACTACACGACCTACAAAGAACGTAATCCGGTATCGTCCTATATCAAAAAATTCACACTGGCTGACGACTGGAAAAGCCGCCAGACCTTCATCACATTCAACGGTGTCGAGTCGGCTTTCTATCTCTGGTGTAATGGCAAAAAAGTAGGCTATTCACAAGACTCCCGCACCCCGGCGGAATTCAACCTCACACCTTATCTTATAAAAGGAGAAAACTCCATTGCAGTAGAAGTTTACCGCTACTCGGATGGATCATACCTCGAATGCCAAGATTTCTGGCGTCTGTCCGGCATCTTCCGGGATGTCTATCTGACCTCTACACCCAATCTGGATTTGAGAGATTTTGCGGTTAATGCCACATTGGACAAAATGGGCAAAGG
>JAFCZJ010000224.1 GCA_019314375.1 Deltaproteobacteria bacterium | reverse complement strand
CCCCTGAGCGAAGAAGAATGGCTTTACATGGACTCAGAGCGTCTCATCGACACCAACTCTCTGGCCTTTTTCGATCACCACATGCGAGGACAGACCAACGAGGTGCCCAACTGGGCAAAGGTCCGCTACCAGCATGAGAACGAGGGCTGGCACACGGCCCCGGCCTGGCCCCCGTCCGAAGCGCAACACTCAAACCTTTACCTGAACGACCAGGGCGCTCTGGCCGAGACGGCCCCCATCGGCGGCAGCTTGGCGATATCCTACGACCCGGCCGATCCCTCACCGACCCTGGGGGGTCCCACGCTCGCGCCGTACAACTGCGTGAACTCGGACAATCCCTTGCTTTGCTCATTAACCCCGGACCCGGAAAAACTGCTCATCCACGGACCCACAAGCCAGGCCGAAGTCATGGCCCGCGACGATCAGTTGACCTTTTTGGGGCCCGTCTTGGACCAGCCCCTGGCCCTGCTAGGCTCCATCCGACTACAGGCCGAAGTGGCCACCGACGGGGCCGACATGGACTTGGCCCTGCGCCTCGTCGACATAGACGAAGCCGGCTTGCCCCTGCTCATCGGCCAGGGCATCGCCCGCCTGTCCGCACGGCAAGACGATCGCAACTACGTCGAAGTCACGCCCGGCCAACGCGAAAGTCTGAGCGTAAAGATGCTCGGCGATCTCGCCTACACCCTGCCCGCCGGTCATCGCCTGGGCGTCATTCTCTCAGGCGCCAACTGGCCGCTCTTCGCCCGCAACCCGGGCGACGGCACCGTCTTCATGGCCGAAGACACAACCGATGACACCAACGAAACCTTCAGCTACGGCTCACCCGTATCCACCGTGCAACTCAAAGGCACGGGCCAGACGGCAAGTCACACGATCTTTTTGGATGGGTCTACCTTCTTGGAGTTCAGCACGATGCCGTAGACGATTTCTGGCCCCCTCGCCATTCATCATTCTGGCTGACTTTTCCTTGAAAATGTAGTATGGTAATTTTCATATTGAACACAGTGGACACGTTTTCACAGGGGCTGAATCACCATCAACAAGGTCACAAGGGAGGACTGGCATTTTCGGGGTAATCCATCGACGGCATTCGGCCGTCTTCGAGAAACACCAAAACCAATGAGGAGGAACGGGATGAAAAAGCTACTGGGATTCTTTTTGGTACTATTCTTGCTGGGGGGGGTCTGTAACCCCGCATGGTCTTGGAGCGAAAACCACCATCGCTGGATAGTCACCGACACCGTCAACTACATGCAGCAAAGCGAAGATCCCATCCTGCAATGGATCGGGGACTGGCTTCGCGATGCGCCAGGTCGCAACAGCCTGCTGCGCGCGCCCGGGGAGGGCTGGTACGAAGACACTCAATGCGAACATGGAAAGTTTTCCGCCGCCTGTGCCTTGCGAAACGAGGCCGCCAACACGGACTGGTACTCGGACATGTCCTTCCAAATCAATGATGCGGAGGCCCTGGCCCATTGCTCAGTCCACTTGGCCTTAACGGGGCTGGACCCCATACTGGCCTCTTTACTAACGTGGAAGCAGATGCTTGCCTGCGCGGTTATCGGCAATGAATTGGAACCCACAATCAACCTAAGCGTAGACATCGCCCTCGACTTATCCGGCACTTCACTCGACGAGTCCCACCCGATCGGCTACCACTTGACTTCTTTCAATCACATGATGGGTGTCCGCTTCGACAACGATAAGGAGAATCGGGACTATACGGGTGCCGATCTCCACTGCCTGGATCGAGACCAGGAAGAACGCCTCGGTTACAACTTCAAGTACCTGGGTGTAAGTTGCGATTCAACCAGCGAAGGGGATTGCGCGGACGAAGGCGGCAGCGCGTGGAAATTTGCCTTTCTGAACGATCTGCCTTTTGTGGAGATCGATCCGGGCTCCTGTCCGGATTGCGCGGGAAGCAGATACCGCAATGTGACCTGCCATGAACATGATGGCTGCCAAACAGGCATGACCATCCCCGAGGCTCGATACTTTCCATTGGACAACATTGCGGAATACTGGATGAACCAGTGGAAAAACGACACCGCGTCCGGCAAGGCCGACGTGGTCAAGCTCGGGCCTGTCTTGCACGTAACCCAGGACGCCTTCGAGCCCCACCACATCTACAACTACCTGGGCCGAGGTCACGAAGTGTTCGAGACCTGGGCCACTACCATGCTAGAAAACCGAGCTTTTTGCCGAAAGACCCCCTTGGCGGACTGCGACGAGAATTATTTGTACGACACCCTGTACAGTCCGATCACCGTGACGGATTACCTCAATGGTTATTTCCTAGACCTGTTCAACATAGAATTCACCCCGGAAAAAATCCTCACCGACGCCGCCTGGAGAGCCGCCCGCTGGGATGATGAAGAACACGAGGTCAACGCTGACTCTGCCACCTATCTCAACGCCACCGTCTGGCAGGCCAAAAAATCCGATATTGGCGACAACTATATACCCGTCCGTAGCTGGTACCGCACCTTGGCCATGGGCCACAACCTGTCCATAGCGGGCACCGTGACCCTACTGAAAAAGGCCTTCGTTGAATACAGCGAGCATTGGGCGGAAAAGGGTTACTGCTCAGCCCTTCACGCTCAAGATGAGGCCGCCTGGTACCGAAGCCTTCCGGGGCCATGGGCGGGCGCGAGCCTGCCCCCGGTCAGGCCCGATCAATCGCACTACGTCACAATTCTCAACGCTCAAGATGATGAAATCAATACCGCGGAAACAGCGCATCCGTACTTCAACGACAGTAGAACTGATTCGAGCAATGAGGTTGTATTCTGGCTGCAACACCGACCATTTCTCGATCGCGACACAATGACCGACAGCTTCGAGCTTATCTTCGACAACAAAAGCGATTGGCACGCCGAAGCGGAAGGGGATCGCTTGGTGATCAGCATCATGTATTTCAACGCTTCCGAAGACCGGCTTGAAAACTGGATAGAATGGGCGACCTATGCAAACAAGGACGAGTTGCTGGCACAACCGATTCTGTTCGATAATTTCCCAGAGAACAAGCGACTGGCGAGGGTCAAGGTCGAATTGGTGCAGGGAAGCGGAAAGATCTTCGTCGGCGGCAACAATGGTCTAATCGCACGCTACGACGGACAGGTCTTGGTCGAGCTAGATTCAGGTACCACGAAAAGCATCACCGGCATCTGGGGATCGAACGATGACAACATCTTCGCAACCACACACTCGATGTCAACTGGATCGATATTACACTACGACGGAAATGCTGCCGACGATTGGACGAATCTTGGACAAACCATTAACCTCTGGGGATTCCGGGGCATCTGGGGATTGAACGAAAACGATATCTACGCTGTCGGCGATGCCCTTGTCGCCTTCATCTGGAACTACGATGGTTTCGACTGGTCCGAAATCTACCGACTCGGCCTACCGTCAGACTTCTGGAGTATCGTGGACATCTGGGGTACGTCATCAGAAAACCTGTTTGCCGTGGGGGGGCGGGGTGCTGTTCATCATTTCGACGGTCAAGACTGGACCGTCGAACTCGTAACGGGTCAGGATCAAGATATCCTGCTAGGCGTTTGGGGTGCTTCCGCCCAAGACGTCTTCGCGGTCGGGGCCAATGGCAATATGTGGCATTACGACGGCACGACTTGGAGCCCCATGGTCAGCGGGACGACCGAGGACATCAACGATGTTTGGGGCACATCGGGACAAGTGTTTGCCGTGGGTGACCAAGGGCTTCTGCTCGGACTCCAAGGTGGCGATTGGGTGGCAATGGATTCCGGGACCACGGTAGACCTTTTCGCCGTCTGGGGCAACCATGCTGCCGATGTATATGCAGTCGGACGAAGCGGCACCATGATCCACTTCGATGGCATTGAGTGGCAACATATCGAGACAGGAACAAGCAGCGATCTCTACACAATCTGGGGTGCGACCAAGAGCTGCAATCCAGAGCCTAAGTTCGGCTTTCGTATCAAATCCGTGCTGGTCAACTACCACCAGACGGGACGCACGCCCCCGAACAGCGACTCCGCACAAATTGCCGCAGAAGTGGCCATATGGATAAAGAACATCCTGAATGGCGAACATTTCGGTTCACTGGGTATCATCTGGGATTGCGCCCCGTCCAGCGCATGTGACGAGGACTTGCAAGGCATCTTGCAGGATCTCTTCCAACCCTTCTTCGACCAACGTATCGCCCTGGAGTCCGAACAGATCTTTGATCTGGTGCACCAAGGACTTGTGACCGCCATGCCCGACAAATCTATTCATCCCGCGCTGGTTGCGTACGCCGTGGTGGATGCGGCCCACAGGGCTTCGCCGGGCAGTCTGGCGGATTCCATCCTGACCTCCCAAGCCATCGGTTGGTCGCTGGATCGCCAGGGTTTTCGGAGCAAAAAACCAGCCAAAGACACCCTGCAATTGACTGCCCATTTGGATTTCAACCAGCAGCGTTACGGAAAACGCCCTGGGGTATTCTCCGCGGACGGCAGTTCTTTACCCGGCGTTGCGGCACCGGACACCGACGGATACCCGGGATTCCGTGAGCCCACGGAAGAAGAAATCAGCAGCATGGATGGATTGACCTCCTACATGCGTGCCCGAGAGGAAAGCGTGGCCGAGTATGCCTGGCGGAATCGGATTGAAAAGGTGCTGGGCAACATCGAAGCCCGAAAGGCTATCTTGGCCACCTACGACGGCTCCGATCCCGAGACCACGGCAAAAGTCGAAGAGATGCTCACGCGCTTTGACCATGCCCAGACCGGGCTGCAATTGCTGAACGACGATGATGACGACGGGGTCAGCGGATTGTTCGACGCCTGTCCAGACATATGTGCGCGCGGCCTGGATTCGGACAGGAACGGATGTCTGGACGATGTCTGCGAGTTGGGGATGATGTTGATCCCCTTGGATGCCTGGTGGATGCCGAAAATGGTCTTGTCCATGAGGGCCCGCATGGCCTGCGCCAAGGCAAGGGCAGGCAAGGCCAAGGCGGCGGCAGGCCAGCTTAAGGCATTTGTGAATCAAGTGCGTGCTTATGCACGGATCGGCTGGATCGATAAACAGGCGGCGGTGAATCTCACCGCCTACGCAAACAACGCCAGGAAAGTCGTATTGGGTCAACTCGACGATCTGATGTGTGACTGAAGCACTGGTCGGGACGTCCCGCCGTGGTCGTCCCGACCTCTTTTCTCGAGGAGAGACTCATGTCCTACAATATTTCCAATCGGCGGTTTCCTGTAATCGGGACAAGCATCTTACTAGTCCTGTGGATGTTGAGTTCAAGCGCCTGTCTGGATCTTTTCGACGACGACAAACAGTGCTTCGACCCGGACGACCCCTGCCCCAACGACATGATTGTCGACGACCTGGGTTGTTATAGGGACCAATGCCCCGGCGATGTGTTCTGGGGCGAACGGGTTCCTTGTTTTTGGCAGGGGACGGAAGAGCACTACTATTGGTGGACCCTGGTGGGTGAGGGAGGCCGCTACATGGCCTTTGTCCAGGACATGACCGAAGAGAGTGGGACTGAGGGGCCCATCTGGCTCTACGATCTGGAGTCCGGCGAGACCCGGATGCTCACGGAGCCGGACAGACTCTGTACGAGACTCAAGGCCGACGGAAATCGCATTATTTGGATAGAAATCGGCGAGGAGACTGAATACGGCCCCAATGCGCGCGATGTCTTCGTCAAGGACGTGGTCACCGGGGAAGAATGGCATGTCCCAAATCCGGACCGCAGATGGATCTCCACCCATTCGATCGGAGGCGATCATGTATCCGTGGTCGAGGTGAGCTACATTTCGTGTCAAGGCTATACCCACTGGTATCAGGTCTGGGTCTACAACCTGGCCAACCAAGAGAGAACCATGGTGGCCGATTCTCTGATGGAAGAAAACGAACGATATCGAGCAATGAATCCAGAGGTGGCCGACGGCAAGGTGGCCTATTGGCGGCAGGGGGGACTTTGCGGGGCAGACCCCTTCAGTCAACTTCGAATTTACGACATTGCAACCCGAGAAGATCGCCTCTTCAAGGAGTGGAGCTACAATCTCTCCCTGGTCAACGACGACAGTTATGAATTCCGCTTCGACGGCAAGTGGCTTGTCTACAACGATAGAAGCAGGTTCAACGCCCACACAATTGACGGCACTCGCTTTGTCGAGGGTCCGGTCTGTCCCTTTGGAGGATGCATCCTCCACCTTTCCGATGGCATGGTGGCCTATGCCATGGAGGGTGAAGACGATCTGATACAGATGCAGACCTACGTGTTTGACCTGGAGAGCGAGCAAATCATGCGAATCACCGATCTCAGGCCATACTACGACAGGGGCGCACCGGATTACTTCCTGGACGGTCGCCTACTCTGGGGAGAACGTCGAGGCCAAACCATCAGCGACGATTGCGGCAACACACATCCAGGCAACCCAGGCCTAATGCTTTTCTGGAAAGACATCGAGTTCTGAAGAATAAAGCTCACGTCATCCAGAATTCCAAATCGAGTTCTTCCAGCGGCCTGCCTATGCGCCCGGCCTTTTCGGCCCTTCACCCGAAGTGCTTTGGGCTGATAGCCCAGGACAGGCAGGGGGTATCCAGCTACAGCAGGACTCTTCTTACTCATCTACCTCGCAAAAAGACGCAATGCCGAACAGGTCCCGGCAATGGCTGCCCTCGGGGCAGATGCTGGGGTCCTCGGTACAGCCTAAAATGGAGCAGTACCTGGAGCTGACCAGGCAGGTGGGGAAATCCACGCCGCAGTCCGAATTGCAAATGCATGTTTCGCCGAAGTTCCGTGCATCACCGCCCAGGCAGGTAATGCACATCTTGTCACCCTGCCAGCCGTCTCGCTGACACTGGGCATCGACGGCGCAATCCTTATGGCAGCCACAGACAACACCCTCGGCCAAACTGTGATCACCCGGATCGCAGGCCTGACAGAAAGTCACCATCAGGTTCTCATCGCTCATGTCGATGGAGGCGGTGCACTCGTAAGTGCCCGGGCACTCGTCACCCTCACCCACCGTGCAGTCGACGACCGTGCAGACGGCCACGGCGGTATCGTCGGTCAGGTTTTTGAAGCAGTCCGGCGCCGAGGCGTCGCAGTCGGAATCGCAGAGGCAATCTTCGCCGATGGCGTGTACGCAGCCCAGGCATCTCTGGCAGAAAGGAGGCTGGGGCGGATCGGCCTGGGT
>JAFCZJ010000223.1 GCA_019314375.1 Deltaproteobacteria bacterium | reverse complement strand
GCCAGCACGATGCGCAGCTTCAAGGCCCTGGCCACCACGCGGTTGAGGCTTGCGATTTCGGCCTTGAAAATGCCCTCGACGCTGCCGGCGTCCTTGACGAAGTGATAATGCCCCTGTCCCTTTTCACTCACGCCCATCATCAACCCGTCGTTGTAATCCAAACCCATGCCCACCGTCGAAGTGCTGATGCCCGCTTCGGCGGCTACCCGCGCCTGCGCGACGATGGCCGAAGGCGACGTATTGCCCGCCGTGGGCAAACCGTCGGAAAGCAAAAGCACGGTGTTGATAGACCCGGGCCGGCTGGTCTTGGCCACGGCCCGATAGGCCCGATCCAGGGCCTCGTGAATATTGGTCGAACCGCGAGGCTTTAATCCTTCAATGAATCCGCGAAGGCGCTTTTTTTGATCCCCGCGAGCGCTGATGCTTTCGACTCTTGTGTCGTAAGCTATCAAAGTTACCTGGTCGTCTTCCCGCAGCCCATCGACGAACCGCCTGGCCGCCTTGCGGGCAGCCCCCATCTTGCCACCTGAACTCATGGAGCCCGAGCGGTCGATAACCAGGGCCATATTCAAAGGCGGTCGTTTGTTCATCTCTCGCTTGGCCGCCTGAATGCCCACCTGCAAAAAGACCTCGCCCCCGGCGCTCGCAAGAATCTTGCCCCGGTCCAACCCCGCGTTGATGCCCAAGGCCGATCGACCCGGCACGGTGAAATGCTGCGCATAGCCACGCGTCAAGGAACCCAGCTTCAATTGCTTGCCGTCCACCAGGACACCCGCCGCAACCAATTGCTCCAATCGTTCGCGATCACCACCGCCCGCCCGATAGGTGGACTTGAAATACGCGTTGGCGTTCATGCGCGCAGGTTCCGGCGCGGGATCATGGCTGTAGCTCGACCGGCCACCCAGCAAACCGCCGGGCCCGATACCAGCACGCCCACCACGCCCCTTGCCGCCCCGCAGCATATCCACGCCGGCGGAGGTATCCAGGCCACGGGAACGATCCCACTGCCCAGGCCTTCGGCTGTCTTTGTCGCGCTTGGGGCTCTTGAAATTAACCCCCCCGGCATGAGTATAGCGATCCGTGCCATTGACTCTGCCGCGATTGATATTGACCGCGGAGCCACCCTGCCCAAAACTCGCCACGGCCTCTTCTTTATATTCGAGGGCCGCCGTCGGGCCCTCGTTGCCCGACAAGGCCTGGCTGTGAGCAGAAAACATGCTCCGCAAACCGTCGCCCTTCAGGGACATAAAACCCACAACCAACACGGCCAAACCAAAGCTCACCGCAAAGACAGGGTGCAGCAAAAATCCCCACCAGCCCCGACCGGCCTCGTCCTTTGAGCCCTGTGTGGTTTTCTTTTGCTCGACTTCGGCCTGACGCCGGATGAAGCGCTCGGTGCGCGCTTCCCATGCCTCGCTCGGCGCCTCGGCCGGCCAGCCGGCTTTGAGCTCGTCGCCCAAGCCCTTCAGGTCCGCAAACACCGCCCGACAGGCCTCGCAATCCGCCAAATGGGCCTCGAGTTTTTCCTTCGCCTCGCCGGACAGCTCACCGTCCGCCAAAGTCACCAAATCTTCTTCGAAGCGTTCACAGGCATTCTTCACATTGTCATTGCTCACATTGTCATCGCTCATGGCCTACTCCTTTCACGCTACGCGGGCTTGCAGCAGGACTTCGCGCAGGGCCAACTTGCCTCTGGCGATGCGCGACTTGACCGTACCGGTCGGGATGCTCAAAACCTCGGCGATCTCCGCGTAACTCAGGCCCTCGTACTCTCTCAAGACGATGGCCTCCCGCTGATCCGAATCCAGGTTCACCAAAGCCGCCCGCACGGCCTGCACGGATTCACGACTTTGAACCTGGCCCTCCGCCCCGGGCCCCGTCTCCACGGGCTCGTGATTGAGCTGCATCCGACGCCGCACCTTTCGCCATTCCTTGGCCGAAAGGTTGGCCGCAATCCGATACAAATAAGCCTTAAAGCTTCCGGTGGGTTTGTAGCGAGGCGCCGCCGCCATCAAATTGACGAAGACCTCCTGCACCAAATCCTCGGAGCGCACCGGACTGCCGGTGCGCCTGAGCAGATAGCGAAAAATTGGGCGGCGATAACGACGAAAAAGCGCCACCATGGCATCGGGACTTCGGGTCTTTTGGTAGTCCATCATCAGCTCCTGGTCTGGACGTTCCACGCTCATGGGCAATTGGCTCCTGTCTGTACATACGCTTCGACCCGATTGGGTTCCCGAAAAACACCAAAATCCCTAAATTTCCTTTGTTTTCGTACCTCTTTTTGCTAACACTGCTAGCATTGGAATCATTAAAGGAACGTGTCTTGCCCTATGTAAAGCGCAAAAAACGACTGGACGAAGACGGGAAGCCCATGGACTCATCCCGTCCCGCCCGTAGCAGCTGGACCGTGGAGCTGCCGCTTTACGCCTTGATCTTCGGCTGTCCCCTGGCCCTGGGCACGGTACACCTGAGCGCGGTCGTTGGCATGTGGGCGCTTTCGCTCTTTGCCTTCTTTGCCTTGCTCGTCCAAACCCGACGCCGTCGCCTGCGCCTCAGGCTTTTTCCCATGGGCCTGGGTCTGCTCGTCGTCGCCGGCTTCACCCTCCTGCAACTTTTGCCCCTGCCCCCGGGCCTCGTCGCCCTGCTCAGCCCGGGCGCCGGTGAGGTCGCCGATCAGATTCGAACCGGAACACCCCTGGCGGGCAGCTGGCAAACGCTAAGCCTGGCGCCGCCCGCCACGGCCTTCGAGGCCATCAAGTGGCTGGCCTATCTTTTGGCCTTCCTGGTCGCCGTCAACTACTTCAACGAACGACACCGCGCCCGCCGCGCGCTCAAGGCCGTGGCCTGGGCCGGCTTCGTCGTGGCCTTGCTGGGCTTTTTTTCCAAGCTCTTCATGGCCGACAAAATCTTCGGCCTCTACCCACTGCCCCACGGCGATCTGTTCTTCTTCGCAAGCTTCGTCAACCCCAACCACCTGGCCGGCTTCTTGGGCCTTTGCTCGCCCGTGGCCTTGGGCCTGGCCCTGTCGGCCCGCGAACGACAAGATCGAGCCCTGTACGGCTTCATGGGCGTCATCGTGGGCATGGCCGTCTTCATGACCCTGAGCCGAGGCGGGATGGTGGCCTTTGCCGCGTCCATGACTTTCTTGCTGGTTTACTCGGCCACCCGCGGCTCGCGACGCATCAAGCGCCTGGCCATGGTGCAAGCCTTGGCCGCGGCCGTGCTTTTGCTGGCCGGCTACATGGCCTACGACACGATCATGAAGGAACTGCGCACCTTGGGCGACGTCGAAGCCCTGCGCGAAGACACGAAGATCAAATCCTGGGCCGTGCTGCCCGAAATGATGATGGACCACCCCGTCACCGGCATCGGCCGGGGTGCCTACGCCACGGTCTACCCCCGCTACAAAGAGCTGCCCTCTCAAAGCACCTTCACCCACGCGGAAAACCAGCCCTTGCAATACATGGTCGAATGGGGGCCGCTCGTGGGCGGGGCTTTCCTGCTCATGTTGCTGAGTTGTTTCGTGATGGGGCTTGTGCGCACGAAAGAAAGTTTTTCGCTGGCCGGCGCCTTGACCGGCATCTTCTTCGTCATGTCGCAAAACCTGGTGGACTTCAACATGGAGATCGGCGGGATCATGATGCCGATGCTCCTGCTCTTTGCCGTCCTGGCCGCCAGCCCCTTTTCGCATGCCGGCATGCCGATCGAACAAGTTCGCTTCGCCCTGGGCAGAAAAAGCGCATGGTCCTTGGGCCTCATCAGCGCCGCCGTCGTGGTCCTGGCCCTGCCCCATGCATGGCTTTACAACCTGGATAAACTCAGCGCCGCCCTGCTGACCCATGACAAAGCCAAAACCGGCGCCGAGCCCTGCGATGACAGCCCCCTGGGGCGCGCCGCCTGCGACCTGATAAAGCATTACCCGGCGGATCACTTGGCGCCCTTGCTCTTGGGCAAGCTGCACTTGGAATCCACGCCCCCGAAGCTGGATCGGGCCTCTCACTGGCTGGCTCGCGCCTCCTGGCTCAACCCCACCCAGCCCCAGGCCCACCGGCTCATCGGCCGCGCCCTCTTCTTCGCCGGCCACAAAAACCAGGCCCTCGGCGAATACCGCCGGGCCGCCGAAAGCAACCGCGAGCTTTTGACCGCCACCATCAGCGAAGTCTTGCGCCTGACCAACGATCCGGCATCGGCCATTCGCGCCACCCCGGACGATGCTTCGGCTTATCTGCAAACCGCCCGCATGTTGCGCACCCTGGGCCGTCACGATGAAGCCCGCAAGGCCGCGGGCCTCGCTCTGGACAAAGACGCGACGCTCTTGCCCGCCATGGATTTGCTGGGTGCCATGGCCTTGCAGCAGGGCCTCCTGCAAGAAGCCGCCACCATCGCCCAACAAGCCATCGAAGCGGACCCCCTGCACGAACAAGCCTACGTACTCAAGGGCCAGGTTCTGATGGCCCAGAAAAAACCCATCGAAGCCGAGGCCGCCTGGAAAGAAGGCATGTTGCAGGTGCCCGAAAGCACCCAATTGGCCCACAAGCTGGTGAACTTTTACCTGGGCCAAGGTCGCGCCCGGGACGCCGAACACGTGGCCAGCCGCATGCAGACCTTCATCGCCCCGGACGATCGCAGCCAGGCTCGCATGCTCATGCTCATCGGCCGCATCAAGGAAACCCGCGAGCAATTCTTCGAGGCCCGACAGGTCTTCCGGCAGGCCTTGCAGCTCAGCCCCGACACCCTGCCCTACGTCTTTCGCCTGGCCAAGGCCGAAGAGCGCATCGGCAACTGGGACGAGGCCGAAAAACTTTATGTGCAGCTGATCGACAAGCACTTCAGGGCCAAGCAGATGACCGAGCGTCTTAAGCTGGTCAAAAAAGCCCGCGAAATGGAACGCTCCAAGGCCATGTGGAATACTTGGATAGATAAAAAAGAAGAGAAAGACAACAAGGGGAAATGATGAAAAACGTCGCGTTAGTAATCCTGGTCGCCTTTGTAGCCATCGCCTGCAGCAGCCCCCTGGACGAGGAAAACTACCTCTGCCAGGCCAACGAAGACTGCCAAAGCGGCTTCGCCTGCAACGCCGCGGGTGCCTGTGTCTTGGCCGATGCCCTGGCCATCACCACGGACAGCCTGGAGCCCGGCAACCCGGGCGATTCTTATGACAACGATGGTGCCAACATGGAAGCCTCGGGCGGCCTCGGGACCTTGACCTGGACACTGAGCGCGGGACCGAGCTGGCTCTCTTTATCCGAGACCGGCGTATTTTCTTCGACGGACACGGAGACCGTCATCGGCGACTACCCCGTCACGGTCGGCATCACCGACGAAAGCAACCGGGGCAACGGTCAGTTGGTTGAGCGGGTATACACGCTGAGTATCGTGACTTGCTCCGGGGAGGGGAAGTGCTGGATTGGCAATGAAGATGCCTGCGCGGCGGGCATGCGCGCTTGCATAGACGGCGAGTTCGGCGAATGCCAGGTCGGCATGCCCCTCGTGTTCTCCAACGAGTTCGAGTACTGCGGCCCCGACTGCGACACTTGCAACGACATGATCACCGACCGCTGCGAAGAAGGCATCTGCCGCTGCGGCGCTGGGGGTGCTGCCTGCTCCGGCGATCTCAACTGCTGCACTCGGACCGAGGTCGGCACCTGTGTGAATCTCAACAGCGACACCGAGTACTGCGGGGGATGCGGGATAAACTGTAGCGACCCGGCGCTGCACACGGTTGGCGGCACTTGCCAGCTTGGCGTTTGTGACTACGGTAGTTGCGTTGATGGGTGGCATGATTGCGATGGGGATCGGGGTAATGGGTGCGAGGTGCAGCAGGGCTTGGCGAACTGTGGGTTTTGCGGGGATGATTGCACCGCGGGGCCGAACGCTCCGCCCGGCACCTGCAATGAAGAAACCGACAGCTGCGATTACGTCTGTGAAGGTCACTTCGCGGATTGCGACAGCGCGGTTTTGGGCTGCGAGACGGACCTCACCGAGCCGGCAACCTGCGGCGACTGCCCCGGGGGCAATGTGACCGACTGCACCGCCTTTGATCCGGATTTGGTTTGTTTGTATGACTCGGTGAACACTGAGTATTACTGTGGGTGTGATGTTGGGCTTAACATCCAGGGCGATATTAACCCTGACAGCAATGTGAATTGTGGGGGTGATCAGATTTGTTGTGAAATTGAGGGTAGGGGGACTTGTGTTGAGCATGATGCTGAGCATTGTCATGCATGTGGATCCACGTGTGCACCATGGCTTGGTGGTTTGCTTTGCCGAGAGACCGAAGAGAGTTCGGGTGACTGGGATTGCTACTGCCGCGATCTAGATGGCACAGGGACAAATGAGAGCTGTCAGTCCTATCCGTTTTCGTACGAAATTTGCGGCATTAACCCCGACACCTGCTTTTGCGGGTTAGCCGACGCCTGCCAGCCAACGGAAGCCTGCTGCCCAGATGGCGGGCCGACATTTGCTTGCGCAGACCTTAGCGACGATGAGAACCACTGTGGGATTTGCGGGGCGGAGTGTGCGTCGGGGATTTGTGGGGGCAGCGAGCAGGATGACGAGGATGGGGCCTGTCATTGCTCTGTGGATGATGCTTGCCCTAGTCCTTCTGGGGCGCCGTACTGTGGCAACAACGATATCTGTACCTGCACAAGATACGGCGCGGTAAGTTCACCAAAGGCGTGCCCCGTTGGCATGTACTGTATGGATAGCGGATGCTGTACTGACGAAACCGAAACCAACTGTTGCGGCAACGGCAACATCTGGTGCCCGGACGGAACCTGCGCCGCGCCTGGGGAATGCCCCCCGTAACCCCACCCTCATCCTCAAAGATACTTAGCCTTCTATGGCCTTCTCCCTGAGGGAGAAGGAGCATCTTTACTCTGGAAAATTCCGCATCCTCGATGGGTTTGAATTTCGTCTCCCCATTGACGGGGGAGACCGGCACCGCGAAGCGGTGACGAGAGGGGGTGGAAGGGGCCATGGGACTAAGCGTGGGGGTTAACGGCGCACCGGGGCGAAGCCCGGGGGTTAACGGCGCATTGGGGCGAGGATCCCGGAGGTGGACGGCGCATCTGGGCGAGGATCCCGAGGGTGGACGGCGCGCCGAAGGCCCGGGATGAACCCTGCCGCAAAGGACGCGGCAGGAACCATCCAGGGCTCCCGTAAGATTGCGACACTAAGGTTAGC
>JAFCZJ010000103.1 GCA_019314375.1 Deltaproteobacteria bacterium | reverse complement strand
GCCCGATCCCAAGAAGACTCGCGGCCATTTCATTGGTGGAGATTTGTGGGTCGAAGCGATGCGCAATCAACTGCGGGACTGGATGCGGAAAAAGAAGAAGGCTTCTTCTGCCGATGATCCGCCTGATACATCTTAATAGACTACTGACCTCCATCCCGTTCGCGACGCTCCTGCTGCCGTCAATCTACAGCTCGAATGACAGGGAAGACGGCCGACGTTTGTTCGATTTATGATCCCCTAGGTCTTCATCTGTCTATCGGTCGAAGCAACTCGATAAAACGACCCTCACCCGACAAGAGTCAATGAACGCAACTCCGTTCTCGCCCAATGGGCACCCCTTTTCCCCTTTTCTGGTCATACGATTGAAAATCGTCAAAGATTTTGGAGACTAGGCCTCCGTCCCTTTTCAAACACCCAAGTCCGAATAGGTTTTCCTCACAAGCAGTTCGCTAATCCCCAACCCACCCCCCCTAATCAAACTCTAATACGTGCCAGCTGCCTCGACGGAACGGACGCCGTCCCAACTTCCTTTCCAGGAAGCGTCTACGGGCATTTCGAAGGCGAACTCCATTGTCTGATCCTGTCCTGACATGGCGCGGACTTTCAGCATGAATTTGATTTCCATCTTATCAGCACCTGGAATACAGGAGGGAGTGACGAAATAGTTCAATTGCGCACCGGCTGGGAAGTCTGGAATGTAGTCAGAGCCGTAGAACGGCGGCAATACAGGAGCCTTGCTCGCAGAACGACTCTCCGCATCAGACTGAGTTCGGGGGTCAATCAAGTCAGGCGGCACCTCCCTGCCTCTCCTTTTCAAGCGAGCCAACTCTTTCTCATACTCTGCTATCACTTTCGGATCCTTGGGCTTAAAGAGACGCATGGTCCATCCATCATAAACGATGTCACCGATCCCGCCCCATACAACAATTTCCCATTTGAGCTTGTTGTTGTCCAAGACCACCTTGTGGATATCCAGGCGCACAGAGCCCTTGTAGGCGCTGGCTACAGCCTTGTAGGTCCCAGCCTTCAAAGCGTCATAAATCCCCTTGCTGATCTGAAAACACTCCTCACGAATAGGCAGGTTTCCTTGGGCTTTCCGCTGCTTCTTCCCCTCCACAGCCGCATCCGCCCTGTATTTCTTGATGATAGCCTCTGGGTCTTTGAGGTCAGCGTGCTTCTCCCAAAGTTTCTTGGCTGGATTCTTAAAATACCAATTCACCAAGACATTGACTTCGTTCAGGTACTTCTGCAAATCCGGTCGCTGCTGCATATCGAGAATTGGCCTCAAGGCCGAATTGTTGCGCATGAACTCGATCTGGGTCTCCAGCACGTCGGCACGATACGAGAACTCTTTCTCTACCTCGGCTCGGATGGTCCAACCAGCCACCAGATAGCTAAGACCTGCTGAAACGCCAATCAAGAGCAACGGAACAAGAATTTTCTTCATGGGGACAGCCCTCCCGCAAAGGTGTAAACTCTACATATCGCAAATTCGAATCATCTGGCAAGGTCTGCTTTCGCAGGCAAGGTCTGCTTCAGCAGGCAAAATCGGCTAGATTAATCTCTTCCATTCCATGAGCCTGATCAGTAACGCCCAACGCTTGAACGCAAACAAGGCACGTGTCTGGGGTCTTTTCTTTCGATAAATCCGAGCAGCCAACATGCCCACCCCCAGTGCCCCTTCCACGTCATAAGCTTCCCTGTCTCCGACATAGAGAATTCGCCCAGGAGCCACATCCAAGGCCTCGGCCACTGCAAGGAAAGGCCGCGGGTGCGGCTTCAGGGCACCGACATCCTCCGCATTGATGCAAACAGAAAAATCAATATCCGCCAATCCCAGACCTCCAGGCTTCTCTTCTATCGGATAGTCACTCATCAGAGCCAATCGCAAACCGCGCGTTTGCAAAACCCGCAAGGCAACCGCCATCCCCTCATCTGACCGGACATGACCTTGGGCAAAAAGATCCATCCAAGACCCCTCGATGACCTCTTCGATTCTTTGCATGGCCTGAGTCACATTGCCACCATGCTCCAAGGCAAAACGCTCAGCCTGCAATTGCCGAAAATCTTCAACGGGATGCTCTCTGAGCCTGAGCAAATCTCGAACCCTGTGCAGCTCGCGAAATGTTGCCCTCATGGGCCATATCGCTCGCAGGTTTTCGAGGACCATTCTGCGAATGCTATACAGCGTACCGTCTACATCAAAGCAAACCGCGTCAATTTTTCGATTCACCAGGTAACCGTCCTCTCAATCCCCATCTTCGCAACTTCCCCTGGATCTTGCGCAAGATGAGGGACCTTGACATGCGAATCAAAGGCTCCTGCGTCAATCCTGGCCTTGCGGGTTCGCTCGAAGGCCCCTGTCGACACCACTTGTAGCCATGGATCCGCCAACCTATTTGAATCTCGCTTGGCTGCATACTCGATATTGGCATCCCGCAAGCCGGCCTCGCAGGCATGAAGTAGGGCCCGTAAATCGGCCTCATTTGCTCCAGACGAAGGCTCCACTGCAAAAATGTACCGAGGCGTGGCACTGTCCGTTCGAACCGTCACCAAGAAACCATTCAGGTCTATGTCGCATTGCTCCTGCGCCCCGCTAACGGCCATGACCACATGACTCTCGCCAATCTTCTCTCCTGTATAAGAAATCATGTTGCCACCTTTGTGGCAGAAGACAATCTCTGGCGTGTTCTTGTAGCGCCCAACAACCTCCACCACATCGTTGATGTCGTACCGCATCAGGCCATGGGATCCTGTGATGAGCACATAATACCGCTTCCCTATCTCCAACTCGTCCAGGTTCAAAACTGGCGGCGCGCTCTCATGACGCCTCTCCTCCGGAATAAACTCAAGAAAATGCCCCATGACGTTGGCCACTCCCTTGCTCCCTTCCGCCGACATGACGATGGAGAAACTTCCTTCGGTTGCCGCATATCCATAGTCCATTACGGGGAGTTGCCCAAACCACTCAGGAAACTGACGCAGATAGAAAGGAGCAGATCCACCTTTCCAGCTAAGCAAACCACAAAGGTTAGGCCAAATATCAATGGGTCGAACACGGCCATGTGCTGCAAGGGACGCCCGCAAACGCTGCGCAATCTCCGGTGCGGGCTTGAATCGACTCTCTAATTCCGCACGCAGTTCCTGACCCAAATCAAGATCAGACCTGATGCTTCCTTTCTCGCAGTCCTCAATGATGGCGGGTGCGAACTCAGTCAACTTCTGACACATCAATATCAAGGTCGAGGGATTGATGGCCGCCATCATCGCGATGTCAGTCTCTACGGCAGTACGCAGCAAGGCATAGTACTTGGTCTCAAAATCCTCCAAAAAGAAGATACGCATTGGGATTTTCTGCAAAGGACTCAGCAATGGCAATCGCCCAGTCTGACCACCCTGGTCCGAAGCGCCCATGGCCACAGTTATCGAGCCAAAGGGAATACCCGATTCAGTTCGCCCCTCAATCTTAGGAGAGTGCATGGTCAACAAGGTGCCTCTAACCAAGCCAGGAAAAACCTGGGCGACCTGACGCAACCAGATGCGACGCCCCGCACGATATTCCTCCAAATAAGTTTGGGTCACAGGGATGTACTTGGCTGCACCTGTCGTACCACTTGTGCGGGCAAAAAATTTCACCTCATCGGCCAACAAAACGTTTTTTTCCCCACGCATCATCCGCTTGATGTAAGGCTCCAAATCCTCATAGCGCATGATGGGAACCCGACTTCGAAAATCTGCAATGCTTCGAATATCGCCAAAGCCGTGCTCGCGACCAAAGACGGTGTCACGATTGCGATCGATTATCTCCAGCAATCGAGATTTCTGCGCCTCAGCCGGCTGAGCCGTCGCCCTCTGAAAACGTCCCCAGGATTTTGAAAACAAAGTCCGAGCCAAAACTCGAACGACATCCGGAGGAATTCGAGGAATGATCGACCGCCATGTCACCAAGACGGCTGCAGCAAGTGCCTGATCAAGCAAATTCAATGTTGCCTCCTAAGCTTAGACCGAGTCAGAAGAGTTACCACAAGGCTTGCTGACTCACAATCCTGAACAGTTAGTGGCATTTACGAATCGTTTTCTGAATCGTTTTCTGATTCGTTAATGCCACGTTATGCTGCGGCGTATTATGCAGTGTTAGCCTTGGGCTAGAGGAATTCCTCATGATATGTAAATCAATCATGGATTCGTCCACAGTCAAAAACAAGCGAACACAGGATCTCAAGCAAGCAAGCCTCCGCCTTTGCCTCGGCAGTGGTCTTTTTTGGTGGCTGTTTCTTTGGAGCGGCGCATCGGTTGGATTCCGCTGGCTGGCCGTCGGTGGACAGGTGGACAAGCAATACACTTTCTGGATGACGCTTTGGGGTGGGTTCTTCACAGGATTTGTGGCCACCCTTTCGACACGGTTGCAGATTCGACGGAAACTCCTAATCGGCAAACTCGAGCCCAGCCTGAACGAATGGAAATGGCTACAGGAGGGCAAACCCAAAAACCTCAACAACTCCATTTGGCCTGCTGTCCTGCTCAGTGGAGTCCTGTTGGCCGTCTTATCAGGAGCCATCCAACTTGCCATAAGCCGCCTGGGAGAAGGTTCTACCTACTTTCGGTCTCAGCACATCTTTTATGCCGGATGGCTGCCAGCGTTGTTTCTTCCTTTCTTCCCTTTCTGATACACCATCACGCACGTCGCTCTTTGCGTCGCTTCGTAATCGCCATCGAAGGAGAAAAAACCTCGGCTCAGATCAATCGAAACAAGTACATTTGGCTACACAACGTACTGCCTTATGCTCTCTTTAACGCCAGTGGAGGTCTGGTGGTTGCCTTCTCACGCTTCGCCCCCTTCTATCAACGTGGCGAACCTGTCGATTCGCACACCTTGGCCTGGCATCTGGCTTTGACCGCCTTGGCCATCAGCCTGTTTGTTGTCACCGCCGCAAAATTCAAAACCCGGGTCGATTTTCTAAGCCCAATCCAGTTCGACAGTTCAGCGAAACCCCCGAAAAAACGGACCTGGCGCCTTGCCTATGCGCTAGCAGCTCCTTTTGTGACCTATTTTTTATTGAGACTTGCCATGATGATTACAGGCCGAGAAGCCCTGCGGGCTGGCGAGGCGATGGGGCTCAAACTCATTGTCTGCTTATCGCTCGCGTTACTGACGGCCCATTGGGCCGTGAGCTCTACTCTGGCAAGACTTGAACAAGGCGGGCTCAAGGAGCATCCCTACGTCCGACTCCATCGATTTCTTCGCACGGCCGGCATCATCGATCCATTTAGGCGGAAGCGCCCCCATTGAAACCGAAAAGGCCCGACCATTTGGCCGGGCCCCTACGGGTGATAGCTGGATTGTGGTGCCAGAAAAATCGCTTCTGGACGGCTCCCAATAATTACTTCTTTTTGGCTTTCTTGGCAGGCTTCTTCTTCGCGACCTTCTTCTTCGCGACCTTCTTCTTCGCGACCTTCTTCTTCACGACCTTCTTCTTCGCGACCTTCTTCTTCGCGACCTTCTTCTTTGCGACCTTCTTCTTTGCGACCTTCTTCTTCGCGACCTTCTTCTTCGCGACCTTCTTCTTCGCGACCTTCTTCTTCGCGACCTTCTTCTTCGCGACCTTCTTCTTTGCTACCTTCTTCTTCGCCGGCTTTTTCTTGGCTACCTTTTTCTTGGCAACTTTCTTCTTAGCTACCTTCTTTTTGGCCGGCTTTTTCTTAGCTACCTTCTTCTTCGCGGCTTTTTTCACTGCCATGGTACGTCCCTCCTGGTTTTTGTCTTCGTGGCCTGTTTCGTACTGCTACTTTTTCACACGTATTGACGCCTCTCCGGCGCTACCACAAGGAGCCTTCCCCGAGAGTCAACAACATCGGCCTTTCCTTGACCCTTTTCGAAGGTTCACAATCCAATTCAAAGAGCGATGACGTGACCATACACTACATTGTCTCTCATGTGGTGTCAACCCCCCTCTCTCATTTATTTTTGCTTCCTGAACAGTTCCTTGACAATTTTCTGGCCTTCAGGCTATGCGTAGCGTCTCGCTTAAATATTTACTGGAGATGAACCACGATGCAACGAGAAATGATCATCAACGCTAGCTCATCCCAGAACATTCGAGTCGCCATCGTCGCCGACGGCCTTATCGAGTCTTTTTTTGAAGAATTCAAACAGGACTTCCGCAGCCGCGGCAACATCTACCTGGGACAAGTCGTCAACGTGGAGAACAGTCTCGACGCCTGCTTCGTTGACTATGGTGCGACGCGCCACGGTTTTTTGCCGCTCAGCGAAATCAACCCCCAGCAAAGAGACAATCAATCAGACAAAGCAGTAAAACGGATCGACCAGGCGGTCAAGCGGGGTCAAAAACTCCTTGTACAAGTCGACAAAGAACCAGCCGGGACGAAAGGAGCAAGGCTAACGACCCATATTTCTTTGGCCGGCCGCTATCTCGTCCTGATGCCGGATTCCGAAACCCGAGGAGTGAGTCGCAGGATTGAAGATCCTGAGCAACGCAGAGAATTCAAGATGATGACCGAGTCCCTGCAGCAACCAAAGAACATGGGGCTCATCGTACGAACAGCAGGAATGGGACAAAACAAACGGGATCTCTCCCGAGATATGAACTTTTTGCTGCGCCTTTGGAAAACCATCCAGGCCGACATGAAGCGCGCATCGAAGCCAGGCTTGCTCCACGCCGATGCCGATCTAATTCAGCGCATCTTGCGTGATTACTACTCTACCCAAATCGATCAAATATGGATCGACGACACCGACGCCTTAAATAAAGCAGTGGATTTTTTTGGTCTCTACATGCCCAGGCTGCGTCACAACATCAAAGCCTTCACCGAGAAAAGCCCCATTTTTTCCCACTTCAACATCGAGAAACAGCTCGAAGCTCTTCACTTACGAAGGGTCGAATTGCCTTCGGGCGGCAGCCTGGTCATCGATCCGACCGAGGCTTTGGTCGCCATCGACGTCAATTCGGGAAAGACAAAAAACCGCACAGGCCAAGAAGGCACAGCTTACGAGACCAACCTGGAGGCGGCGGCCGAAATCGGCCGCCAACTGCGCCTTCGAGATTTGGGGGGCATCATCGTCCTCGACTTCATCGACATGCAGCAATCGGCCCACAAGCGAGAAATTGAAAAAGCCTTGCGCAATGCGATGAAGCCCGACAAGGCACGTAGCAAAATCAGCAAAATTTCAGCCTTTGGTCTATGCACCCTGACCCGGCAGCGCCTGGGCAAATCCACTCACTCAGCTGGCTATATCACTTGCCCGACATGTCATGGCGATGGACTCATTCGTGATCCTGAATCCACGGCCGTACGCTTGCTCCGCCAAATTCGTACGACAGCGGCCTCGGAAGGAATCGGCCTCATTCGCATCAAACTCGCCGCCACCGTGGCGAACCATGTTCAGAACCAGCATCGTACTGAAATCTTGGCCATCGAACACGAGTTTGGACTCAGCGTTGCGGTGGAAGCCTCTAATGTGGAACCAGGACAGGAAATCATTGAGACGGAGACAAGAGACAAAAACGCAAAGAGCGTAAGGATCATGGACAAGCCTTCTGACCAAGCCATGGAAGGCCAAGCCAAAAAGAAGAGAAGACGGCGAAGGAAAAAACCCAGCGCGGATCATTCTACCCCGAAAAACGAAATAACCGATGCGCAACCAGCAGCCGAAAATCAACCAGCAGCCGAAAATCAACCAGCAGCCGAAAATCAACCAGCTGCCGAAAATCAACCAGCAGCCGAAAATCAACCAGCTGCCGAAAATCAACCAGCTGCCGAAAATCAATCAGCTGCTGAAAAGCAACCAGCTGCTGAAAAGCAACCAGCTGCTGAAAAGCAACCAGCTGCCAGGAATCGACCAGCCAGAAATCGACCAGGCAGGAATCGACCAGCCAGGAATCGACCAGCTGCCAAAAATCAACCAGCTGCCGAAAATCAACCAGCTGCCGAAAATCAACCAGCTGCCGAAAATCAACCAGCTACTGAAAATCAACCAGCTACTGAAAATCAACCAGCTACTGAAAATCAACCAGCTACTGAAAATCGACCAGCTGCCAGGAATCGACCAGCTGCCAGGAATCGACCAGCTGCCAGGAATCGACCAGCCGCCAGGAATCGACCAGCCGCCAAGAATCAACCAGCTCCCAAGAATCAACCAGCTGATGACAAAGCGGCCGCCTCTCCTGAGTCTCCCGTGGTCGCAGATGATGTAAAACCCAAGAGACGGCGTCGCCGAAGAAAAAAGAAAGTTGTTTCTGCAACAGAATTGAAAACAAATCCCGACTGAGGTACCATATTTTTCTAAACAAGATCGAGTCAGGGAAACCAACGATCATGACCACGGAAAAACAAAAAGGGGCAAAGAACGACCGTACAGGTTCTCGATCCATTGCCCAAATCGAAGTGGAAGTGGATGTTGCGGGCAGCAAGCAACTGGTGATCCTGACTACCCGAGACATAGGCACAGGAGGGGTTTACTTGCGTACGCACGACCCCGCACCGCTTTGGAAACGCGTCACCTTGAACATCGGGGAACCGGGTGGAACCAATTTGCAGGTGGGGGGCGAAGTCGTTCGACGCTTGACCACCGAGCAAAGCAAAGCAAAAAACTATCCACCCGGAATGGCGGTGGCCTTCGACGAAATGTCCCGTGGCAAACACTTGGAACTGGCCGCGTTGGTGACTGAATTGGCGTCGAAAGCCGAAGCGAAATCCATTTCGCCGCCTCCCGCCGTGGCCGAACCTCAAGCAACTACACCTCAACCCGAACCAGCACCCGCCCCTGCGGAAGCACCCGCCCCTGCGGAAGCACCCGCCCCTGCGGAAGCACCCGCCCCTGCGGAAGCACCCGCCCCCGCGGAAGCACCCGCCCCTGCGGAAGCACCCGCCCCCGCGGAAGCACCCGCCCCCGCGGAAGCACCCGCCCCCGCGGAAGCACCCGCCCCTGCGGAAGCGTCTACCCCGGCAGAAGCGTCTGCCCCCGCAAAGACTCCCGCAGCGGACTCGGTCGAATCCAAAGCCGACAAACTTCTAAATGAACTGGACGATCTGCTGAACTCAATGGACGATTAAGCAATCAATCGTCAAGTAGAGGGTTTTCCAGTTCATTTGGGCTTGGTCCGGCGCATGTAAGATTTGTGGGCCTTGTCCATATCGGCCTGATTGAGTTCGATGCTCCAGCGGACCGCTTTCAACTCGACGCCGCAGCAAGGGCAATCCATTAGGGCCGCCAGCCCATGGCGCTGACTGTGGACGCTTCTTTTGCAAGCGACTTTGACCTTGGCCTCGAGCTCAAGCGTTCTTTCGGTGAGCCAGAAACGGCCTTGGCGTTTCTTGATCAACTTTCCTGCGGCCAGGCGATTGAGCGCGCCATGCATCTGTTCCAGCGTGGGGATGCCGTGATCGATGTAGTCCGCGGCGCCGATGATCTGCTCTAGTTGACAGCCTTCCGCTCCACAGGAAAGGAGCATGGCGAGCAGGATCCACGCGTCCTCCGGGAGCCAGCCGGGCCTGATGGACCAACCTCGGGCTTTCTTGAGGCCCGCAGACGTGAGGAACCAGCTCTCGCCAACCTGTTTAATCTGGCCACTTTGAGCCAGTTGGGCCAAGGCCATCCGATAGCTCGCCACGCCCACCTTTTGACTTTTAGGGAAACGGACCTGAGTGCGAATGCTTTTTAGGGTGGAGCCTAAGTTGCGGTGATAGGCCAGCGCTTCGAAGATTAGTTGGTCGAGATTCACAGGCATACCTGAGCCTTACTGTTTTGACGGGAGGTCGTCAGTTTGCAGGTGGGGGGTATGGACGATTAAGCAATCAATCGTCAGGTAGGATCCAATCGGGTTCGACTTCCTGAATACTCAATTCTTGTTTGGCTTCTTTGAGTCGTTCGTCCGTAGTGCGAAGACGCAAGGTCAAAATCTGCAGAAAACTCCATAGCAGTTTGATACCCGCTGACGTATCTTTTCTGATAAAATTGTAAAACTGCTTACGCCCGATGACCAGCAGCCGAGTATGGCCCACCGCTCGGATCGATGCAGACCGAGGTGCGTTGTCGAACAAGGCCATCTCACCGAAATGGCTTCCCTCGGGCAAACGCGCTATCTCTTGCTCCCCTTTGAAAACTTGAGCCTGTCCATGCACCAGCAAGAACAACTCATCCCCGGGTACGCCTTCTTCGATGATCAATTCCTGGTCGGAAACATTTCGGATGTAGGTCAAATTCATCAAATTGACCAATTCGCGGTAGCTCAAGTACTTGAACAGTGGAGCGTTGCGCATGGTTTCCATACGCTGTCGCAATTCCGCCGCCGCCCCAGGCTCATCGTCCGGCATGTCTAAGAAAATAGCGGTGATGTTGTCCTTCCCACCCCGCTCGTTACCCAATTCGATGAGCCGATCTGGCATCGTTTCCACGGGGCCAGCCTCGAATACCTTTTCAACATCCCCTTGCCGCAAATATCCGTGGAGTCCGTCTGAACACACCAAAATCCGGTCCCGGGGCAGAATATCCAAGTGCAGGGTATCAACTTGGACTTGTTCCTGAATACCCACCGCCCGCGTGATGACGTTCTTATATTTTGCCTTGCGCGCTTCTTCCTTGGTGATGGTTCCACGCTTCAAGTGTTCGTTGATCAATGTATGATCCACCGTCAACTGGTGAACCTGATCTTCCCTCATAAGATAGATTCGCGAATCCCCAACATGGGCGATAAAACCGCCGGTATCGACCACCAACAGCATCGACAAAGTCGTGCCCATACCCCGCTGCTGTCTGTCGTCTTGACCTATTTTGTAAATCTCGGCGCAAGCCCGTTGAACAGTGTTTTCCAGCATCCGCAGAATGCCCAACCTGACTTTCTCCGGGGCATCCATGTTGTAGTCTTGAAGCATTTGCTCGTTGTTGCGAACTTCTCTTTGGATTACTTCGATGGCCTTGGCCGATGCAACCTCTCCTGCCGCATGCCCACCCATGCCATCGGCTACAATGTATAGCTGCAGCTTTTCATCGACAAGAAACGAATCTTCGTTGTGATCTCGCTTCTTGCCTACATCAGTTTTTCCAAAGGCTAAGGGCTTCAAGCCGTCCTCCTCCGACCAACGAATTGCTTTCAGCGAGTTGAACTTAGCAAACAGATCGCTGCACGGTCAAGCTCAGATGTGGGGAAATAAAGGAAAAGGAACCGACTTCAACTTGCGGAGGGAAACAAATCCAACTGGCCGCAAGGCTCAGCTTGCTCGGACTTCAGGTCGGCGAAACAGTTGCGGCCCATGTCCGGATTCTGGCAGGCACAGACATGCCACTTCAGACCGGCTCTTTCGGCCACCGTGCCCAGGCGTGCATATCCTTGTCGACGGGTTCGCTCGCCAAGAACCCGCGTCAATTGATGCAAACCGACCTTCCTCCATGCCGTCCCCTTGAAGCTTCCTTTGATAAGGTGCAAATGAGCATGGGGAAGCCTGCCGTGTAGTCTGTCGAGCACATGAGGCCTTAGTACAAGGTAGGATGCACTGGATCGCTCAATGCCCACCGAGCGCAAGTGACGCACCAGTTCCTCGATATGACCGACCGTGTCCGTGATAAAGGGAACAAGTGGTTGAATGCGTGCGCGCACCTCCAAGCCCCAGGCGTGCAAGCGTCTCACCGAATCCAGTCGACGCTGTGGCGTCGGCGCACCCGGTTCATACAAAGAGGCCAACTTGTTGTCCATACTGAAGAAAGTCACTTCCACGCTAAGCTGATCCGCATAATGTTTCAGCAAATCGCCAAATCCCTCCGGCACCTCTCCACGGGTTCGCAAATGGACCTTGCAGCCCTCGGACAAGAGAATTTCCAAACTCTGGTAAGTCACGGCCAAAACCGCCTGGACGGGCTGAAAACTGTCCGTGGACGCGTTGATGATCACCTCAGGTTTGGGTAAGCCATCTCGAGCCCGGGTCTTCAGTTCATGTTTGAGCAAATCGGGGACATTGACGTGCACCTGAACCTGGCCTTCAGCCAAACCCCTCCAGCGAACCGGGCAGAAAAGGCACCCGAAAGAACAACCCGAGGCTGTATCCACGACCCAGCGGTCCTGAGCACAGGGCCAACGACAGCGCTTGAGAGCCTTCGTGACCTCGACCGCCTGAACCTTGGAAGTACCCTGTGAACCGACACTGTACATATGTACAGCATAGCAGCCGCAACTTTTGCTGTCAACCAGGCATCGGCCGGCAGAATCCCATCGAATTTTTTTCTTGTATGGTCCCTCAAGGCGATGATAGGAATCACGGCCACACGTTGAGTGTTCTAACTACATATCTGGACTCAATTTCGAGGACCATCAAGAACGAGAAGGAGAAATGCGGATGCGACGACTTTTGAACAATAGATCACGATTGCTGACCGTTGTGCTCTCCACCGGCTTGGTTTTCGCGCTGGTGGGCTGCCCCAAGGGCCAAGATGGCGGCAAAGGTGCCGCAGTGGTAGGCGCTGATTCCTCCGGCGCGGAGTCTGCTCTCACTCAAACGGTGAAAAAGAAGATCGACGTAGAGTTTTTTGTCATGTCCCAATGCCCATACGGCACCCAGGTCATGAAGGGCATCTCCCCTGTCCTGCCCAAACTCGGTGCCGACATCAACTTCACCGCGGACTTCATCGGCAAGGATAAAGGCGACGGAAACAAAATCCAGCTTTGCGCCATGAAGTACTACGCAGATGGCTACAAGTACATGGGCCTGCTGGACTGCATGAACAAAAACATGCGGGCCATTCCCGGCAACTGGGAAGGCTGCGCCAAAGAAGCCAAACTGGATGTGCCCAAGTTGAAAGCCTGCTTAGAAGGACAGGAAGGCACGGACCTCCTCAGGGCCTCCTATAAGAAAGCCAAGCAAAAGGGTGCCAGCGGTAGCCCGACGATCTTCATCAATGGCAAGAAATACAAGGGCAAGCGTGGTCCGAATGATTTCACCCGGGGCATTTGCCAGGGCTTCCCGGCCAACGATCGACCCAAGCTTTGCGCGGACATTCCCGCACCGCCGCCACCCGTCAAATTCTCCATCAAGATCATCTCAGACAAACGCTGTCCCCGAGACCTCTGCAAGCCCCCCCAGGTTTGGCAGTCCCGCCTCAAAGGCATGTTTGAGGGCGCGGAGATCAAACTGGTCGACTACAACGACGAAGAAGGCCAGAAACTCTACAAAGAGCTGGAAGTCGGACTTTTGCCTGCCATTTTGTTTGGCAAGGAAGTCAAAAAAGCTGACAACTACAAGCGCCTGGCTCGATTCCTGAAGCCCAAAGGTGACTGGCTGCTCTTCCGTTCCGGTGCCAAATTCGATCCCACCAAGGAAATCTGCTCCAACGGCAAAGACGACACCGGCAACGGTAAGGTCGATTGCGACGATCCGGATTGCACGAGCAACTTGCTTTGCCGCAAGGAAATCCCCAAAAAGTTGGACCTCTTCGTCATGAGCCAATGTCCCTATGGCGTCAAAGCGCTCAATGCCATGAAGGAAGTTTTGGAAAACTTCGGTGCGCAGATCGATTTTACGATCCATTACATCGCCACCGAAGAAGGGGATGGATTCAAATCACTACACCGGCAGCCTGAGGTGGACGACAACATCCGCCAATTGTGCGCCATCAAGATGCAGCCTAAAAAACACAAGTACATGGACTACATTCTTTGCCGCAACGAACAGATCCAAGCAGACATGAAGAACCGACGCGCCAAGCCCCCCAAGAAGCCAAATCCCGCGGCTTGGAAGACTTGTGTGGAAAAATCCGGTCTCAACATGAAGAAAATGGAAGCCTGTTCCACCGGTGATGAGGGCAAAAACCTGCTACGCGCAAGCATCAAAATGCCCAACTCCCTGAGCATTGGCGCCAGCCCCACCTGGTTGGCCAACAACAAGCATAAGTTCCAGGGCATCGATCCTGAGCGAGTCCGCCAGAATCTATGCAAGCACAACCCCAAGTTGAAAAACTGCGACAAGAAGCTCAGCGGCCCTCCCCCGCGCAAGCGTGGTGGAGGCGGTGGCGGCGGCGCCTGCAAGTAAGCCCAAGCCCAAACGAAACACAAAAAGGCGGCCTATTCGGGCCGCCTTTTTTTATTCGATTGACACTCGATTACTCTCCCATCTCCTCCTGCAACTCGGGGTCGACCACCTGCCCATCCGCATCCACATCAAGCTTCATCTTCTTCCGCAGGGCTTCAGCGTCCTTCCGATCTTGTTCCTCTTGCATCTTGAGTAACTTGGCGGCGGCGGCAGCACCTGCTTCAGCCTCTTGCTTGCGTCGGGTCTCCGCCTCGGCCTCTTCGCGCTGCTGCAAAGCCTCCTGCTGTCTAAGCATCTCCGCTGCGGCTTTGGCGCCTGCCTCATTCGAAGCCGCCTCGTCCTGAGTCGGCTGAGCCGAGTCAACAGCAACAGGGGTCGCAGAGGCCGGAGCCAATCCGCCCCCCGAATCTTGCGAATCCACGACCGGCTGCTTGAACGCGCTCGGCACCGAAGTGCTCGTCCCCATGTCCGGCGGGACGATGGCAGTGGGTGCCACCGGTGGTGGTGGTGGTGGTGGCGGTGGCGGTGGCGGCGGTGGTGGTGGTGGTGGTGGAGCAACCGCCGAGGGCACGGGTCTGGGCTGTGGCGGCGGAACTGCAGCTGCCGGCACGGGTTCGGCCGGCACGGGTTCGGCCGGCACGGGTTCGGCCGGCACGGGTTCGGCCGGCACGGGGCCGGGCCGAGGCGGTGGCGGGGAGGCCAACGGAACGACTGCTGGGCTACCGGAAGGAGCGACCCACTGTTCTCCATCCGAATCACCCCATTCTTCGCCCCTATCCAACTGGTCGAGGTTTTCGTCATTGATGATCATGGATGGACCCGTCCTGCGCATGGATGCACTCAATCGTTTGTGCAAAGCCCGGGCGTACAAAAACGATTCCCGCTCCATTTCCCAAAGCTGACGAATGGTTTCCCAATCCGCCACTTCGCGTCGAAAATCAGCATCCGCAGCCGGCGGCTTCCTTGTCTCGGCCGGTGCCGGGGCCACTTGATCCCAACCTTCGGTTCCGTCCAGATCATCCAAGGGATCGTCGGCAAAGGCAGCAGGTACCGCCGTCAAACCCAGCACACAGGCCAAGCTCCATATGAGGCTCCGACGAAACCGGAGCCCTTGACCCAAATCTTTTTCATTCTTCATTCAGCCAAGCTCCAAACCGAGGCACAGGCCTGCCTCAAAAAATCGATCAAAAACTGGGTTCTTCCATGTTGATGCTGAAGGAAATATTCTCATTTTCCATGAGCACCATGGGTTGATCTTTCAGGGTTTCCGAACAACCAATGCAGGTCAAGACGCCCTCGCCTTCGCCCTGGGAATACCCCATGGCCACCGCCAGCACAGGTTCTCCAGGGCGAATAAACTGCACCAAATTGTTGGGAAAGAAAGTCCCCCCAGTCCAATGGAACACCAAATATTTGCCTCGCACGCCCGTCTCGGGATTGAGCAGCAGATGATTGACCCCCTGCCCGTTTACATCAATCCGCCCCTGCAACACGTCGTCGCATGTAGCGACGCTGCCATCCGGCATGGTGCCCAAAATGAAATGGATGTATCCCGAGTATGCGATGCGCTCGCGGGGAAAGCTCAAATTGACCGTGGCCGAGGCATATCCAGTGCTCAGATCGAAAACGTAACATGCGCCTGACACGCACAAGGACCACCCTTCGTCGCCACAATCGGTAGCCTGGTCACATTCAATGGAGGGGATCTCGGGTTCAGATCCACAAGCCGAACCCATCATCAAAAGAACAAGCCAAGTCAGACAGAGCGCGATGATCTTCATAAGGAAAAAATATCATGCCCAGGCCAAGCTGTGCAAGTGGCTCCACTCCATAATTAAATGCTTGCCCCCCAAAGAGGCACATGGAATTCTCCTTGCCACACAGTTCCAAGAGGTGCCGACATGAAACGTTACATTGCCGTGGCTGGTAACATCGGTGCGGGCAAGACCTCGCTTGTCGAGTTCATTTGCAAGCGCTACAACATCAAGCCCTTCTATGAACCCAACGACACCAACCCCTATCTGAATGACTTTTACAAAGACATGCGGCGCTGGTCCTTCCACTCCCAGATTTACTTCTTGACGCACAAATTCAGGCTTCATCGAGAATTGGAGCGCTTCCCTGGAACGGTCATCCAGGATCGAAGCATCTTCGAGGACGCAGAGATCTTCGCCATGAACCTGCGGCGGGGCCGATACATCAATAAACGGGATTGGCAAACCTATCGCGAGCTTTACGAGACCATCATCAAGGACCTGACCCCCCCAGATATCATGATCTTCTTGCGTTGCTCGGTTCGCTCTGTTCGGCAGCGAATCCGCAAGCGAGGCAGAGCGATGGAACAAAACATCCCGACCACTTACCTGCGTAAACTGGACAGGCTATACAGTGACTGGTTCACCAGATGGGATCTGTCACCGGTCATCGAAATTCACTCAGACAAATTGGACTATGCAACCGACCTCGTCCACCAACTCGACTTGCTGAAAAAAATTGAAAAGTTCATGTAGTTCTTGCCCCTCCTCCCCCCTTAAACCCTGAGCTCAAAACTTGACCTGTATCCTACATGTGCTACCATGTAGCACATAGACCCCATCCCCACGGAGGCGACAATGAAACGCTTGCTCATCGGATTGACTCTTTGCCTGGTGGCCCTTGCCTTCATCAGCGGTTCCAAGGGCGAACCCAAGAGCGAGGCCTCTGCAATCGGCACCCTTAACCAAGCCGTCGACGCCGCCTTGGTCCAACGCGTCAAGGGCTTGAATCCCTCACCCTGACCCCATCCCTAGATCTTTTCCAACTGACTATTGATGTTCTCAACTTTGCCAGGCATGACCTCAACGGCATGTTTTGCAGGTCGATAACCCCCAAGGTGCAACTCCACCTCATGCAGACCACCGCAGACCCCGTTTACAACCGACGGAGTCTTGCCAGGAAGACGCAGGCCATCCAGCTTCATTCGGGCCCCTACCGGTTCGCTGGATACGTAAAGCAAGCCCGTGCCCGTCTTGCAGACAGAAGAACGCAAATCAACCTGAACCTGGATTTTCTCGCCCGCCCGACCCAGGTTCAAACTATCTTTCCAGGGCAGATGGCCGACCATAATCAACTGAAGCTCAACCTCAACATCCGGCTTGAGCTTACGAACAATCGCCGGCGTCATCCCGAACTGCTCCCCATCCACAAAAACAAATGCGCCCCCGGGCTTGGATGCGACTTCAAGCGTCACGCCTTCTCCTGTTGACGCAACGGGGGCAAACCCAGGAGGGGGAGCATTGGGCACTCGATCATCGCCAGCCACCTGCTCATCTCCATCCTCTCCTGCTTCCTCTGCCGCATCCTCACCAGGTTCCTCACCAGGTTCCTCTTGCTGCTCCCCCCTCTGCTCCTTTCCAGCCTCCTCTTTCTGAACATCCGTTCCAGATACGGGCTCGGCGGGCCAAAATATCCATCCACTCAGGCCCGCCAGAATGCCGACCAACAAGACAAGCATCCACCACCGAAAATTGCCGGAGCGTGAAGAACGACGATAAACCACTGGCCGACTGGATGCCGTTGGAGACTCTGCTGGAAACGATTTGGCGGCTGGAGGCTGAGGCTTGAATACCTCTGGTTGATCATGGTGGGTCTGCGGACCAGGCTGCTTCTGGGCCGGCTGCGTATGCACTTGGTCAGAAGATACACCAGGCGGAGACGAAAAATTTTCCGCCGTCGCTTCCTGATCCAACTCAGCCCAGGGATCATGCCCAGCGGGAAGAACGGAATCGGCCTGCGAATTATCCGGCGTCACCTGGCGAACCAAAGCCTCTCGCATTTGTCGAGCCAAAGCCGCTTCGTCGTTCTCCAAATCCTGTATGCCGCCCCAGAAGGCGGAAGGGTCCAAATCGGCATCGCCAGCCGGTGCCTCGGGCACGAGATCCATCTCGGTTTCCCGGTCCGTCCCGAGGGCATCTTCAGACCAATCCTGCACAGTGCCATGGGGGGCCGACTGCTGCCCCGACTGCTGCCCCGTCACCTGTTCGGACTCGGGTTCAACAGATTCGTTGGCCTTCGATGTATAAAGCTGCTCGATTCTCGCAGCCAGCATCGCCCGCTCTTTGTCTCGGTATCCCGACGCCAACTCCCCACCCAATTGTCGAAGCATCTCCCCTGGGTGCAAAGGCCTGTCCACGGGATTTCGACTCAGGCAGGCATACAATATGCTTCGCCAGGGTTCCGGCGTCTCCGCGGGCAAGGACCGGTGACTTACATGCTCTTCCGTTCCGCCAAAACAGGAAAGAAACAAGGCACCCAGGCTGAACATGTCAACCCGACTGTCATAGAATCGCTCTTTGCCCATTTCGGGAGCAACACAGCTGCCCGCCCAGTTTGAGTCTTCGGCTTCCCGCGGTAAGTCGAGATGATGCAGGCGAAAATGTCGGATACGGACATAGCCGTCTTGTCCGACAAGCAAAGCATCCGGGGTCAATCGTCCATGAAACATCTGACTGCCCAGGCCATCGACGACGGCCTTGAGCCCAAACAAGATTTGGTGAACCAGATGCAGGGCTTCTTCCATCGACAGAGTCCAACCCTTCTCCGCCAGCCGCTTCAGCAAAGCAGACAAAGGCACCGCACGAACATGGTCCCAGGTAAGAGACAAACCTTGCTCGTCTTTGTCCACTGCCCGCAAATGCAAAATGTTCACGTGATGAATCGTACGAAGCCGCCGACAGTCCTCGATGAAAGCCTTGACGCCGCTGGGATGAGTCACCACGCCTTCCCCCAGGCGCTCGAACCAGCAAGGTTTGCCGTCTGAATCGTGGGCCAACCAAAGTCGAAACGCCCCCTGGGTGCCCAAGTCACGCACAAGCTTCAGTTTAGCACTCAAGTGGACTCTCCCGCTTGTATGGAATCGTAGAAGACCTTCTCCATCTCTTTCATGCGCTGCCTGGCGCGTTCAGCCCGACGGTTGTGATCGCGGATATGGGCCTGAGCGAAGCCCATATCTGCGACCCATGCGAAAAGGTTAAAACCAAAAGACCAAAAACTACCCGTAAAATGAAAAAACAACAAACCCAAGAGCGAACAAAAAAACAGATAAAAAAAGATCTGAAATTTACCTGCATACAGATGCCCCAAACCCAAACCGGGCAGGCCCGCGAACACATATGCCGGCCAAATCGCTTTCTGCTTTGTCTCTTCCGGGCTGGGCAAGGCATCCATGGCGAAAACGCCATAACCTTCGTCTTCCGGCTCTTCTTCTTCTTCTATCCCGCGCGGCTGAGGCACCTGCTCCAATCCCCCAAAGAATACTTGTTTGGCCCGTCGCAAGGCCTGCTCGGCCTCTTCTCGCCAATCCGAGGCCACCTCAAGAATCAGTCGGCCCTCATCATCTCGTCGAGTGCGATGTGGAATATCCTTCTCTCGAATGGCTGCGGGGAACAGCTCAGCCTCCATGGGATCATCGCATATCGCCAACTCGACAAATTCCATATCTTTCAAATCGCTCATCTAGCCGCCTCGAATATCAATCCCAAGAAGACGCCATGATACACCAAGTGATCGCTCTCCCTGAAAATGACCTGGGGTCGATAGCCCAAGTCAAACCAAAGCCAGTCCAGGCCAGTGGGAATATGCAATCCCGCTTGCAGACCCACGCCGGTAGACGGACGTCCGCCGGTGCCGGGCAACCAATTCAGAGAAAACCCGAAACCGCCATAGAGCGGCCCATATCGCCCGTTGAAGTCCAGGGTAAAGTCGAAGTGCGTCCCCTCGGGTACAAAGGCTACGCCTCCATGCACCACACCCACGAAATGCTTAAAAAAGAAGCAGCCTCCGAAAGCCACAACGGGACCATCCCCAAAGGTCCCCATCCTGTAACCCCCACGCAACTCCCCTCCCCAGGCGTTGGTCTCCGGATGTATCCATAACCATTGGCGCTCAGCAGCCCGCGCCTGGCCTGAGGCAAAAAGCACAGCCCCAAAAAAAACAAACACAGCAAAGATCAGACTCAGGTATAGACGCATTATGAACACTCCGTTCTTCTCCTTCCCTTCTAATAAGTCCTGAATACATCGGGGTTTGTGTTGGGTCAAGCCATCGCAGGACCAGGGCAGATTTTTGATGACATTTCCCTACCTCGTATGCTAGCCTCCGCCCACCCGGAAATTAGTCTGGAGAACAATGGTCGATGGCACCCCGCCGCTACTTCTTTCGCGCCACTGATGGGTCCTTACTCGGTCCTGTGAACCTGAATATGGTCGCGGAAATGATCCGCTCGGCCAAGGTCAAGGCCAACACACCCATTTCCCTGGATGGACAGGATTTCAAACCCATGAAGTCCTTTCCGGAGTTGGCCACCCTGCTCTCGGTGGACTTGGATCTACCGGACGCCGCAGCCGGGGATGGCTTGCTGGAGACACCGCCGACCTACTCCGGCTCGATTCAAGAGGTGAGTTTTCCCAAGCTTATGTTTCACTTCACCGCAGCCAGAGCCAACGGCCGGCTGCTCATGTCGAACGATGCTGTTAGGAAAGAAATTTTCCTACTGAACGGCAAACCCGTGGCGGCCTCATCCACCCTGCCCCGAGACAGACTGGCTGCCCTGCTTGTGCGCAAAGGAATCGTGGACAAAGAACGGGTCAAGCAAATGCTGGCCCTGGTCGACAACGACGATCGCATGCTGGCGGATCAACTTCTGCACAGTGGATTCATGCCTCCAGGCGACCTTTTTGAGCACCTCAAAGATCAACTTCTGGAAAAGGTATTCGAGGTCTTCTCCTGGCGGGTTGGCACCTATGCCTTCTACGACGGGCAGGAGTTCAAGGGATCACTCTTGCCGCTGAACCTCAACCCCTGGGATATTCTCGCCCAAGGGGTGCGACAGGGGTATGAACTTCGAGAATTGCGCATGCTTTTGGAACCCCTGAGCAATCGAATTCTTTTGCCACGCCAAAACGAACACTTGCACATGGGCCAGCTCATGCTCAGCCCCAAAGAGACCAAGGTATTCAAGTCGATCACAGCCGGCCGCACCCTGGGGGCGATTTTGGAACGACTTGGCGGCAATCCGGAGAGCGACAAGGCGACCTTGTCCATGATTTATCTCGGCATCGAGCTCGAAATCATCGGCATCGGCGACGAGACGCAGGAAGGGCCAAGCTTTAGCATGGACGACGATTTGGCCGACCAGATAGGCATCACCGACGAAAGTCCTCCCGAGGCAGGAGACGAATGGGATCAAATGCTGGGGGATGCTTTTGAAGGGGATGGAGAGGCCAACGAAGCTCCTAGCGATGGACCAAGTACACCTGAAATCGTCGCCTTGCAGCGCACCCATGGCGAGGTAGCGGCACAGAACTTTTTCGAACGCCTGGGCCTTGGCCACGACACCAATTCAGCTGAGGTATCCAAGGCCTTCTTGAAGGCAGCAAGAGCCTACCATCCTGATCAAGTCTCAAACGATGCCTCGGATGAAGTCCGAAGCTTACAATCTAGAGTTTTCTCGCTTTACAACGAAGCTCAGCAAACGTTGTCGGATGACGACAAGCGCGCACAATACCAGGAAGGCATCGAGGCGGGACACGATGGGGGCGAGGTGGATGTCAGCAACATCATTGAGTCAGAGATGATCTTCCAAAAAGGCGAAATGCTTATAAAGGCCAACAAGTTTGCCGAAGCCCTGGTCCAGTTTGAAGAGGCCATCAAACTCAATTCGGAAGAAGGTGAGTTCTTCATTTATCGAGGATTTGCCAGATTCTGCTCTGTAGCCAAGCCCTCCAACTCCATGACGACTCACTGCATAGACGAGATCAAAGACGGGCTGAAGATGCGCAACAACAATGTACCTACCGGCTACGTATTCTTAGGCAGAATTTATAAGACCCTCGAGGACAAGGACAATGCCACCAGAATGTACAAAAAGGCACTGTCCATTCAAAGCAATCACGTGGAGGCCACTCGCGAACTGCGCTTGCTGAACATGCGTAAGAGCAAGAAAGGCCTGTTCAAAAGAAAATGATCTGGAGGTGGGTCGTGAAAAAACTCGAGACTAAGACGGTCCGAGAACTCGTCGAATTGGCCCGCGAGTGGGGGATTTCTGGCTATTCCAAACTCAAGAAGGCCGAACTGCTTAAGGTGCTGGCCAAGACAATGCCTAGCCGTGGCCGCAATCGACTCAAGCAAGCAGCCGGCACGGCCAGCAGAACTGCGCGTCAAGCGGCATCCAAAGCCAGGGCATCCAGCAGTCGTTTCTCGGCTGGAGTCCGAAAGATCTACACCCGACCGGATGCAGCATCTCAAGCAGTGAAAAAGCCTGTCGAGCCTCAGCCCAAGAAAATAATCAACCCTCGCCCTGCATTATCAAAACCGGTAAAGACTCCACCAGGAATTGGCAAGGCTCAAGCGACCAAGCACAGCTCCCCTGCTCCGGGGCACGCGGACCTGCGAGATCATCATGATGGTCGAATGGTCTTGCTTGTCCGTGATCCCAATTGGCTCTATTGCTATTGGGATCTGACCGACACCCAGGCGAGAAAACTCTGGCGCGGTGCCAACGCGGTTCTCAGGGTGATCGAACTTCGAGGAGCCGAGGGCCACCGGGAAGTTCAACGATTCGCGGTTCCCCCTGGTGCCCGCTCCTGGTATATCAAATTAGAAACAGCGGGAAAAACCCATCGCTGCGAGCTGGGTCTGACTGGCGAAGGCGATGATTTTGACCTCCTCGTGTATTCCAATCTCTCCACTTCGCCACCTGACCGCCTGGCCAGGGTGTTGCAGTCCCGCTACATCCAACACAAACCAGCGGCACCTTCCGGTCCAGGCTCCGACACAAAACAGGGACACGACAAAACACCGACTTTGACAACACCGAGCACACACGAAGAAGAACTGATGCTGCATAGCTTGGCGGATGGCCCAGGCCTGGATTCCGAGGCCGCACGAAAAGCCCTGGCTCAGAGATTGGAAGCCGGGCTTGCGAGCGAAGTATTGCAAAGCCAGGTTCATGCGGAAGGCTCGGCCCACATGCAAGCCCAATCAGATGCCGACGGCTACTGGCTATGGGCGGACGCCGATATCATCATTTACGGCGCGACGGTCCCCGGCTCCCGCGTGACCTTGAGAGGCCTTCCGATTCCCTTGGACGAAAGCGGTCGATTCTCGGTACGCTTCGCTTTGCCCGACGGTGAGTTGGACATGCCCGTGGTGGGCACTTCCCCCAAAGGCACATTCCGAAAACGTGTGCGTATCCGCGTCGAGCGACAGACCGAGGCAGACCCGCATCCGGTACCCATCGACCGCAAGTAGGCCTGCGCGGAGAAGGACCACCATGAGTTCGCCCCAAGGCTACCTGGCCCTGGTGCTGCACGCGCATCTTCCCTTCGTGCGCCATCCGGAGCATGAGCGCTTCCTCGAAGAAGACTGGCTCTACGAGGCCATCACCGAATGCTATTTGCCTTTGCTTGACATGATGGACCGGCTTTCGCGAAAAAGCGTGCCCTTCCATTTTTCGCTGGTGCTAACGCCCACGCTGCTTTCCATGCTGGGCGATGATCTCTTGCGCTCCCGCTATCTCAAACATTTAGGCCACAGCCTCGAGTTGGCTTACCGGGAGCGCATGCGCACTTCCACCGATCCCAGGTTTTCGAGGCTCGCTCAGATGTACGTGGCCAGGTTGCAACGGGCCAAAAGAATGTTCACGGAGGTTTTTGAAGGTGACCTGGTCCAAGCCTTCGGGGGCTGGGAAAAACGCGGTCACATCGAACTGCTGACCTGTGCCGCCACCCACGCATATCTCCCGCTACTTTCTGTCCAACCCCAAGTCATAGCAGCCCAACTCAAGACGGCGGTCACAAACCACCAGCAGGCCTTCGGAAGACGCCCCAAGGGGATCTGGCTGCCCGAATGTGGATACTGCCCTCCCCTGCAATCCTTGTTGACCGAGCAGGGACTGGAATACACCTTTTTAGACGCCCACGGTTTGCTGCAGTCCGAGCCCCGCCCGAGCCGAGGGGTTTTCGCCCCCGTCGCAGGGAACAAGGGCTTGATCTTCTTCGGACGCGATCTCTCAAGTTCCCGCCAAGTATGGAGCGCCACCGAGGGCTACCCGGGCCACCCAGCCTATCGAGAGTTCTACAGGGACATCGGCTTTGATCTGGATCTAGACTACATTCGACCTTACATCCAACCCACCGGCGCAAGAAAGAACACCGGCATCAAGTACCATCGAATCACCGGTGCCACCCAAGACAAAGAGCCCTATTTGCCGGAATTGGCCGTACAGCAGGCCGAACTCCACGCGAAACATTTTCTAAAAGCCCGCCTCAAGCAGGCTCGCAAGCTGCATCCCATGATGGGAGACCGGCCAGCCCTGGTGCTGGCTCCATTCGACGCGGAGCTATTTGGCCACTGGTGGTACGAAGGCCCCATCTTTTTGGAAAAACTATTCACGCTGGCAGCCAGGGAACCGGAGCTGGAGACCATCACGCCCAGTGAGTACCTGACGCGGCACTCGGATCTTCAAAGTTCCGAACCCCAACTGAGTTCCTGGGGACAGGGCGGCTACAACGCCATGTGGCTCAACGAAAGCAACGACTGGGTCTATCGCCACCTGCACTGGGCCGGCGAACACATGATCCAACTCGCCGAGGCCAATCCCCAAGCAAAAGGCCTCAGGCGAAGAGCCCTGAATCAAGCCGCCAGAGAACTCATGCTGGCCCAGGCCTCAGACTGGGCTTTCATCATGAAGACAGGCACGGCGGTGGAATATGCGGTGCGCAGAACCCGTGAGCACCTGGAAGCCTTCGCCGAACTCCACAAACAGCTCTCGGACGAAAACGCGGAAATTGATCAGGAGTTTCTGATCAACCTGGAGCGCCGACACAATCTCTTCCCCCAAATCGACTACAAAAGCTATCTTACCTGAAATCCCAAAGCCTACTGAAGCGTATCCGGCGTATCAGAAACCACCCTTTCGGCCAGACCATGCCGACGGGCCACTTCAACCAACTCAAGTCGTTCCGCCTTCCTTTGGCGAGGCAATTCCACCAAGATCCGCCTCAACTCATCCGAATCCTCATCGTCCATCAAGCCACGCTGACTCAAGCGCGCCCTGACCACCAACATGTCCTCATCCACCCGTCGCAAGTCAGCCTCCAATTTCTTAAGCCTGTCCATCACATACTTCAAAGACCCCATCCACCGGCCACGCTGATACCAAACAACCAAAGCCCCACCCACCACCACCCCCACACCCATCATCGCCAAAGTCAAAACCACCCAACCCAAAATCGTCCAAACAGCCATCACTTCCTCCCTTGCCCAAATACTCACCTGGACTTCACAAAGGCATGACGTCTGAAACGAAGATTCGGATCTACCCCCCAGTCGATATCCAAGCGATTAATATGGTATGTTATTCGGCAAATCTGAGGTTTTCTGGTCGAGGGACGACGAAAATGCGTTACCTATCCACCCTTTTCTTTGTGCTGGTTTTTGCCGCCTCTTGTGGGCGTTATGGATTCGAGGAACCAAGCAAGTGCGAAAAGTTCGAATGCGGAGAACATGGCGTCTGCCAAATAAACGATCGAGATGAGCCCGAATGTGTTTGTTTTCCAGGATGGGGCTTGGACACCAACGGCCAATGTACCCGCGAGCAGATTCATTGTGAATCTGCGCTGGATTGCAACGACGACAACCCTTGCACCATGGACTACTGCGATCCGGTGGCTGGCTGCTCTTGGCTAACAGAGGCAGCCTGGCTCACCCAGTTTGGCTCACCCGAAAATGACCTGGTAAACGATTTGGCGGTCGATTCCGCAACCGGAGACATCTACGTAGTCGGGACCGCCCAGGGTGATTTCGATACCCAGACGGCCCATGCCGATAACGATGATGGTTTTTTGGCAAAATATGATGCCACAGGCAATCGTCAGTGGATTCGCTATTTGTCTTCTGCGTCATCCGCGGATGAGGCTTTCTTCGGTGTTGCGGTGGATGCCCATGGGACTGTTTATGTGACAGGTTACGGGAATACCGACCTTGACGGGGATTCCCTTGCTCCTGTTACCCCCCCCGATGTGCTTGCCGCAAAATATGATTCCGACGGCAATCAAATATGGATGACCATGTGGGGCGAAAGCGGGCGCAAGGAATACGGCATGGAGATCTTTGCCTTTAACGATGGACTGACGGACCGGGTGGTAACATTCCTAAAAACCACCGACGAATCCAACACCAACCAAAGACCCAGGTTCAACGATCTTCTGCCTTCCACGGGTGCCCATTCATTGTTGTGGTGGATCGACGACGCCATTGGGGAATACCGCCCGGCGCACGCCAGCCTGGGCACCAAGGCCTTTTACGCCTGTGCCTGGGTCCAGGGTGCCCAGGCCGGAGCCGTCACCAGCGAGGGTGCCGATGGCGGCGGCTGGTTCATCAACAAGGTAGCCTTTGACGGAAGCCAACTGTGGGTAACCCATGCAGGTTCTCCAGGCAACGAGTATCCCTACCACGTCACCGAAGGCCTGGACGGCGTGTACATTACCGGTGAGGTTAGAGGTGTCGGCTACGGAACACCTGAAGGCACCACGTTCGGCGGACCCTCCGATTTGTTTCTGGTAAAGCTGGATTTCAACGGCAACCGTCTCTGGGCCCGACAGGAGGGGGATGGTCCAAGTGCCTCAGGGTACACAGTCGCTCAACGGCCGACCGGAGAAGTGCTTGTGTCGGGAGACTTGAACGACCAACGCACGATTTGCGCCTATACAACCGACGGCACTCTGCAAAGCACCGAGCTCGCCTTGAGACCAACCTCCTCTGTCGGTACCTGGATTTTCGATGGGTCCTTCGAGTACTTGAGTGGGGGTGTCCACGAAGACCTCGACGGAGCCGGGCCAAACCCGTTTCACGGGGTCCGCGACGGCTACATCTTGCGGCGCTGCCTACAGGAAGGCCCGGCTATTGCCATCACCGGCATCAACGATTTCACGGTGTCGACACTTGTGGACGACACAACAACCAAGGACGCCTCAGGTAACTATTCACAACGCGCGCTGGGCATCTCCTGGCAGAATGGCATCCTCTACACCTGCATGATGCGTGGAACGCCGCTGCTACTCGCCTATGATTTACACACCGGTCAACTGCTTTATTCGGCACCCTACGACAGGGCCATTAACAACAATTGGTGCAAATCGGCCTCGGTGCACAGCAGCGGTCGGGTGTATTACGGCATGGGGGATAGCGATCGAATTTTGCTAACCCAGAACGATCTGTCGGATCTCCAATACGTTACAATCGATGATGCGGTTGGAGTCCCTGACACCGGGGATTCCGATTTTGACCCCGAGTGGGTCGAGGTTGATGGCGATCTGCTCTATATCGCCTCGGACGAACTGGGACGTATCTATCGATTTCTGCTTGACCCAACAACCGGCGATTTACTGGGACTCGACCCCACCTGGGGCACGGGGGGGTCTTTTATCCAACTCACCGATGAATCATTTGTGCCTTTAGACGCCAGCGCCAATCTGGCCGGTATGTTTGTTGATCCGGACGACGGCAGCCTGTGGGCAGTTGCCGAAAACGCGGGTCTGGTCTACAAAATTGCGCCAACGGGTGATTCTTTTGTCACGGGAGTCGTGGATTTAGGAGGGGGGTTGCGGAACCCCCAGGACATAGCGGTCTTCGGTGACTACTTGCTCATCTCATATGCTGCCAACGATGGAGATCACCTGGCCCCAGAGCATGGGGTTGGAGTCTTCGACCGGACGACTTATCAAAAAATTACGGTACTCATAGACGGCAACACCGATCTTAGAAACGCTTTAGGGATCGTTGCCAATTCAATATCCGGAATATTCTATGTGGTAGATGGAAGCTACGGTGCTCCAAACGACCTGACTTTGCCCATGGCCTACGACGAAAACGAAGCAGACAAAATCCTGAAGTTTTCTTACATCTGGTAGAAGCCTCTGTTATCATTTGGCGTCTTTTTACGCAGGAGGATGCATGAAGCTGCTCGAAGAGGGCCAAGGTGAACTGCTGGGTTGGCATGATCCGGACGAAAATCGACGTTGGGTTCTTGAGAACAAGTCCAGGAAGCTTGAAGACAAACGCTGCACCGTGACCGAGGCGGTTGAACGCTTTGTTCATGACGAGGACTTTATTGCTTCGGGTGGATTCGGCCATGTTCGTGTCTCGATGGCCGTCATCTACGAGATCATCCGCCAGGCCAAGCGCAGCTTGAAGATGGCCGGTAAGACGGCCGTTCATGATGCGGATTTGCTTATCGCTTCCGGCTGTGTGGATCAGGTCGAGGTCGCTTATACCTTCGGCCACGAGTTGCGGGGTCTGTCACCGGCATCCCGGCGCATGGTGCAAAGCGGTCGGGCTAAGGTGGTGGCGGAGTTGAGCAACGCGGTCTACCAGTGGCGGTTTATGGCCGGGATGATGGGTTTGCCCTTTTTGCCGACCCGCAACATGCTGGGCACCGACACCCTGCGCTACAGCTCTTGCAAGGTCGTTGAAGACCCCTTCACCAAGAAGCCGATTTGCCTGGTGCCCGCCTGCTATCCGGATGTCACCTTCATCCATGTGCCGCGAGCGGATCGCTTCGGCAATTGTCAGATCGACGGCATCGTCGTCGAGGATTTTGAACTCTCTCGATGTGCGCGTCGGGTGATCATCACCACCGAAAAAATCATCCCTGAAGAGGAAATCCGCGCCAAGCCCGACAATACGGTCATCCCCTACTTTGTGGTCGACGCGGTGGTCGAGGTGCCTTTTGGCAGTCACCCCTGCGAAATGCCCTATCTTTACTACTTCGACGAAGAGCACATCGCCGAATGGTTGACGGTCTCCAAGACGGACGAAGGAGTTTCGGCCTACATGGACAAATACGTGCATCAGGTGCCTGATTTCGCGGCCTACCTGGAGTTGGTCGGGGGTCAGTCCTTGATGGAGCGCCTGGGCCGCATCGAACGCTACGAAGAGCCCATGGTGGCCCCCTGGCGCGCCAGCGCCAAAGGTGGCGAAAAAGGCAGCGGAGGTGGCAAATGAACCAGGCCGCCGATTTTTCACCCAGCGATTATTCACCAACGGAGCTTTTGGCCACCACGGCGGCAGGAGTCTTGGCCGATGGCGACTCGGTCTTTGTGGGCACGGGCTTGCCTCTGCTCGCCGCCATGCTGGCCCAGAAAACCCATGCCAAAGACCTGCTCATTTTCTTTGAAGCGGGCGGCGTGGGCCCCAGACTCAGGGCTTTGCCCATCACCGTCGGCGACTCACGCACCTTTCACCAGGCCATCAGCGCCTCCAGCATGCACGACCTGATGAGCTTGTCTCAGGCGGGATACGTGGACTATGGCTTTTTGGGTGCGGCCCAAATCGATTGCCGGGGCAACATCAACACCACGGTCATCGGGGAGCACGACGCCCCCAAAGTACGCCTGCCCGGCTCCGGTGGAGCCAACGACGTGGCCTCTTTCTCCCACAAACTGATCATCATCGTGCGCCAATCGAAACGCTCTTTTGTCGACAAGCTGGATTTCTTAACCAGCCCGGGCTATCTCGACGGCCCCGGGGCAAGGGAAAAGGCCGGCCTGCCCGAAGGAGGCGGCCCCCACCGAGTCATCACCCAACTCGCGGTCTACGACTTCGAAGAAAAAAGCAAGCGCATGCGCCTGCATTCGCTGCATCCCGGGGTCAAACTCGAAGAAATCCAGGCCAACAGTGGGTTTGAAATTTTGATTCCAGACCAGGTGCCCACAAGCCTTGCCCCCACGCCCGAACAAGTCAGGCTGCTCAGAGATGAAATCGACCCGGCGGGCATCGTCTTGGCCAAGTAACGGTGGAATCTACCCCACTTAACCTGGGTCAATGGTTGCTGCAAAAACCGACCAGCCTGGCATTGTCCTCAGGCTTTTTCGGGTTCTTCGCCCATACAGCCCTCATCTTAGAGTTGGAGCAACTGGGCTTTGAGCCTGCCCAGCTTGCAGGCTCAAGCGCGGGCGCTCTGGTGGCCGGCAGTTGGGCCGCGGGCGTCGATGGAAAACACTTGGCTGAGGTTCTCTTGGCCCTACGCCGCCAAGATTTCTGGGATCCTCGACCAGGATTCGGCCTCTTGCGGGGCAAACGCTTCAGGGCCTTGCTGGACGAAATCCTTCCCGTCAAGCGCTTCGAGGACTGTCGCTGGCCTTTGGCGCTGTCGGTACACAACGCCATCGGTCGCAAGACCCAAGTCTTAGAGAGTGGCCTCTTGGCCCCTGCCATCCATGCCTCCTGCGCCGTACCTGTTCTGTTCCAACCGGTTTGGATCCAAAGACGCCCCTATTTCGATGGTGGCGTGAGCGATCGCCATGGCTTGGCGGGTGTGGCCGGCCACCCACGTATTCTTTACCACCACCTGGCCTCCCGTTCTCCCTGGCGAAAACAAGGCAGCCCCTCACTGGCCCTGCCCCAACAACCAGAAATTGTCAGCCTGGTCATTCACAAGCTGCCACGTTCCGGCCCTTTTCGCCTGGCGAAGGCAGCGGAGGTGCTTGCCAAAACTCGCCACGCCGTTCGGAGAGCCCTTAGGCAACCTATAGACTCGGGGAAAGTGGAAGTGGAAGCATGAAGGCAAAGATGTCCATCCATGACCTGGTTCGGGATCGTTGCTTGGACAGTCCAGCCGATGCGGTGAAGGACTTCACAAACGCCATCCGAAAGACTTACGGAGATGAGAACTTAATCGGCATTTTCATGTACGGCTCCATGTTGAGCCAAGTCACATCCACGTCGACAAGCTTTCCTGATTTCTTTGTCATTACGGATGGGTACAAGAACATCTTCAAGCGATGGTCTCATAAAATAACAGCCCAAGCCCTTCCGCCTCATATCTTTCACTTGCAACTGGACTCCGGGAAACACTGCAAGTACAACCTGCTTTCCCTGGAGCAATTCGAACAAGAGACCTCCGAAGAAGCCGCGGATATATATATCCTGGGCCGCTTCGGCAAACGGGTGGCTCTGGTCTGGTGGCGAGACGAGTCGGCCTGTGACAAGTTGGTCGCTTGCTCTGCATCGGCCATGGATGCGGTGGCTGGTCTGACCCTGCGAGGCATGCCGGATGAGTTTGATCTGGACCTGTTCATGTTGTCTTGCCTGAACATATCCTACGAAGGCGAAACTCGAGTTGAGGCCGCGAGCAAGGTGGGCAAACTCTTTGCGTCGGAAGAGGTTTTTTACCGTAAAGTCTACCCCGCTTTGCTGAGACGTCACCTGCAAGCCCAGCCCCTCGCAGTTGAGAACCCCAAAAATAGCTTCCGTCGCATCGATCCTCCGAAGCAAAGAGAAAAGGCACGCAAAGAACTGGCCTCGTTTCTCAAAAAAAGCAGGATGCGCGGCGTGCTGCGCTGGCCAAAGTTCTTGCTGACCGTCGAGGATTGGGTCGACATCATCTTAGCCAAAATTGAGCGAACACAGGGCATTCGAATCGAACCCAGCCCCTAAAAGAAAGAAAACTAGATCCCTCCCCATGCAGGTTTTTTGATTGACTGGCAAGTCAATCGATCTTAGACTCGGTGCGTCATTTAAACTCAAGGAGGACTCACCATGGCGTTCGCAGTGGACAAACGCGACATCGAATTTTGCCTTTTCGAGTACCTGAAGATGGAAGACCTTTTCAAGACCGAAAAGTACGCTGACTTTGATCGGGAGGCCATTGAGATGGTCCTCGATCTGACGATCAAACTGGCCACGGACAAAATCGCGCCATTGAACATCGTGATGGACCGAGAGGGCATCGGCTTCGACAAGGGCAAGGTAACCACGCCCGAGGGCTACAAGGAAGCCTACCAGGCACTCTGTGATGCAGGTCTGGTGGCCGCGGCCCACAACCCTGAGTACGGCGGTATGGGTCTTCCCCATCTCATGGCCACCGCCATCGGCGAAATCATGAGCTCAGCCTCGGTGGCCTTTGCCATGAACCCGGGTTTGGGTGCAACCGCTGGCGAAGTCATCGAAGTTTACGGCACCGAGGAGATGAAGAAACTCTATCTTGAAAAACTCTTCACCGGCGAATGGGGCGGCACCATGTGCCTAACCGAGTCGGGCGCCGGCAGTGCCGTGGGCGATCTGAAAACCAAGGCCAAAAAAGAAGGGGATCACTGGCTCATCGAAGGCGAGAAGATCTTTATCTCGGCAGGTGATCATGATCTAACCGACAACATCGTGCATCTGGTCTTGGCGCGCACCGAAGGTGCCCCAAAGGGAATCAAGGGAATCAGCTTGTTCGCGGTACCCAAGGTTCTTGTAAATGATGACGGCAGCTTGGCTGACGCCAACAACGTCATCTGCGGCAACATTGAGCACAAAATGGGCATCAAGGGTTCTCCCACTTGCACCATGGTCTTTGGTGCCGACGGTCCCAGCCATGGCTGGCTTATCGGCGAAGAGAGCAAGGGCATTAAATACATGTTCCTGATGATGAACGAAGCCCGCATCGGCGTGGGCCTCCAAGGCCAGTCCACGGCGGCCGCCTCCTACCAGGAAGCCCTCCAGTATGCCGCGGAGCGAATCCAGGGCGTGGACATCGCCAAGATGAAGGACGTGGATGCCCCCCGCTTACCCATCATCGAGCATCCCGACGTCCGGCGCATGCTCTTGACCATGAAGGCCTTCACGGAGGGCATGCGCGCACTGCTCTACAGCACGGCCTATTTTTCGGATCTCATGGAAGTCCACGAAGACGAGAATGAGCGCAAAAACTACAACAGCATGATGGAGTTGATGACCCCCATCTGCAAGTCCTACTGCTCGGATTACGGCTTCCGCATGACCGAGTTGGGCATCCAGATCCTGGGCGGCTATGGCTACACCATCGAATACCCGCAGGAGCAATACTGCCGGGACGCCAAGATCGCCTCCATTTATGAGGGGACCAACGGCATCCAGGCTCTGGATCTGATCGGTCGCAAGATGACGGCCAAGGGCGGTCTCTTCTTCATGACCTACCTGACCCGGGTCAACGATTTCATCAACAGCGCCAAAGAACACGCCCGCCTCGGCGAATTTGCCGGCAAGCTCGAGAAGGCCCGCGACAGCCTGGTTCAGGTGGCCATGAGCGTGCAGCAAGCAGGCATGAGCGGTGACATTTACACCCCCGTGCTCAACGCCACGCCTTTCATGGATCTCTTCGGCACCATCGTCATGGCATACCATCTGCTGGAGATGGCCGTGGTGGCGGACGAAAAGCTTGAGGCCATTTACGCCAAGGCCGGCGCTGAAGACAAAGAAGCGCAAACAAAAATCATCGAGGAGAACCCCGAGGCCAAATACTACGACGGCAAACTACACTCGGCCCGCTTCTTCATCGATGCCTACTTGCCCCACACCATGGCGCTGGCCAAGACCATCACCAGCGGCAACAAGAGCCCCTTGGAGATTGTGTTTTAGTGTTTCTACAAAAGGCAAAATCTACTCAACTAAACCCATCATAAAAACAGAAGGCACCCCAGTAGAAACACTTATACCGTGTCGCAAAGCGACACGGTGTTAGTGGACGGTGTTAGTGGCTATTCAAACCGCTTCAGCAGCTCAACCGCCTCGCTCCCCTTCTCATCCAGCCCACGCGGCACTACGATACGCACCCGGGCAAACAGGTCACCACGGGCAGATCCCCTCTTGGGCAAGCCTTTTGCCGCAAGGCGAAAGCGCTGACCTCCCTGGGTTCCGGCAGGCACCGTGAGCTCCACCGAACCCTCCAAGGTAGGCACTTGAATGCTGCCGCCCAAGGCTGCCGTGGAGAAAGGAACCCTCACTTCAACTGTCAGGTCTTCTCCTGTCCGTTCGAATCGCTCATCCGACTCGAAAAGAATCTCAATGAGCAGGTCGCCCGATGGTCCCCCCGCCAGCCCCGGATGCCCCTTCCCTGCCAGCCGAATCTTTTGTCCCTCAACAATGCCCTTGGGAATGGTCACAGTCAGGCTTTCCGGCCCGGCACCGGGCTGGCTCAAGGTGATTGTGCGCTTGGCGCCTTGTACCGCATCCGCCATGGGAATGGACATGCTGGCCAGGCTGTCCTCCCCTCGCATGGGCCCGGTCCGCCTTCGCGCCCGACGCCCACCACCAAAGAGCCCACCCAACAAATCCTCAAGGTTCGCCCCACCGAATCCCCCTTGCCCCGAAGAAGACTGGCTCCAGCCTCCGCCCCCGAATCCTCCACCAGGAAAACCACCAAATCCGGACCCAGGTGGTGGCCCCTGTTTGGCCCCGGCTTTCCATGCCCGATGACCAACCAAGTCGTACTGTTCACGCTTTTTCTTGTCCCCTAAGACATCGTAAGCCTCGGACACCTTCTTGAAGCGGTCCTCTGCCCGTTTGTCGCCGGGATTGTGATCTGGATGGAGCTTTCGAGCCAACTTGCGGTAGGCGCTCTTGAGCTCTTTTTGAGAGGCTTTGGATCTAACGCCCAATATGTCGTAAAAGTCTGCCATGTTTGAAGTTCCGGGCTAGAAATTAATCATCCAAATGGCTTTTGTCAATGCGTCTTGGGCCCGATACCAGGGGCACAGACATCATTTCCCAGCACGCATACGAAGCAAAATTCGCTTGCAGAGCTTTCGCTCCGCGGCTTCTCCCTGCCGGGAAAACTTGCGCAAAAAAGACGCCGCCTTGGGGGACTTGCCCCCTCGTCGAGAGACCTCTTGGGCCCAAAGCCCTAAGGCTTGATCAGATTCAATGTCCTTGACCACATTGAACACGGCATTGGCAAAGCGACCCGGGTTGGCTTCGCCCAGGTCGTATAAAGACTTGGCCAGGCGACCTTGCATGGCAGGCGGGGCTCCGGCCGCCACTTTGAACAAAATCTCGTTTGCCGGCGGATCCTCAACCATGGAGGCCTGGTTGGTCAGCTTGACCAGCATTTCCTCAAAAATTTTCGGGTCGGCTTTGGCCACTGCCTCCAAGCCCTTGGCATGGGTCGGAAAACCCGTCAAAAAATACTTGTCATAGCCGTCGATTCGCACCCTGGCCAGTCCCAAACCTAGTTTCACGACCGGATCTTCAACGCTGCGCTGACTGGAGATGATAACCTTTCGATACGCAGGATCCGACAAGGCCACCGCAGCTTGCAAGCGCTCTCCTTGCGCCAGTCCAGCATCGGCCAACTGACGCTTGAGAAACAAGAGGCTCGGCTTTTCGGGCATGGGCTTGTCAAAATGCTTGGCCTCCTTGGACCACTCTCCCATGCCCGCACCCAAGTCGTTAAAGCGAAACCTGTCACCTTCTCTCAAGAGTGGAATACCGGCCTCTCCGGCCTTGGAGTCCAGCACCAACAGGGGTCCCCCTGTTGCCGTTTTCAATGCCTTAATCGATACCGAATCAAACAGACCCGCGGAAATCTTGCGCCTGGCCGCAACCAGGTCTTTCTGAAAATTTTTCTCACTCGTATGAGCCATGAGCTTGGATGAGAAAAACAGAGCCAGAATCTGCGGCTTTTTTTCCAGCTTCTTGTCACCCAGCGCCTTCAAATATTTCGTCCACATCGCCTCAGCCTGGGCCTTGTCGGCAGCAGACGCATCAGGCAACTCTCCGTATTTACCGGAAGGACAGGCCACCAAAAACGAGGATAGAAGCAACAACAAGGCGGTCGATTGCCAGCGCATGATTAATCCTTTCAATGGGTTTGAAAACTATGGGGATTATACTCAGGCACCTCCACTCTTGCCAAGTCTCCAGTCAACTTGCGCTCCAGGTCCTGTTGTGCCCATAAGAAAGCATCTTCCGGAGGTGTTCCATGTTGAAATCTTTCTTGGGTCGAGTTCTGGTCTTCATGTCATTCACAATGGTCTTGCCTGCCCAGGCATCAGAAGAGGAAGCGCCAGTCAAGGCTGTTTTCAAAGTGGACAAACATCTGTTGGCGGCGCAAGTCGATTTCGGCAAAGATGGCCGATGCAAAGCCAGCCGCGGCAGAACGCTCAAAGCTTGGCGGGTCCCGGGTTTCCCCGCCACCATCCCTCACTTCGAGAGCTGCACGACCGTCTCCTCGCCCCAGGGCGGCACCGTTGAGTTTCGAATCGTGGTCAAAAACCCCGCCGGGGAAGAAGTGACCTCGGTGAACGGCGTCTTAGAGTTGGGTGAAGAGGGCTCCAAGGGCAGCGCCAGTCAAGCCATCAATTGGGACGACTTGGAAATACCCAAGGCCGGTAAGTACCACATGGTGATCGAAGTGGAGGGCGAGGAATTGGCCCGCTATCCCCTGCGCTTCAGTCGAAGCCGCAAGAAAAGAAGCAGCAAGCGCAAATAGCTCATAGAAAAAGGGCTGGGCATCTCTGCCCAGCCCTCATGAAGCCTACTCAGCCTACCTTACTCCAAGCAAGTCACCGGATCGATGAAGTCATGCGGGTTCTGCCCCCCGCCCATGCTGTTGACCACGGTCACTTCCTGGGTTGAGCCATTGATGGTCAAGACCTGCCAGAAGTAGCCGCCGGATGACGGTACGTTGATTCCTGGTGCCTCCACTTCCTCGTTCTGGCCGTCGTAGATCCTGATCTTGGCCTGAGAACTTGAGAAAGGCGTGCTCTCATCCGCATAGGTACCGCCCGGGTACTCGTGGTCGTTCTGGGCACCGTAGTTGTGTACGAAGACCGTGTATGTACCCGATTGGAACTGGGTGAAAGTCAAAGTTTCGGGACCATAACCACTTGTCTGATCCACATCCAGGGCCACGAATGGTGCCGAATCACGGCTGCCGCGGCAGTGGGCCTCCGCGCCATCCTTGACCACGTCACGGAAGAAGATATGGCGACCATCCGGGGTCAAGCAATGCAAGTCCAAATCATTGGGACGCTCGCCCCAGGACAACATGATGCGCCAATTGCCCGGCTCCAAAGGAGACATGATGCCGCGTTGGTCCGGCACCTCGTCGTTGTTGGGATCGCCATCGTCGATACCACAAACGATGACGTTGAAATATGCGTCGGCGTATCCATCCAACTGGGCATGGGCTGTGTAGTGGCCACTGTCCAGACCCGAGATACTGTAAATGCCGTTGGCGGCACAATCCGTCGAAGCCACGATATCGCCAGTGCGCATGTCCATACCGGCTCGGAAGTCCAGATGCGCCGCGATGCCGTTGTTGTTGGTCGCATCCACCACGTCACCCGAGGCGGTGCCCGGCGCGTCGCAGGCATCGGTGAGGGCCTTCAGCTCGGTCACATAGACGGTCTGATCGGCCTTGACCTCCACCGCCACATCGGCCGGCAGGTAGCCTTCCTTCTCCACGTGGATATTGTAGTTACCGACTTCCAGACCTTCCTTGCTGTATGAACCGTCCGCCGCTGAAGTCAGGGTCGGCTCTATTTTCGTGCCGTCTTCCTTGAAGATGTCGATGGTTGCGCCAGGAATGGGCACGTCAGGATCGGTGTTCCAAATCACGATCTGACCTTCGAGGTTGCCCGTCTGCTGACAGGTTTGGGCCAATTCTGTGCTGTAAAGTGAGAAGCTCCTCGAGAAGCTTGCATTCAGGTTCAGCAAGTCGGCGATGGTGCCGGAGAAAGCAACACCGATGGCCGCATCGACACCGAAGGTCAAGCTGAAGCAGAACTCAGGCAGCAATTCCAAGACAGCCTCCAGATAAACATCCAGACTGATCGTGGGTCCACCAATTTCATACAGCTCCATGGTGATGATGGGCTTGGCCCAAACCTTGGCCGTGACCTTCAGCGTAGCCTCCGGGCTGGAAGCCGTTGGATCGTGCATGTTGGCGGAAAAATCTTTCTCGAAATATGCCGTCCAGGAACCCGTATAGCGGACACCCGGCTCGATCATCGCATGCGTATCAAAGCCGAACTGACCAGTACCCGCGCCGGTGGCGGTCAAGGATGCTCCGAACTCCACGTTAAACACGATGCTGACGCGAACCGGGATAGGGCCGATCATGAAGTTAAAGGGATACTCCGGAGCAGGGCGATTCATCAAACCCTCATCATCACCCTGGTCGAAGAGCTTTTTGGTGGCCTCGGCCGAGCAAGATTGAGAGACCGTCCACTTGATGTCCATGGTCAGATCGAACTGGCCGCGTAGCCCAATCTTGAACTCATTCAATTCGTAACGGGAAAGATCCCACAACAGGTACCAAGCGGGGGTTTCCCAATCCAGCACCCAAACGATGCTCGGACCAAAACGAACCTCACTGCCCGAAAGAAATTCGACGGAGGCACCCGACCCAGCGTCTGTCCCCAATTCCAGCTTAATGCCACCGAATGGAATGCTGATGGTCAGATCCACGGGCTGCTGCAACTGACCGTAGGGCCCCTCGTTCAGCACGACATCCTGCGGCCCGATCACTTCGCTGACCTTGGCGCGCTGGAAGACATCGAAGAGGAATGCCGTCAAGGAGGTATCCACCACGAGGAGATTGCCATCGCGGGTGATGCCTTCAATCCTTCTGAGGTAGCCTTGACCGACCACCACGTCGCCTGTGGCTATATCCAAATCCGCCACGGACTCGGAGAACTCGTAAACGATCCGGTTCTCTTCGAGGGAGGCTGAGACGAAGGCCGGGTGGTCTTCGAGCAGCCGCACGTTGTCATGAATCACGACGTCGGCGTCACCTGTGTTGTCCACCGGGCCTTGACCCGGCGCACAGGCAAAAGCGAACATCAAAACGCCTATCCAAATTATCCATCCAGCTTTTCTCATCGTGACCTCCCAAGACGATTAGAACTAAAAAGTCTGCCCAAAAACGGGCCTAAATATATTCGCAACTGGGCTTACCGGATACGCGAGGGCGCAAGAAGTGGTGATTATAGGAAAAATATCGGCAGAATAATTTTTTTACCTGTCTTTTTACCCAGATAGATTTAAATAGGGCAGATTTTTCTTACACTATGCAGATGAAAGCAATGATTCTGGCAGCTGGTCGTGGCGAACGCATGCGGCCTCTTACTGATGAGACACCCAAGCCGTTGTTGCAGGTCAATGGCAGGCCGCTGATCGAGCATCACATCGAGGCGCTGGTGCGCGGCGGTATTGGCGATATCGTCATCAATCTGTCCTGGCTGGGAGAGCAGATCCGTGATCAGATTGGAGATGGAGCTAAATATGGTATTAATATCACATATAGCGATGAAGGCCCTGAGGCATTGGAAACCTGCGGTGGAATTTTTCGTGCGCTGACTTTGCTGGGTGAT
>JAFCZJ010000102.1 GCA_019314375.1 Deltaproteobacteria bacterium | reverse complement strand
AGGGTGGACGGGTCGCCGGGCTCGGTGTCCATGCCCAGGCTCAGAGGCAGGTCCGTGCCCGGGGCCAGATCCATGGGTGCCCCCAGGGCTTGCAGGCCCTTTGAGTCCATGGTCACCAACTGCAGACTGTTGGTGCAGGGATCCAGCAGGGCCAGTTTGTCCGACGCAAGGGCATTAAGGCCCACATAGCAGGTGCGATTTTCGCCGCGAAGATCCAGTCGGCCTCGCTCCTCGGGCTGTTGCGCCTCGTTCAGTTCCAGCCACAACAGATGGCCTTCGCTCAGGATCAGGATTTGCCCCTCGGCCGGGCTGGCCATGTTCGTGGGCTGAGAGTCCAGGCCCACGCTGAATTCCGACTGTTTCTTGGGTCCCTTTTTTGCGCCCATGGCGAAGACGCCCACGGGCAGGTCAACTCGTTTTGGGGGTTTGATGGCCGACTTCAAGATGCTTTTGGCCCAGGATTTGGCGTCGTCCTTGCCGTCACCGCGACCGAGCACATAGAGCCTGGCCCCGTCCGTGGAGAAGGCCTGGGGACCCAGGGTTTTGAATTTTTTTGATTTGACTTTGCCCTTTAGTCCCTTGGGTCCCAGGGTCATGAAACGCAGCTTGTTTCCTCGTCGATCAGCGGCCGCGATGTAAGAATGCAACTTGACCTTTTTTTCGGCCTTGCCGTTTTCGTTCTCAACTTGCAACTTGTTGACTTGCCGCGGGTCTATCCCCCGGGGCATTTTGAACAGGAGGCCTGTCTTCAGGTAGCCGGCGGGTTTTATTTTTTCCGCGCCCAGGGAAATGATGCTCTGGGGGCCAAGGCCCTTGCCGCAGACGGCAACCCACTCGCCGGGACTTAGCCGGCCGTCCGAGTCCTTCACCTTGAATTCGCCCGAGGCCGGCAGATTTTGGGCTCCCAAATCCACCACTTTCTTGATTTTGGTTTTTTCGGCCTTGATGGCCGGGGCCTGGGTCAGGCGGGTGAGTTTCATGGGACCCGAACAGGCGCTCAGGCCCCAAAGGTGACGATTCGTCGTGTCGACATGTTTTCTCCTTCAGGCATGGATTGCTGATTTGCCAATTGTTTACACAGCTTGCGCCTCAAAGAAAGTCTGGACCTCTCAAATTCGGCCATTCAACGGGTGGGCAGGAGGCTTTGCTTGGTGTATTGTAGAAGGAATGCGTTTCGTATGGACATCATTTTGCTTGCTTTCCTTTGGCCTCGGTTTTGGTGCCTGCTCCTTTGCGCCGGATTTGAGTGCTTATCCTGAATGCTCGCCCAACGGTTACTGCGCCCCCGGATGCACCTGTTTCGAAGGACAGGTCTGCGTGCCCGAAGACCGGGAAGACCGGTTCAGGCCGCCCTCTTTTTGCGATCCGCGAAACAATTGCGCTGCCGACATACTGAACGATCCGCTCAATTGTGGCGAATGCGGCAATGTGTGTCAGTTCGACAACGCCTCGGCGTATTGCGATCGCGGGGTTTGCCGCATGGGAGACTGCGATCCGGGCTGGGACAACTGCGGTGAACCCAACAACCTGGGCTGCTACGACAGCCTGGATACCATTCTTAATTGCGGTGAGTGCGGAACTCACTGCGAAAACGATACTCCTTTTTGTGAAGAGCGAGTTTGCGTTGAGCAATGCGATGAGCCGAAATTGATTTGCGATGGTGCCTGCATCGACCCGGAAGAAAACAACGAGCATTGTGGTCGATGTGACGTGAGCTGCAATGGCTTATTTGAAGTAGAGTCGGCGGGTTGTGATGAGGCCGTCTGTGTGATCTACGACTGCCTTCCTGGTTTCGACAAGTGTGATGGAAATCCAATGACTGGCTGTGAGACTCCGATGGGTACCACAGGCAATTGCGGTGCCTGTGGTGATAGTTGTACCTGGTTGCAATCAGAACAACCAAGCTGCGTAGACGGGCTGTGCCAATTTGATTGTGATGATGGTTGGGAGGACTGCGATGAGCAGGGACATAACGGTTGTGAGGCTAAGATGGGTACCTTGGAATATTGCACATCCTGCGAGGATGTATGTGAACCAGGCGGGACATGTACGGACCAAGGGTGCGTCGATCCAGAATGCTCCTGGCCCTTGGCCGACTGTGGAAATGGCTGTGTGAACACCCTGACGGATTCTGATCACTGTGGTGCTTGCTTTGATCCCTGTGCCGGCGATCTGCAATGTGAAGGCGGTATCTGTGGAGGGATGGGCATTTCATGTCCGGAGAGCCTCGTCTGTACTGTCGGTGAGCAGGCCTGCTGCATTTCCGGCGATGGCTCGGCTTTTTGTGTGGCCCCGAATGCCTGTGGAGACATGGGCTCCGTCGAGCTTCAGTGTGACAGCGCTGACGATTGCGAAGGGGAGCAGGTCTGCTGCATGCCCGAGTTTGTCGGGAATGCCAGCGCGTTTTGCACGGCAGGCTGTTCGGAGGACACGGTCCTGTGCAGTCGAAACAGCCAATGTCCCCATACGACCTTTTGTCTCATGGATTCTTCAGGGCATTACATGACCTGTCAGTAACTTTTCGTATGAAGCGGCGTCTTCGGCTGGAAGAAAGATGCTTGCTCGTTTCGTTTGTGAGGAGAGAGAGTGGTTGTCGGTTTGTCAGGTGAAGGTCGACGTGGATGGATAGGTGGGTTTTTTCTGCTGGCCCTTGTCTTGGCTCTTTTCGTCGAGTCCTGTGTTTTTGATCCGAACCTGAGTGTGTATCCTCCTTGTTCCCCGGAAGGACTTTGTGCACCGACCTGCGTTTGTTTGGAGCAAAGGGTGTGTGTTCCGGGGGAGCGAGCTTCTCGGGATATGCCGCCCGCTTTTTGTCATCCCGACAATACCTGTGGCGCTGATTTGATGAGCGATGTGAATCATTGTGGACGTTGTGACGAGGTCTGTGAATTTGCTCATGCAACGGCTTTCTGTGACTTGGGGGTTTGTGTCATGGGCGATTGTGGTCTGGGTTGGGCTGATTGTGATGGACAGCTCGACAATGGCTGTGAGGCGGATTTGAGTTTGCCGGAGCATTGCGGCAGCTGTCTTGTTGTTTGCATGGAACCGCTTCCCCTCTGCCAGGGTCGGACATGTGTCGCCGCCTGTGAGGACCTCTACACGACTTGTGGTGGGGCCTGCGTGGATTTGCAAACGGATCTGAATCACTGTGGACTGTGTGATCGTGCCTGTGCACCGGTTCACGCTTCGGATTTTGATTGCGTTGGCGGCGAATGCCGCGTGATGGCTTGTGAGGCAGGCCATGGTCTTTGTGGGGCCGATTATTGGACGGGTTGCTCGACAGAGTTTGGAACCATGGAGAATTGCCTTGCTTGTTATGATACTTGCGGAACCGACCATGCTGCGGCTGAATGCTTGGATTCAGGCTGTGTTTTGGATTGCGATCCGGGCTGGGGCGACTGCAACGGCAATCCCGCGGATGGCTGTGAGGAGCCTTTGGGGTCTCAGATTCATTGTACTGGATGTTGGGAGGGGTGCGAAGCCGGAACGCCGTGTCTGGGTGTGGAAATTGGTTGCGAACAAATGCCCTGTGACCAAACCTGCGCGTTGGGAATCGAATGCATCGGCGGCGTCTGTGGGGGAGAGGGTTTGTACTGTTCTGGTTCCCCCTGCCCGGAAGGGATATGTTGCGTGGGGAACACGGAGCCCGGGTTTTGCTCTCTAAGCTCCTGCGATGAGGACGTGTTTGCGAAATTAGATTGCGATAGCAGCCTGGCGGATTGCCCTGATGACGAATTCTGTTGTTTGTTGATTGGCTTCTCGCCACGAGTGGCCAGTTGTTCTGTCTTCGCGGCCTGTGCTCCTGAAGAGATCCTGTGCGCCACCGATGCGGAATGCTGGAACATACCCGACCGGAATTTCTTCCATTGTTGCCCTTTCCCGAGCGAGGGACCGTATTTCAGTTTTTGTTCCGAGCTACCGTGTCCGTAGAATCCTCTTGCTGCACAGCTACAACGGCACCTCTACGCAGCAGCCCGTGACGCAGTAGTTGGGCGGATCCACGGGGCAATCGGAGGTGATTTCGCAGGGGATGACGCCTGGTTCGCAGCGGGCGTAACAGCAGCCCTGTACGCAGGTCTCGGCCAATTCGGCGTTGCAGTCTCCGTCTCCGTTGGGGCAGGCGGTTATGCCGCTGGGGCAGGTGGGGTCGACACCGCCGCCGCCGCATTCTTCTTCCGGCTGCGTGAAGCCGCCGTAGCAAATCTCGCCGCATTCGCAGGTGTTCTCGCAGAGCTCGTTGGGGGGGCAACTCTCGCAGGTTGAGCAGAAGCCCGCGCCATCGTCGTCGTCGGGCACGCAGTACTGACCGTCATCGCAGTCTTCGCCGGTTTGGCAAGGACATCCGTGGCTGCCCGAGCCGCAGGCTGGGGCGAAGTCACAGTTTTCGCTGACGTAGACATGCTCGCCCTTGCCGTTGCCGTTCACGTCGATTTCGCAGCATCCCTTGTCGTCGCAGCCGTTTGGGGTGACGTTTTGGTTGGGGTTGTCGAGGTTGCAGCAGATGTCGTCGTTGCCGGTGCCGCTGTTGCCGTCGAAGGGGCATTCCCGGTTGCCCTGGGAGCCGTTGTTGTCGCCTGGAATGCCCGTGGAGTAGCTTCCCTCGTCGTCATCAAAGGGGCCGAAGCAGTGCAGGTCGTCCGTGTCCGTGTACCCGTCCCCGTCGTTGTCAATGCCGTCGGCGCATTCGCAGGTGTGCTCCGGGTCTTCGCCGTAGGCACAGATCGTGCCGTCGATGAGGGGATCGCCGCCGCAGGGCGGGACGACGTCATCGCAGTCGGCGTCGTTGCAGTCGATGTCCCCGTCGCCGTCGTTGTCCACGCCGTCCCCGCATACCTCGCCGCAACGAGGATCGATGCCTTTGCAGACCGGATCGTCGCAGTCGACGAGGTCATTGCCGTCGTCGTCCACGCCGTTGCCGCAGTCCTCGGCACAGAGGGGACCACCGGCGCAATCGTTGTCCATGCAGTCCACATCTCCGTCCAAATCATTGTCCAAGCCGTCCGAGCAGAACTCAGGATTGGACTGGCAGATGTCGGAATCCCGGCAATCGGGGTCCACGCAATCGACCACGCCGTCGCCGTCGTCGTCTATTCGATTGGCGCAATTTTCCGTGCCACCGGCACTATCGCTGTCACAAGTCGTCACCCCGACGGCACAAACCAAGCAGAGCCCGAAAGCCAGAGTCAGTTTTTTCCACATGATCGAGTCCTTTCTTTTTCTTACTGCACCCATGCAAGGCGCATCATCAAGTCAGGCGATCATTCTTCAATCACGCACTCGTTGCAGACTAAGAAATTGCCTGGGTCCAGAAGGCTGTTGGCCTGGGCTTTGATCCAGGCGTCGCTGCGGGCCACTCGGTGGACGCGTACTTCATCGATGTCGCCCTCGAAGAGAAAGAAATTGTTATGTCCGATGGTCGCATCCCCATAGGCCGATGCGCCGATGCGTACAGGTAGGTCTTCCTCATAGCGGATGCTCGGCGGTACTGCTTCATGTTCAGGAGAACTCGAGCCGATCTTGTGTCCGTCCACGAAAACATGCAGGCCCGCGTCGTCCTTTCTGCCGACCAGATGATGCCAGGTCCCCGGAGACATGAAGTCACTGACTGGCTGGCGCAGGTTCCAGATTTTGGTCGCCGGATTTCCGTTTTCATCCACCGTGTCCACATAGGTACGTAGTTCGAGCAGGGTTTCGCTGGAGTTTCGGATAAGAAGCAAGACATAGCCCGTGTGGGGCGTGTCGGTGTGATGACTGAGAATTTGCCATTCGCCGCTATCCGGGTTTTCCGCCAGAACGGTGCCGGGGACCTTCACCAGCGCTTCGATTGTCAGGTTGCCGTTCAGATCGAATACGGCGTCATGCTCGATTTCCAGCAAGCGGGTGTTCTCGCCGTCGAAGGAGACGCCCTCGTGGATGATGCTGGGCGTCATGGGCTGGGTGGAAGAGAAGGGCGTGGCGTGATGCTCGTCGCCGGAACTGTCCGGGAAGAAGCCCTCGCGCATTTCGTCCATGTGATGGACCATCAACACGTCGTCGCTCCAGACGTGGTTGGGGCGTGACTGATCCTCGCTGATGGCCAAGCCCCAATACATGTAGAAGGTGTGACCCACGTCGATGGTGGTGTTCAGGGTGGGAAAACGCACCCAGGCGAAGAGTTCCTGGGTTGAGGGGTTGTAGTGCTCAATCTCGTAGGGCATGCGGCTCGTGCATAAGTCTGGCCGGGCCAAAAAGACCAGGTCCCGAAAGTCGGCAGCCAGGAGACCCTGGCCATGGGGCAGGGTCACGTGAACGAGCACGGGAAAATCGTTCAGTTGGTCAGCGGGTACCATGTTCGGGTTGATCTCGAACTCTTGTAAATATGCGAATTGAAGATTGTCCACCACGTCATCGCAGTCGTTATCCCTGGCATCACAGGCCTCAAATGCCCCCGGAAAGACATCGGCCCGGCTGTCGTCGCAGTCATTCGCATCGCCGCCACAGGCCGAGTCAATATGTCCATCTCCATCGCCGTCCAGGCTGCCTGTGGTGTCGTCGACGCAGAGGCCCGCTTCGCACATCTTGCAAGGTCCGCAGTTGCTGCCGTCATCCATGGGCAGGTTGCTGCAACCGCCGATTCGTTGGCATCTGTCGGCGGTGCAGGGGTTATCGTCATTGCAGTCGCTGTTTTCGGCGCAGGCGCAGAAAGCCGGATCGGCATCATCCGGCGGCAGGCAGACGCCTGTGGCGGTACAGGTGCATTCGGGGTTTGTGCAGTTGCCCCCGGGCTCGCAGCGGGCATAGTCTTCTTGAGGCACGGGATGGAAGGAACAAGTTGCCGCGGCTATTAGCAAGCCCAGGCCGCAGATTCCCATGATGAATTTGGTCTTCATTTGTCCATTCTACGCTGTTTTGATGGGAAAAGACCATGTTCTGGAAGGATGCCGATTGGGAGAAAAGCCTTGGGCCGGTCGTGGGGCCCATGGGATAAAGGTTTTATGATCGAATACGATAGTCGGAAGTTCTGGCGCTTGGTTTTCCAGCTTCGTGGATCGGTGATTCCACGCATTGCGCTTCGAATGCTGCTTGTGACCCTGGTGGCCGCCGGGGTGACCTTGGTGCATTTCTATTGGAGGCCCATCAAGTTTTCGTCTACGCCTTTTTCGATCGTGGGCGTGGCTTTGGGCTTGTTGCTGGTCTTTCGCACCAATGCTTCCTATGACCGATTTTGGGAGGGGCGCAAGCTCTGGGGTCGGGTGGTCAACGCGGCCCGCAATTACGCCCTCGGTGTGAGCAATTACATCCATTCAAGCGGCGAGTCGTCGGCCCTGAAGGGGAAAAGCATCGACGGCACCGTGGCTTTTTGCCACCTGATGATGCAGCACCTGCGCAGCGAGTATGACGCCGGCAGCGTCGATCACTTGGTGGACAAGGATTTGCTTCAACAACTGAACGAGGCGGATCACAAGCCTGTGCGCATGATGAGCGAGCTTACAAAATGGCTGGAGCAGGCTAGGGTGGAAAAACAGATTTCCGATGTGCAGGCCGCGGAGTTAAACAAAGAGTTGACCGAGCTCATCGGTTGCCTTGGGGGTTGCGAGCGGATTTTGAAAACGCCCTTGCCTTTGGCTTACGTACTGCACTTGAAGCGGTTTATGGTTTTGTTTTGCTTGGTTTTGCCCGCCGGCCTGGTTTTTGATCTCGGCTGGTGGACGATCCCCAGCATCTTTTTCATCACCTATTCGTTCTTCGGCATCGAAGAGATCGGCATCGAGATCGAGGACCCCTTCGGCAGGGACCCCAACGATTTGCCCTTGGATGGTCTTTGCGACACGATTGAGAAGAACCTGAAGGAATTGCGCCAAGTCTGAGGGGGCGTCATGATTGGCATTTTCATCGGCTATTTGGTTCTGACCTTGGGTCTGGGCATCTGGAAGGCTCGCTCGACCAAGTCTCAGGCGGATTTTGTTTTGGGTGGATCCAAGTTGCCGGGCTGGATGCTGGCTTTGAGCGAGCGAGCCACCGGGGAGTCGGCTTGGCTCTTGCTGGGTTTCACCGGCTTCGTGTACGCCACGGGTCTGAGCGCGATCTGGATCGGCGTGGGCTGCCTGCTTGGCATCTCCACCGCCTGGATTGTTTTGGCTCGCCGGTTCCGTTCCGAGGCTGAGCGTTATGGCGTCTTGACCATGCCCGAATACTTCGCGGCCAAGTTCCCGCGCAGGGCGGCGACCATCCGTTTGTTGTCCACGCTAATTATTGTTTTTTTCTTTGTGTTTTATGTGGGTGCCCAATTTGCAGGTGCCGGCAAAACAATCGAGAGCACTTTCGGCATAGACCCGCTTTGGGGGCAACTCATTTCGGCGGCGGTTATCCTGGCGTACGCCACCATGGGTGGTTTCGTCAGCGTGGTGGCCGTGGATGTTTTTCAGTCTATTTTAATGATCGCCACTTTGGTGGTCACACCGATCATCATGCTGGTTCTCTTGGCCGGGGGCGAACAGAGCATCGGCACGGCCCTGGCATCGGCCGGCGGGGGCATGGACTCTTTGGCCGGTGGTGCAACCGGTTTTGCGGCAGGGCTTTTGATATTCAACAACCTGGCTTGGTTCTTTGGTTACCTGGGGGGACAGCCCCAGCTCAACGCTCGATTCATGGGCATGCGAGACGATCGCCAGGTCAAGATTGGGCGCAACATCGCGGTGATTTGGACGGTGTTGGCCTATGCGGGTGCCGTGCTCATCGGGCTTTGTGCCTTGGCCTTGTTTGGTCCAGGCGCGGTCAGTGACAAGGAAATGATTTTGCCCTACGTGCTCACCAGTTTGTTTCCCTGGTGGCTGGCGGCCATCCTTTTGGCCGGGGCTGTGGCGGCGATGGTTTCCACTGCCCAAAGCATGCTGCTGGTGGCTGCCTCCTCCATCAGCCAGGACGTATACAAGGGCATCATTAAGAAAGGGCGGGCCGAGGACAAGACGGTCCTGTTGGTCTCTCGCATTGCCACGCTGGGCGTGGGCGGACTGGGTTTGTCTCTGGCCTTGAGCACCTCGGATTTGATTTACACTATCGTTTCCTATGCTTGGGCCGGCATTGGCTGCTCTTTCGCGCCGGCCATCCTGCTCTCCTTCGCATGGAAACGATTCAGTTCGGCGGGTTTGGTGACGGCCCTTTACGCAGGCGTCATCACCACGGTGCTTTGGCTGGTCTGGCCGAATTTAATGGGTCTTCTTGGTCTGGATGGCCTGGCCATCCAGCTGGAAGATGTGGTGACGGCCCGGGCTGTTACCTTCGTGGTGGCCATGGCCTCGGCTGTTTTTGTGACGCTTATGGGCGAACCGCCCATGGAGGAAGGTGTAACCGAGCCGGCTTTGCGTTTGCGCTGAGGCCGGCGGTCGAGTTCAGTCCCGGACGCCGATGGCGTCCACCACCTCGTCGGCTAAGGCCTCGGCCTCTTCTTCGGACAGGCTCAAGAGGCTGCGAAGTTTTTGGTCGAACTCAAACTCCGAGTCGTTGGTATCCAAGTCACTCATGGCCATGGCGTAGGCTAGCTTGTATGCCTGGCTTTTGGCGCAGGGCCGGGTCAATTTGGCCGTGAAGGTCTCCATGTCTTCGTCCTGGTCATTTTCGAAATTCTTGACCAGCTTGTTCACCAGTTGGCTGACCTGTTCGGCGGTGACTGCGTCGCCGTAGATGAGCAACATGGCGTCGGAGAAAGCTTCCAACTCGGCATCCATCAGCTTGCCGTCCGCCGCGATTGCGAGGTAGGCCAGCTCCAAAATGGCGTCTTTTTCTTCAATGTCCAAGTCTTCTTGGCAGGTGGTCAACACCCGCTTTACGTTCAGCGCCAGCATGTTGCCCATGGTGTTTGTCCTTTCTTTGATTCCTCAATGATCGTCCGTGAGAATATCCTCCTTTTCGGTGGGTCACAACAACAACCTTGTATGGGCAAGCGATAGGCGGTATCTGCGTGGGTATGGAAGGCGCATCATCTACTGGTCCACGGTATCTCTTTTTTTCCGGCAAAGGCGGCGTGGGCAAGACCACGTTGGCCGCGGCCACTGCTGTTTACCTTCATCGCTTGGGCTGGCGTGTGCTGATCGTTTCCACCGATCCGGCCCACTCCCTTTCCGATGTTTTTGCGACGCAGATAGGGCATGAGGGGGTTCAGTTGGCTCCGGGCCTGGGGGCCCTGGAGGTGGATTCTTCCAGGCGCTGGGCCGAGGCCACCGGTGCGGCAGCCGAAGGCATCAAGACAGCGAAGGGCAGACGGGGTCGCATGCAGAAGGCTCTCTTTGAGGCGATGGAGGTCATGGGCCGGGCCCCTGGCGTTGACGAGTTCATGTCCTTGGAGCTTTTGATCGAGACCATGGAAAGCGATGCCTTCGATGCGGTGGTCTTTGACACCGCACCCACCGGTCACACCCTGCGCTTGTTGGATTTGCCGCAGATGCTCGACGGTTGGATCGGGCGCATGATGAACCTGCGAAGCCAATTCGCTCGCATCGGTCGGGTTGTGCGACGCCTCTGGTCTTCCGGTCAGACGGAAGAAGAAGGCTTGGGTGAGCAGCTTGAGGACACCAAAGCCCGTATGCAGCGGGTGCATGACCTTTTGGCTGATCCGGAGCGGTGTTTGATGACCTTGGTCAGCATCCCCGAGGCTTTGGGCGTGGCTGAGACCACGCGAACCTTGGAAACGTTACAGCAGCGGGGCTTGGCGGTGAGCCAAGTGGTGGCCAACCAGCTTCAACCCGAGTCGCCCGGTTGCGCCTTTTGTCGGCGGCGGCGGGCCATGCACATGGCGGAGGCCGAGCGGCTGCAAAAGGCCATTGGCGAGTTGCCGTTGCGCGTGCTGGAGGCGCAGGATTCGGATATTCGTGGCTTGGAGGCGCTAAGTGTTATGGGCAAGCGGCTTTGGCCCACGGCACCGTGGGATGGCGGTGCTACAGGTTCTTGACCAGGTCGGCGGCCAGGGTGGATAAGTCCTCTCGTTTGGCGGTTTCTTTCGGCTTGCCGCAGCTCGTGACGACCATGCTTCCCCGATAGTCCATGCCTCCGAATTTTCCCAGTCGTTCGGTCATGCTCACACAGAGATCCGCGCCATCATCGGCGTCGCCGCCGGCGGTGAAGATAGCTGCCAACTTCTTGCCCTGGAGCAAGGAGCCTTCTGGCTTGAAAAAGCAGTAGAAACGATCCAGGGCCGTGCTCAGACTGCCGGAGACCGACCAGCAATAAACCGGGCTGGCCAGCAGGACTCCGTCGGCTTTGTGCACGTTTTTGAGGACCTTGTTTAGATCGTCTTTGGGCTTGCATCCTGGTTTGTCGGGTTTCTTCATGCAGCTGTCGCAGTGGGTGCAGCCCACAAAATCCATATCCCAGAGATTGAAGGTCTTGATGCGGATGCCGGCTTGGGCCGCTTGTTTTTGAACAGCAGCGATGGCGTGAGCCGTGTTGCCCTTCCTTCGCGGGCTGCCATTGAGCAGAACATATCGTTTCGGCGTTGGTTTCCTAGTCTTTGTCATGGGGTTCTCCTTTGAGGATTCGAAGCGGCGGCGCAAACCGACCCGCCGGACGTTGGTAGCGAATGGCCGGATGACCCAGGGCTATCACTGAGCGAACTTTTTCTTTCGTATCCAGGCCGAGCATGTGGCCGATGCGTTTGTCGTTGCGCATGGCTTCCACCACAAAACCCACAAGGCATGAACCCAGTCCCATGGCTTGGGCGGCCAAGATGATTTGCCCCGCGGCCAGGCTGGCGTCTTCTGTCGGGCAGGAGGCTCCGGGCCGGGTAGAGATGAGGATGGCCGATGGGGCACCATGGAAGAGCCGATCCATTCCCTGATCTTCGAATTGGCGTAGGGATTGTTCCACTCGGGGTTGGTATTCTTCGTGATAAGAACTCAGCTCTGATTTTCCGATCAAGCGGGTGGCCACTCGCAGCAGGCGACTGTCTGCCAGGCGGTTTAGGCGTTTGAAAAAGTTGCCTACGGCTTGGCCCAGTTGAAGCACTTGGGTTCTGTCGGCCAGGATGGTGAAGGACCAAGCCTGGCTGTTCGTACCGCTGGGGGCGCTTGATCCGATGGTGACCAGATCTTTCAGGACCGGCAAATCCACAGGCTTGGCCAAGTAATGGCGACAGGAGCGGCGTGTCAGCATGAGTTGGACAAGCCCGGGGGCGTCGCAGGGTTTTTCCGCTGGCTTGAGGGAGGACAGGGCCGGGTAGGTCGGGTCCAGGCTTTCTACCCGAATGGCCCCTTCCGGGCAGACCGCGGCGCATTGGCCGCATTGCAGGGATTCGCTTCCGGTGACTTTGGCTTTGCCATTGACCAAGGAAAGAGTGTCGTCGGGGCAGACCCTGATGCAAAGGCCGCAGCCAGCGCAGAGCGCTTCATCGATGTGGGTGCGTACGGGGCGGGGCATTGTGGGTGCTCGCTAGCCCCGCGTCCCTCTGGGCCGCGGGATAAGACGCTTTGAGGATAGGGTTATTTGTTTTCCAGTGGCGGTCATGTGCTTGGCATCCATGAATGAGAGCGTCTAATACACAAAGCCATCATCACCGTCTGTGACTGTGACCACCACGATGGTTTGATCCTGCACGTCGGGATCCTCGGCCAGAAGCTGGGCCAGAGCCAATGTGATATTCTCGGCGGATTGTTCGTTGTAGGCGATGACGTGGAGCATGGACCGTTCCCAGGCGTCTTCGACTGAGGCATTGGCCGCGCTGAACGAAATGTCGTCCAACTTGCTCCTGAGGAGATTCTCGCCTTCTTCCAGGGTGTAGGGCTCCGTGGGGGGATAATGGAAGGCCCGGGTGACGCTGACGCCCACTTTGCGTTCGTCGATGAGCAAAAGGATGTCGGTCTTTTTCCCCCCGGTGTCCTGGTAGATGATTTCGCCTTCGGTCTTCAATAATTCGGCCAGTTCACAGCGATAAAGCATTTCGTAGGCAATGATCTCGGAGTGGATGGAGCTGCCGCCCAGGTTGCCGTCGTCGTAGACCTCTTTGCCGCCAGGGGATAACTCATCATAGACGAAACCCGCGGTGCCGAGATCAATGTGGTTGATGAAGTCGAAGGGCGAGTCTGCCAGCCATTCGTCGTCATCCAATTCCCCGCATTCGCCGCTGATCTCGCCCCAACCCGGAAGCGGCACCTGGGTCCCTTCATCGCCGCCTGCATCCACTCCGGCATCGGAGCCTGCATCCAGCCCCGCATCCTGAAATTCATCAGCGTTTGAGCCGCAAGCCACCAGGGCCAAGACCAATGCGATCCAACCGAAATTCCTAATGTGCATGTTTCGCTCCTCGATCTGAAGTTCAACACATCCAATTTACGCGGACGGGGCTTTGGGAGCAATTCATTTTCCGCGTTGCGTTCGGGCTTGACTGGGATAGAATGACCGCCATGCGTTGCCCCAAGTGCAGGCTCGAGCAGATGGAATCTATCCAGGCGGCGGACTTAATTGTCCTGCGCTGTCCGGTTTGTCAGGGTGTTTTGTTGGAAGAGGGGCAGCTGAGGGCCCTGGTTAGCCAGGATTTGGCTCGATTCATCGAAGATGTCGAACACCATCCGACTCCCGATGCCCTGGATGAAGCCCGTTCACATTGTTACGCCTGCAAGGTCGACATGGAGCTCATCAGGGGACCCATGGATGTCTTCATCAATTGGTGTGCAAGTTGCGGAAGCATTTTTTTGGATCAGGGGGAACTGACCAGCATTCGGCAGCACCCTTCGGGGCTGCGTTGAATGAGGAGTTTGAGTTCATGACTACACTCTTGGCTAACCTGCCCTTGCCTGAAAAACGTCGTGACGTCATCGATGATTGTGTGCGCCTTTTGGACGCGGAGGTCAAGCGCAAGAAAGGCCTGACTGGCTTGGCCATAAAGGCTGGTTATCGGGTCCTTAAGGCTTTCAAGCCGGGTGCCGTGCCGGAGGCGGTGGACGGTTTGCTGGACGATTTCGTGGATTCTTTGGAGCCCCTCTACGCCGACCACGATAAGGCCGGGGGATTCGGTAGCTTCGGTACCCACATGAAACGTCGGACCCATGATGTGGCCGAGGCCTTGCTGGGTGTGACCGATCGGCGCGCCGATGGCAGCCGGCACAGAACCCTGGTCAAGGGGTATCGAAAGCTCAGGCCCTCGGCCTTGCGCAACGTCGAGGAGGCGGTGCCTGGCCTGGCCGATCTTTTCGACAAGCACCACCAGGAGAGCAAATCGTGATCGGTCGTGTTTTTGGCGGGTTGCTTTTGTCTGTTTGCTTGCTGGGTCTGGGCTGTACGCCGGCCACGCCGGACGGTGCCTGCCTGACGGACTATGACTGCGAGTTTGATCAGCTTTGCGGCATGGGTGGCTACTGCCTGGCTTGCGACAACTGCCAGCGGGGTTGGGTGGGCACTTGCACGGCGCCTGTCTGGCCTTTGGAGCGCGAGCCGAGCTCGGTGTGGATGGAAGCCTCCATCGATGGCGATGTGTTGGTCTATGGCTATGATTGTGAATCCACCACCAGCGAATACCGTTATACCCGCCTGGAGGGCGAGGCCTGCTTCGCCAGCGAACCCGGCGTACGGGATTTATGCGGTTTCGAAGACGCCTTTTGACCCAAATGGCTGTGGTTCAGGTTCGTTGATAGCTGGCTTGCTGCGCCTTGCTGGCTCGGCGGATGTCGGGCTTGCCGTAGGGCTTTTTGATGCTCAACTCGAGTTTTTGGATGCGTGCGATGGCGGCGCCGAGGGCCTGAAGATGCGCCGCGGCGCGTTGGCGACTCCAATCCAGATCCGATTCTAAGCCTTTGATGCGACTTGCCTTGCGCTCCAGGCCTTTTCGGTGCTTCACGCATTCGGCCAACTTGCTTTCCGCCAACTTGACTTTTTCATCGGCCCGGCGCACATCGCCTCGGGCTTGGGCCATCTCCATCTCGTGGCGATTTCGTTCCAAGGGCGTGGTCGAGGTGCGAAATTGTTCGTCCAACAAGTTCTTCTTGGCATCCCGTTGCTGGTGGGTCAATCGCACCACTTGCTCCAGTAACTCCTCGCCTCGATTTTGACAATCTTGGAGTTCCTTGCGGGTGCTGGCTTCCTTGCCTTGCCAGCTCAGGCGCTCGTTGCGGGTGACCTCGAGCTCATTTTCCAATCGGGCCTTATCGGTGTCCCAGGTTTGTTCGGCCTGACGCAGCGTTGCCTGGCCGTGGCTCAGTTCTTGGCGCAGGGCCAGCATTTCCTCTGGTTCGCCGAGCATTCGATTAAAGGCTTGCCAAGCCAGGGGTCCGACGGTTTGCTTGAGTCGATCCAACGTCATGGGGTGGACGTCCTTTTCTGGTTAATTGCCTCCAGCTGGGTGAAGGCCTGGCGCATATCGTCAGCCGTATCCATATGTTGAAGTTGCCTGCGCAGGTGTGCGGCACCGCGCAGGCCTTGACTGTACCAAGCCAAGTGTTTGCGCATGCGCTGAACGGCCCGCTGTTCAGAGCCCGCGCAGGCTAGCATGAAGTCCAGATGCATGCAAAACACGCGATTGCGTTCGTCTATGGTGGCGGGATAGGGCATATCGACGCCGGCAAGGAGCCCTGGCAGCCACGGGTCTTTCAGGGCCGCGCGACCCACCATGAGACCGGCGCAGCCGGTTTCGTCCAGCATGCGTTTGCCGTCTGCGAGGCTGTGCAGATCTCCGTTGCCGATGACGGGTTGTTCCACCGCGCGCACCGTCTCGGCGATCAGCGACCAGTCCGATTGACCCTGATAAGCCTGGGCTCGGGTGCGTGGGTGGACGAAGAAGGCATCCACGCCGGCTCCGCTCAGTCGGCGCGCGACCTCCGCCACGTTGCGCTCCGTTTGATCCCAGCCCGAACGCAGCTTGACGCTTAAAGGTAAATCCGAGGCCTGGCGCACGGCGCGGACAAGGGCCTCGGCTCGCTCGGGCTCCCGCATCAGGGCGGCACCCGCGCCTTTGTTGACCACCTTGGGCACGGGGCAGCCCATGTTGATGTCGATGGCGGCGAAGCCGTGTTGGCTCACCAGGCGAGCCGCCTCCGCCATTGAGTCGGGCTTGGACCCAAAGAGCTGCACGATGATGGGCTTTTCTTCGGGGGCATAATCAAGCAGGGTCAGGGTGCCGATTCCCTGACGAATCAAGCCTTCAGCCGAGACCATTTCGGTGACCACCGCAGGGCAGCCCAAGGATTTCAGCACTCGCCGGAAGGGCGAATCGGTGATGCCCGCCATGGGGGCCATCAGAACCCCGGGCGAGATGGTCAAGTTGCCGATGCGAAAACTCATGTCGCTTTGTTTTCCCCGCGTTCGGCCAGGATGGATCGGATCATGGAGGCCAGGTTGATCTGGAATGCTTTCTCGGGCTGCCCGGCGGAGATCCCGTGGCGCAGTTTTTTTGACATCTCCAGGGCCACCTGCCGGAGGTCTGCCCCCGCGTCGATTTTTTGCAGCACCTCGCTGCGAAAGGCTTCGGCGGTACGGATGGCCACCTGGGCGTGGCTTTTTACTTCCGGGCCGCGGCGTACGCCCTGATGGGGCATGGCCAAAATCTCGAAATCGAGCGTGGCGAGTTTGTGAAGGCTTTCGAGGTATTCATTGAACGATGAAACGCCCTGGGCCTGGATTTCTTCGGGTGACACATAAGCCCCCAACGATTCTCCGCCCACCAGGACTTTGTCAGGCATGATCAAAAAGACCATGGAGCACCTGGTGTGTCCCGGGGCGGCAAAGGCTTGCACGGTGACGCCGGCCCCCAACTCCAGAATATCTCCATCGCCCAGCACGCGGTCCACCTGCAGATCGGCGAGTGCCAGGGGTATGGGTTCGCCCTGATAGCCCAGGGACTCTTCGTCCGTGCGGTTCATGTCCAAGATAAAGTCATGCACCTTAGGCTTGGCCAGGATGGTCTGGGCTTCGCTCGAAGCCAATAGCTTGAGGCCGGGCGATAAGCGCCGCAGCACGCCCATGCAGCCCACATGGTCATAGTGAGTATGGGTCAACAGCACTTTGTCCAGGCGACGACCGTCGCCAAAGCGCTCTTCGAGCAGGGCTGCGATGACGGTGATGCCCGCATCAACAAGTGCGGTCTCCGTACCCGTCACGGAAAAACAAGGAAAGGCCATGTTGCCCAGCATTTCAACGTGCTCGCTGACCGGTCCTGGTTCATGGCTCCACATGCCTTAGGCCTCTCGCTAATCCATTTAGAGGGTCAGTCATATATCACTTATTTTGACGCCAGCCACCTGTTTATCCCTTTGTTTGTCGGTGCAGAACAAGTAAGGTCGAACGTTCTTGTTACACTGCCGGGGGGCGGGAGTTTTGCAGGTATGAACGAAGCCATAGATAAGCAGTCTTGGAAATTCCCTAAAGAATTTTGGATGGCAAATTTGATGGAGCTGTGTGAGCGTGCGGCTTACTACGGTTTTTTTATCGTCTTGACCCTGTACCTCACCGATATCGTGGGTTTCAGCGACATGGCCACCGCGATGGTGGCCGGGACGTTTTTTGCCTGTCTCTACTTGTTGCCGCCTTTTGTGGGTGCCCTCGCGGACAAGATTGGTTTCAAGAACGGTTTGATGCTGGCTTTTAGCCTGCTCACCGTGGGTTATTTTTTCTTGGGCGTTTTCCATACCAAGACCATGGTTTTGTTTTTTCTGTTCGTCATCATGGTGGGTGCCTCTTTCATTAAGCCTTTGATTACGGGCACAGTGAGCAAGACGACCACCGAGGTCAATCGCGCCCGGGGCTTTTCGCTTTTTTACTGGGTGGTCAACATCGGTGCCTTCAGCGGAAAGACATTTGTGCCTTTCGTGCGACAGGGCATGGGCCTGGAGTATGTTAATTTTTTCTCCTCGGGCATGTCTTTTCTGGCCTTGCTCATCGTGATTTTTTTGTTCAAGAATGTCACAGTGACTGAGGAGGGCCAGAAATCGATCAAGGACGTGGCCCGTGCTTTGATGCTCGTTTTTCGCAATACGCGATTGATGCTCCTTACGGTCATCGTCGCCGGTTTCTGGACCATTCAACATCAACTCTATGCCACCATGCCCAAGTACGTCATCCGCATGCAGGGTGAGGCCGCCAAACCGGAATGGTTGGCCAATGTCAACCCGGCGGTGGTGGTCCTGTTCGTGGTTTTTATCACCCAGGTGATGAAGAAATACCGAGCGGTGACTTCGATGATGGTGGGCATGCTGATGATGCCGTTTTCAGCCTTGGCCATGTCGGCGAGTCCCTGGTTGCAGGAGTTGGTCGGTCCTTCCATTTCTATCTTTGGCCTCTTCACCATGCACCCGCTGACCGTCATGATGATTGTAGGGATCGCCATCCAGGGCCTGGCGGAGTGCTTCATTTCACCTCGTTTTCTGGAGTATTTCTCCTATCAGTCCCCCAAGGGCCAAGAGGGGCTCTATTTGGGCTTCAGCCACCTGCATTCATTCATTTCGGCTCTGGTCGGCTTTTTCCTGTCTGGATTCTTGTTGGAGGCCTATTGTCCCGATCCCAAAACCTTGCCGGAGGGGCTGAGCCAAGTCGAGCGGGCGGCCTACTACGCTGAAGCGCATCACATCTGGTACTATTTCGCGGCCATCGGTGCCACGGCAGCCGTCGCCCTGGTCTTTTTCCGCTGGGGCACCATCAGAATCGACCGAAAAAAAGAAGCGGTCTGAGTCCTGCCTTGACCCTTCTATTCGCCTTGACCTATTGTCCGCTGCCATGAAGTTCTTTATCGCTTGTTTGATTGTGCTTTCTTTTTGTTTCCTCGTCGTGACTCCTGCTTACGGGCAAGGTGGTGACCCGGTTTCTCCAGCCGAGGCCAAGGCAGCGGTAGACGAGGCGGATCCGGATCCCGATCCGGAAGACAACTCGGAGATGCGCGAGATGGAAGCCGCTGAGTCGGCTGTTTTGGGTGAGGCTGATTTTATTTTGCCCGACAGGCGTCGCTTCGCGTCCATCGAGGGAATCGAAAGGCGTCCGAGAACGATGGGGCTTCGGGGCGAGCAGCTTTTGCTGGAGCTGGGGACGGATTGGCTGCGCTTCAACAGGTCCCGACCCGGGGGCGTCCCCGCCGTCGACAGCAGGGGTTCGCGCTTGCAGGGTTTTGGTATCCCGGTGGTGCTCAACGCGGCCGTGCAACAATACCTCGAAATTCTCCAGGGGCGGGGGTCCAAGACCTTCGGCCGCTGGCTGGGGCGCACCAGTCGCTACTACCCCATTATGCAGCCCATCTTGCGCAAACACGGCCTGCCTGAGGATTTGGTGGCGGTGGCCCTGGTTGAGAGCGGACTGAAAACCTCGGCCTTTTCCCGGGCGCGGGCCAGCGGACCCTGGCAGTTCATGAAGCGCACGGGCGCTCGCTACGGTTTGAAGAGCGATTTTTGGTTGGACGAGCGGCGGGACTTCATCAAGGCCACGGACGCCGCGGCCCGGCACTTGAAGGATCTCTACGCGGAGTTCGGCGACTGGTACCTTGCTTGGGCCGCATACAACGCTGGTGCCGGTCGGGTGCGCCGGGCCATGAAGCGCACGGGCGCTCAAGATTTTTGGGCTCTTTTGGCTGCCGGTGAATTGGCCCGCGAGACTCGTCGCTACGTGCCGAAGATTGTGGCCGCGGCAGTCATCACTCGCAACCCCGAGCAATATGGTTTCGATAGCATTGACTATCAGCCCTTGCTGACCTGGCAGACGGTCAATGTGAAGGGCATGGTGGATCTGAAGGCCGCCTCGCGGGCTTTGGGCGTGAAGCTTTCAGTTTTAAAAGAGCTCAATCCGGAATTGCGTTACTGGTGCTCGCCACCCTATCTTAAACAATATAATCTGCGGGTCCCCCTGGGGATGGCGGAGCGTTTTGAAAAAAACTACAAGCCGAACGTGCGAGACGCTTCGGTGACTTTTACCCGGCATCGCTTGCGTTCGGGCGAGACCCTTAGCCACGATCCCCGGCGTATTCGCACTGGTTATCCTCTTATCGTTCCCATCAATCCTTGCGGCAACCCGCTCAAAGGGAAAGTCGCTCCGCCTCGTCGAGGAGCCAGCGGGAAGGCGAAAAAGAAGCCTCAGCCAAAGCCAAAGCCAAAGCCAAAGCCAAAGCCAAAGCCAAAGCCAAAGCAGGCGAAGCAACTCAAGCAGGCTAAGCAGGCCAAGCGCTACACCGTTCGCGAGGGCGACTCCTTGTGGAACATCGCCGAACGTCACGGCACCACGGTGGAGGCCCTTATCAAGCTTAACAAATTGCGCTCGGGTGACGTGCTGCCTTTGGGTCAGGTCCTGATTCTTCGTTGAGGTTTTCCGAGGGGCATCGCATTACGTGTATCGTCATGTATGCATGTGAGCTGTACGGGATGTGGGGTGATCTATTTTTCATGATGCAAGATATGGTAGTTGGGTGTTGACATACCCCCCAAGCTTTGCTATCCAACAATAGATTTCTAACCAATTTGCAGGAGGGATTAACATGACCAAGCAACAATTGATCGAATCTATGTACAAGAACAACCAATGGGGATTGACCAAGAAGGCCACCGGTGAAGTGCTCGACGCCGTATTCGGGACCATCGCCAAAGCCATCAAGAAAGAGCGTCGCTTCAGCTACCCGGGCTTCGGCACATGGAACGTGCGGACGCGCAAGGCTCGCAATGGTCGCAATCCGCAGACCGGCATGAAGATTCGCATCAAGGCTTCGAAGACTGTTGGCTTCAAGCCGGCGCTGCAGTTCAAAACCAAGCTGTAATCCGTATCGAAAATTTCGTCTCGAAGACAGGCGAATTTCGAAGGCCATGATCCCGGGGTGCCGTAAGGCATCCCGGGATTTTTATATGCTCCATTTGTTTTTCGGCAGGCAGCGGATGCTACCCGACTCACGGGTGTCGTAGCCGCCCAAAGCCTCGACGGTCGCCTGCCAGTCGGCAGATTCCAACTGAACACGCAGGGCCGTGATGCGGGGATCATCCAACATCGCTCGGGGCAAGACCAAGTCGAATCGTTCTTCCACCAGGGGCAGGAATTTGAGATTCAGGGCTCGGGCCGCGGCTTCGATGAGCATACCGCAGTCGGCGGCTTTGGAGCGCACGGCCTCGGCAACGGCCACGTGGGTGAATTCTTCGTGCTCGTAGCCGGGTAGGTCTTTGGGGGTCAGGCCGGCCTGGGTCATGAGGTGATCGCTCAGAAGCCGAGTGCCGGCGCCGGGTTGTCGGTTGACGAAACGCAGACCTTGCCGGGCCGCGGCAGGGAGATCCTTGGGCATGGGCTCCTGATCGGGACGCAGGCAGAGACCTTGTTGTCGGTGGGCCAGCGTGATGAGCGCTATTTCCGCGCTGCCCATGATGCGGGTCACGGCTTTTTCGTTATAGGTGCCGCTCTCTGTGTCCAAGAGATGGCACCCCGCCAGGTGGGCCTCGCCCCGGGCCAGGGCGGCCAAGCCACCCAGGGAGCCCAAGGGCGTTACATGGATACCCATGCCTGGCGAGGATCCGGCAAGCGCATCATCCAAGACAGCCAAGGCCATGTCATGGGAACCGGCGAAGAGCAGGCCATCGAAAATTTCGCTCGGCGACTGCAGGAGCTCAATCTCCACCATTTGTCCGGCCGGGATGCCCTCGCTGTCGGTTGCAACCCGGAGGATGCCGTGGGCTCGACTCAGAGTTGTGATGGCACCGGCACCTCTCCCCAGGGGCGCGGCGACCCAGCCCGAGTCAAAACGTCCGAGTGCGACTGCGCGGTTGAGTTTGGCCTGTATGCGTTCTGGGCCCTTGACTGCACAACCCGACAGCCTGTCGAGTGCGGGCCTGAGCAAGGTCTCGGCCGCCACCATGGCGCTGACTGGGAAACCGGGCAGCCCGATGACGGGTTTGCCAGCCCAGATGCCGGCGGCCACGGGTTTGCCTGGCATGCAGGACACGCCATGAAAGAGCAGTTCGCCATGGCTTTCGATGAGTCTGGGTGTGAAGTCACCACGCCCCGCCGAAGAGCCGGCCAGGATCAGCAGCAGATCCACCCCCGGATCGGCCAGGGCCTGCTCGATGGCCGTGGTGAGCTGCTTTGGAACGTCGGGTTGGGGCGGAAGCCGCTTCGCCTCGGCACCCCATGATTCGATAAGGGCCGTAAGCATGCGCGAGTTGGATTCGATGACCCTGCCATCGGAGGGGTCTTGTCCTGGCTCGCAAAGTTCATCGCCCGTGGGCAAGATAGCCACCCGGACTCGTCTGCGGACGAACAAACGGCAGACGTTGGCTTGCAGCATGGCCCCCACGTGCTCTGGTCGGATGCGCCGGCCGGAAGCCAGGATCATTTCGCCGGCCACCATGTCTTCACCGCAGAGCCGAACGTGTTGACGCGGCGAGACGGCTTGTCGGATCTCGTGGCCTTCGTCTTTTTCCAGGATACGCTCCACGGGGATCACGGCATCGAAATCGGCGGGCATGGGATCGCCCGTGTCGATGGGCTGCAGCGCGTCGACCGGCAAGAGCAGGGGGCGTGTTTCGGTGGCGCCGAAGGTCATGCTTGATCTCACGGCGATGCCGTCCATCGCTGCTGCATGATAGGGGGGCGACGAAATGGCGGCGTGCACGGCCTGAGCCGTTACCCGGCCGGCGGCCTCCTCGACCGCGATCTCTTCGGCCGGCACCCTATGGTCGCCCAGGGCTTCGAGCAGCCTGGTCCGGGCGGACTCAACTGGGATCAGTTGGCGGTAGCGGGCTCTCAGGCTCATCGGAGCACCTCAACTTCAACCTCGTCACCGGCAGCATGACCCTCTAATCCCGCGGGTAGGCGAAGCAGGGCATCGCAGTGGGCCAGGCTTGAGTAAACCGCCGAACCGCCGCGTACCGGAATGACGGACCACCCCTCTCGGGTTTCCTCCAGGCGGACCCGCAGCCAGCTTTCCCGCCCCGGTGCCGATTCCACGTTCTCGGTCAAGCGGCCGCGGAGGCCTTGCTTTTTCCATGGGGGATGAGCTCCGCTCATGCGCCTGAGCAGGGAGGCCACCAGGACATGAAAGACCACGAAGGAGCTGATGGGGTGACCCGGCATGCCAAAGACAGGCTTGCCTCCGATGTCCGCCAACAGGGTTGGTTTGCCAGGAGACAAGGCAATGCCTTCAAGCAGGAGCTTGCCGCCTGAAAGTTTGTCCAAGACCGTGGTTGTGTGATCCCGGACGCCCACGCTGGAACCGCCGGAGAGCAGGACCATGTCCGCTTGTTCAACGGCTTTTCCGGTGGCATTCAGTAGAGCCGAGGCGTCGTCGGGCACTCTCCCTAAGCGCAGGGGCTGGCCGCCCGCCTGGGTCACTTGAGCGGCCAAGGTCAGGGCGTTGGTGTCTCGCACCTGGGCTGGGCCGGGCTTTTCATCGGGGTCCACCAGTTCGTCACCTGTCGACAGGATCGCCACCCGAGGCAGGGCGCAGACTGAAAGCGTCACAAGGCCGCAGGCGGCCAGGGCCCCCAGATCCAGGGGAGTCAGGCGTCGGCCCGCCGGCAGAATGCGGGTTCCCTGGGCCAGATCTTCGCCGCGGCCTAAGATGTGCTGACCAGGGGCCACGGCCCGACAAACCTCGATGGATTCGGGGCCGATGGGGCGTGTGTGTTCAACCATGACCACGGCGTCGGCACCCGAAGGCAGCATGGCGCCGGTGGGGATGGCCATGGCCTGGCCTGGGCCCACGCTCTGGCGTGGGGCCAGGCCCATCTGCACCTGACCGATCAAGTCCAGGAAAACGGGGGCTGTCTCTTTGGCGGAGGCCGCATCGGAAGCGCGCAGGGCGAAACCGTCCATCAGGCTGCGGTTGAAGGCAGGCAGGGCTTCCGGTGTTTCGATGGGTTCGGCCGGTATTCGGCCCAATGCCTCCCTCAGCGTTACCTGCTCCGTGCGGGGAAGGGGGCTGAAGGCCTCGAGCAGTCGACGCGCTTCTTCCATGCTTTTTAGCTGCAAGAATGTTTTTCCCATCAATTTGCCTCGCTAAGGTTCCTGTACTGGCTCTGCCACGGGCGGGGGGGCCACCATCGCTTCGTCAAGCCAGTTGGAAAAACAACTTCTGAAAACGAGTATCCCCAAGAAGATCACGAAGGCCGCGAGAAGAAGTGGTTTGTGCCGACTGAAGAAGCTGTTTTCATCGTCCGAAATGTTCAGCATGGGGCCGCCGCTGCCCAGATCCACGGCACCGGCGATGCCCGATTGGAAGGCGTAGCTGCGCCGCCAGGAATCGGCCACCGCCTCAAAGTGGCGTCGGCCCACCATGCGACCGAGCTGGGGGTCGAAGGTTTGGCCGGCCAGGGCATCCATCACCGCGAAAACCATATCGATGGCTTTGGTGCCGTCGGTTTCGGTGGAGCCCATGGGGAAAGAGAAATTCAAGCCCTGCCAGTGAGTCGGATCCTCCGCCTCGGCCTGCTGGTAGGATTCTACCTTGAGCTTCAGACCGGGGGGCTGGCAGGGGAGTCCTTCAGCCACAGCAAATCCCGCAGCTTCCAGTACTTGCAGCATTCGATCGGATGGCCAGCCCTTGTTTTCTACAAGGCTTCTGATGTAGAGTTCATATCTCAAATCGCGCTCCCAAGCTTTTGTTCGGCCGTCGATGCTACGGTACGTGGCTTCGGGAGTAAAGGCTCAAGAAGGAAGGCGCAAACGGTCCATGCAGGTATTCGGTTGGCAAGTTACGGCTTTGATGGACGGCTCCTTCGGCTTGGACGGAGGAGGCATGTTCGGTATCGTACCGCGCAGCCTTTGGGGTCGATCCCATGAGCCCGATGAGGCCAACCGCATCACCATGGCTTTGCGGTGCCTGCTTATTTCGGACGGCAAGAGGCACATCCTGGTGGACGCGGGCATCGGCCCACGCCTGACACCCAAGCAACAAGACATCTATCGATACGTCGAGGCGGAAGGGGGCGGTTTGATCGGCGCTTTGGCCAGGGCCGGACTGTCGCCGGATGCCATCACCGATGTGGTGGCCACCCATCTGCATTTCGACCACGTGAGCGGTTTGCTCATGCAAGAAGGCGAGGATCTTGTTCCGCGATTTCCCAATGCCACCGTGCATTTGCAGGAGGATGCCTGGGCATGGGTCGCGGGCCCTTCCGATTGGGACCGGGCGAGTTTTTTCCACAGAGATTTTGCTGTGTGGGAAGAGAAGATGCGATTGCATCTCTTGCAAGGTGACCAGGAGATTGCTCCCGGGGTGCGAGTGCAAGTCACCCACGGGCATACGCCGGGTCATCAAATCGTGTTGGTGGGTGAGGGCAAGGGTTGCTTGGTCTTTTGTTCCGATTTGATCCCCACGGCCACTCATGTGAGACTGCCCTATATTATGGCCTATGACCATCGTCCGCTTCTGACTTTGGAAGAAAAGGAAGTGCTTTTGGCTCAGGCCGTGGAAGAAAATTGGATTCTCGTGTTTGAACACGACCCGCTCGTCGAGGCATGTCGCCTGGTCGAGCAGGGCGATCGGGTTCGACCCGGTCCATCGTTTTTCTTGGCCGAGCTGACTGTGACCTGAATGATAACCCAAATGATAACCCAAATGATAACCCAAATGATAACTCTGTTTTTGGAACACTACGGTGAGGTTTTGAGATGAAACGCACGTATTCGCGGAAATTCTGGTTGGTAGGGGCGTGGATGGCCCTGCTGTTCGTTACCTCCTTGGCCTTGGGTGCCTGTGGCGGCGGCAACGACGATCCCGTCGACGGCGGTCCGGATGGAGAGACGGACGGGGGCTTCATTTGCATGACGGATGATGAATGCGATGGCGACCAGAAATGCAAAGAAGGCATTTGCCGTCCGGCACTCTATTGTGAGGGCAACGACGATTGCGAGCATGGTTTCTTGTGTAACCAGCTCAGCCAAACTTGCGTCGAAGCCGAGTGCATTGAAGACACGGATTGCGGACCCCGGCAGTACTGCGACGAGGGCGCCTGCAAGGGCCTGTGCGATGATGTGCAATGCAACTTGGGTCAGCGCTGTGATCCCAACACGGGTGAGTGTGAGATCATCAGCTGCACCGTGGGGAGTTCTGCCTGTGACGAGGACGCTGAATGTCCCAGCGGATTGTTCTGCGATCCCATTCTCAAAGGCTGCACCGAATGCCCGACTGGTTTTACCTGCAACCAATATTTCTGTGCTGCTTTGCAGGTAGAGTGTCAGGCCCACACCGAATGCGACATGGGCGAACGCTGCAACCCGCGCACCAATCAATGTGAGCCCTATCCGGACACATGCAGCGCGGATTTTGACTGTGATCCCAAGTACTGCAATTTGTACACGCACACTTGTCAGGACGAGCCTTTCACCGGCAATTGCCGTTCCGATGAGGAATGCCAGGAGGCCTACGGCAACCCGGATTACTATTGCCACCCGCGCCTGGAGACTTGCGTACTGCCGCTTCGTCCGGACGAGTGCTACGACACGCAAGATTGCGGTGATCCCGACCTGGTCTGCAACCCCAAGGACAACACCTGCGTCGAGCGCGGCACGATCTGTAGCACCGACTCAGACTGCAATACCGGCGACGTCTGTCTCAACGGCACCTGCGTTTTTCAGTGCAATTCCACTTGCAGCGTGGATGAAGACTGCACGGGTTACGACGAGATCTGCCGCAACGGTTGTTGCGTCGAGGACGAAAGCTGCTACTCGGACTACAATTGCTCCGCCGGAGAGAGCTGCATCAACGGCTGGTGCACCCCCAACACCGCATGCGTCGATGACACATACGAAGACAACGACTCCGTGGGCAATGCCTACCGTTTGAGCCAGGCGGCCAACACCACGGTGGACTACACTGGGCTGTCCGTCTGTTCGGGCGACGATGATTGGTTTGCCATCCCCGTGCCCGCGGGACATTCCATTCGGGTACAAATTTTCTTTTCTGATTCGGCCGGTGATGTGGACATGAAGCTTTATGACAGCCCCACCGGTAGCTACATCGATTCTTCCTTATCCTCTAGCGATGACGAAGAGGTTTACGAACGTGACACGCCGGTGGATACGACCTACTTGGTGGAGGTCTATGGCTATTCGGGTGCAACCAATACATACGACATGCGGGTGACCATCGAAGAACTCATCGATCCTTGCAACACACCCGACGCATATGAGGAAAACGACAGCTACGACGTGGCAACGGCTGTGACTTGGCCCGGCCTGAATAGCTCGGAGAGTCTCGGCGGCTTGGGTGCCTGCGCAGGTGACGATGACTGGTTCATCGTGACACCCACGGCTGGATCACGCATGAGCGTCAGCATTTTGTTTGATGACAGCTTTGGCGATTTGAACATGCAGGTTTTCGATGATCCCCTTTCGGGTGTGCCGGTGGCCGAGGGTGCCTCCATATCCGATGATGAGAACGTGGTCATTTCGGTCAATGTGGAGGCCCCCTATTACATTCGTGTCTTCGGGGCGGGTTCGGACGGCAATACCTATTCCATGGTGGTGGAACACAGCGAGCAGCTCTGTGGCTCGGACGATCAGTTCGAGCCCAACAGCGAAGGCGGCGCCACCTTGATGACCATGCCGAATCCGGGCCCGGACGAGTACAATAACCTCTTTCTTTGCTTGGACGACGAGGACTGGTTTGCCTTTCCGCTGGAGGTCGGCGACGGCCTGAAGATCGATGTGCTCTTTTCCGGTGCGGCCGGCGATATTGATGTCTATCTTTACGAGCCCGACGGCTCGACGGCCGATTCGTCCGGTTCAGGTTCGGACAACGAGATGGTGGAGATCAACGCCGCCGAGACGGCGGGCCTATATGAGCTGAGGATATACCACTGGGGCAGTTCTTCCGGCGTGGCCCAGAGTTACGATCTCAAGGTGACTTACTTCCCGGGCGGCGTGGATCCGAGCTGCCAAGACGATCTCCTCGAGCCCAACGATTGGGTGGCCGAGGCTTCGCCCTTAGGCGACACCATGAGCAACGCCGTGCTCTGCGGTGCCAATGAGGACTATTACGCTTTGGACTTGGCCGCTGGCGAGCGGGTGACCATCACCTGCAATTACGATGACACCGACGGCAAGGATCTGAACATGGATCTCTTGGATTCCGACGGAACCGCTGTTTTGGTGGAGGCCGGCGGGGTCTATACCTCCACCAACCAGGTGGAGATCAGTTACCGGGCAGAAGAAGCCAAGACTGTCTACCTGCTCATGTACATGGTCAGCCCAGCGCCCGACGACCGGGACGTCTACGACTTGTTGGTGGACCGGGCTTTCGTCGACTGCAGCGACGGCGGTTACGACGACAACAACACCTGGGATTTGGCCACTGTTTTGAGTGACGGCCACTACACGAACCTGGTGCTTTGCGACACGGATCCGGATGACGAGGATTGGTACGCGGTGGCATTGGCCGAGGGGGAACGCCTGCACGCAAGCGTGGACTCCAACCCGGCCGACGGCGACGTGGGCCTGTATCTCTATGCGAGCGACGGCACGACTGAGATCACCAGTTCCTTGAGCGGAGGGGCCACGGAAGAAGTCGAAAGCAGTCGGGCATTTTCGGACACGACCTTCTATGTCAGGGTCATGTCTAGAGACGCCCTGGCCAACGATTTGCCCTATCGTCTCTCCATCTGGAGCGACCCGCCCCTCGTGTGCGCGGATGACGGCTACGAACACAACGACACGGCAGCCGAGGCTTACGCCATCACGGATGGTTTTTCGGCCAACGATCTGATCCTCTGTCATGCGGATCCGGATTACTTCTCCATCAACGTGCCGGCTCGTTACACCATCAGCGTGACCGCCACCTACGACCACATGGTTCAGGACCTGGAACTCGCCTTGACCAGTGAAGACGGCAGCGCCACGGTGGCGCTTTCCGACGGCGGCACCGGCACCGAGACTTTGGAGTACGTGGTCATGGCCGATGCCGACTTGCGGGTGCTGGTGCGCATCCCCAATCCGGAAGAGACGGATCGCATGGACTATACCCTGGCCCTGAGTTTGACCGCGCCGGCACCATGCACCGACGACGGCCTGGAGTCCAACAATGTCTATTCAGAGGCCAGCACTCTGGACGAGAATGGCTATACCGCCTTGAGACTCTGCCCGGGCGACGCGGACTTCTTCACCTTCCCCGTCCTGCGCGGTCAGACCATCCTGCTTACCCTGACAAACACCGGTGCTGATGGCGACGCGGATCTCTTCCTCTACTACCATGACGATGACCAGTTGGTGGAGCTTCTGACCTCTGAGAACACAGGCATGGTGAACGAGGTCATCTCCGGTCAGTCCAGCGCGGACATGATCTTGTACGCCAAGGTCGTGCCCAAGAGCCCCGCGGCCGTCGAGCAGATCGACTACGATCTGAGCTTGGAATATGGCACCTTCACCATCTGCGATGATGACGCTTATGAACCCAACGATTCGCCCTCGTGGGCAACTGACCTGAGCCAGATGGCATGGGTGTCGGATGGTGAGATGTTTAGTATCGAGTTACAAGAACTTAGGATTTGCGATGATCCTGCGTTAGAGGATTGGTTCGTATTGGATTTGGAAGCAGGAGATGTCGTTTCTTTCGAAACTCCATATGATGACGGCGACATCGACTTGTATCTGTACTTTGAGGATGACACCTCAGACTATCTCGTGCGCGGATACACCACCAATAATCCCGAAACCATTTCAGATTACACGGTGGAATTCAGCGGACACTACTACTTGAGGGTTGATCTTTTTGGCACAACGGCTGTGAATTATAGTCTGATCGTGACAACAAATCATGCCTACATCTGCCAAGAACCGGCTGCCGAGCCATGGGAGCCCAACGACAACTACGCCGAAGCCGACGCCAATGGCGCTTTCCCGCAAGGTTTGATGACGGACTTGACCTTGTGCGGCGAGGATGATGACTATTATTTCATCGACGCGGCGGCTGGTTCTTCGGTCAGTGTGGATCTGAGCAGCTCCGCATCTGGATCTGGGGATTTGGATCTCTTCCTCTATGACGTCAACCACACCTTGTTGGATGCGAGCGCTAACTTCGGATCCAACGAGAGCCTGGCTGACATCTCCCTGCCATCGGATGGAGCCTACATTTTGGTGCAGAACTACCGATCATATGCGGGTCTCAGGGCTCTCTATGACTTGGACCTGAGTATCACGCCTCCGTAGTCGATGTATTAGAGAATCTTATCGGCCCCGTCCCGAAAGGGGCTGGGCCGTTTTTGAAACAGGCATCATGAGGTGACACGTGGACTTGCGGGCCCTTAGTGGACTCCGAGCCCGAGATCATTCGCTCGGCTCTTGTGGCTTTTGGGGATGTGGGCGGGCCCGCGCTGGAATACGCGGATATCAAGCCGCATATGGGTTGTCCGCTCAGTGAGCTATACGATCGCTTCATCGGCGATGGAGATGCCGAAAGGGCTGAGCGTTTTGTCGAGTCCTATCGGGCGGCCTATGAGCACAATCCGGGGCCCGAACTTCTTTTCCCACACGCGGCCCAGGTGGTTGCTGATTTCGCCAAGCGCTATCCCCTGGCCGTGGCGACGACCAAGCCCACCGATGCAGCCCGGCGCATCGTCGAATCGGTGGGCCTTGCGCCCTATTTCAAGATCGTGCGAGGCGCGGACGATTTACCCCCCAAGCCGGATCCTGCGATTTTAATCTATCTCTGCGAAGCCTTGGGTTTTGACCCGGCCCAGGTGGTGATGGTGGGGGACACGGGTACTGATATCGGCGCAGCCAAAGCCGCGGGCATTAAGGCGGTGGGCGTGACTTACGGGGGCTGGGGCAGAAAAAGGCTGGAAGCCCTCGAACCGGACGCCCTCATCGACGGTCTGGACGAGTTGGCTGACCTGCTGGAGAGCTTCTAGAGCTCTATTCTGTGATCTTTTTGAATAGGCCTTTGACTGCAGATTTGGCGCTGTCGGCGGCACCGCCTATCGTGTCTACGGTGCTGGCTAGTTTTTCGCAGACGCCTGCAAATCCGGCTGCTGTTTTGATTAACTCGTGGTCGCTTTGGGCCAGTTCGCTTTCGGCGGGTTTTTTTAGGCTCAGCTTCAACATGCGGGCGGTCAGGTTCAGCTTGCGCG
>JAFCZJ010000101.1 GCA_019314375.1 Deltaproteobacteria bacterium | reverse complement strand
CCGATGTCGAAAGGACTGCGTTGCCACATGAAATCCGCGAAGGCTCGCAGCCTGGGCGGAAGGCCCTCGGAGGCCAAGGCCTGGGTGCACTGACCGTTGTCCATAACGCACTCGCCGGGCCGCCCATCACATTCGTAGGAAATGATCCGGCTTTCCATCGGTATGCCCATCAAAACGACCGGTTCCTCGCAGGTGCTCATCTCCGTCTCAGTGGGACAGCGAAGCGAGATCCCCGAGGGCAGGTTGTCGATCACGTGCTGCCGGTCAAGATTGTAGGTTCTTCGCGGCGCATCCAAAACACCATCGTTGCCACCGAAATCTTCCAATTGTCGAAGAGCCGATTCGATTGCGACGGGGCGATCAGCAGCCCCCTCCTCGGGCAGCACCGATGCATACATGACGTTGAACTTGGCGCTGTGGTGATTGTATAGCGCTTTTTGCCAAATCTCGGTTTCCATCACGTCGATCAAGGAGTCTCTAAACGCCGAATCGGTCAGCATGGTGACAAACTGCCAATGGGTACCGTAGCTGATGTGGTCCCCATAAAACTTGAAACACCAATCGGGCATCCGGAAGGCCATCATGGTATGGGCCACTTCGAGGGTGCCGATATTGGCGATCAACTCATCGTCCAGGAAAGAAAGATACTGCTCGTCCTGGGTGAAGTAGTAAGCCATGGCAGCGAGATGCATGAGGTGGCTTGCATCGCCGCCACGCAGGTTGGCGATATAGAAATGGTCAATCTGAGTTTCACTGGGCGTCCCGGAGCTATCGGTATTCAAATCCGTTGCCAATCCCAACATATCCATCAAAAAACTGTCGCTGGAGGCGTCGAGAATTCGGGTTGCGGTCAGCGCCACGGAATCAGGACAGCTGCGGTCAAAGCCCTCACGATTAACTTCATTGATGCCCGGATGGTAGTAAAAAACCAGTCTATCGAGGCTGGCAAAATCCGGGTCCCCGGGGTCTAATTGCAGACTGGACCCGCCAAAATAGTTTGAGACCTCTTCCACCAAATCAGGATTGCTCTGCAAATTGATGAGATCCATGCGCTTGAGTCGCTTCAAGTAGCAGGTCATGTGGGTGACGATGCGTTCCTTCAGGTCCTCGTCGCGCAACAAGTTGTAGACCATCGGAAAGGCCATCATGGGTCCACTGTACTGATCGATGGAAGGGTGACCGTTCCACATGGGCGTGCCCTGGACGTAGCCACCCTGCCCATCCGGAACGCCTTGCGTATAGGCCTCGGGCAGCCTGTCGATGTCGAGCGATTCGATGGGGTTGTCGCGGTTGCTCAGGCTCTCCTGATCGCCATATTCCAGCATCAAATCGTCGCTCTTGGGGGAACCCTCCGGCAAAAGCATGAAGTGGTGACGGGCCAGGTAGCCGGGAATCCCGGTGACATCGAAATTGAGCAATAGTGCGCGGACCTTGTCCTCCATGCGCTGGTAGTCCGCCTCGGTCCCGGTCTGAGTATAGCGAAAAATATCCGAGACCAAAGCGGCCCCTGTCCAAATGGCCGCGTCCCCGGATCCGGCCCATCTGTCAAAATTCTCCAGCAAGGACCACTCCGACTCAGGTGTTGAGCCCGGCATGGGTCCCGTGAATACGCGCTCGGCGGTCAGGCCCTGCGGTGAACAGTAGAAATCGTACCAACGGTCGTAAAGATAGACCCGTCGAAGCAAGGGGTCGGGATCATCGACAAACACATCGCTTTGCGTATCATAAATCTCGCAGCGCTGTTGCCGTGTCCCTTCACAGCGCTCTTCTAAATAGACCGGGCAGCTATCCACATCACGGCCCTCCAGGCGGTCATCGGGAGCGCGAGGAATGGTGGCTTGGAATCTACCCTTCTCTTCGTCATCGCAAGCGCCCAAGCCCAGGGCAAACACAACCAACACCCAACAACAAATCGATTTTTGTATATTCATGCCAAGCATTTTGCCCCATCATCCAAGCGGTTACAAGTCCCCCAAATCCCCCCCGTTGGTTGTGATTCAGCAACTTCGATGGCACCATGGACATCATGAACCCTCGCCTGACTTTTCTCATAGCGACTTGGTTTCTGACAAGCCTGCTGGGGGCTTGTCAGGAGCCGCCCGATTGCAAGGGTCCTATAAACTGCGCCTTGGACGAGCGATGCGTGGCCGGCGTTTGCCTGGGTCAAAGCCGGGATGCAGACGGTGATGGCTTGCCCGACGCTTACGACAAATGCCCATATTTGGCAGCCGATGAAAATGAGCCCTTCGCCGACCAGGTTGACGGCGACGCCGACGGCGTGGGCGATCTTTGCGACAACTGCCCGTCGATCTTCAACCCGCGCCAAAAGGACGCCGAGGGAGACGGAGTAGGCGACATTTGCCAGACCCAGGCCCTGGACGAAAAAGAAGCCATCAACGACGAGCCTGTGCTCGCGCCGGAAATCCCGACCCATTGCAGAGTTGAGGGTCTCATCGATGAGCCTCTGCTCGAGCCGGATCGGGATCTCTTCGTTCTGCGAGGGCTGGCAGGTCAAGCGCTGAGAATCCAAGTCGAGGCTTGGCCTGCCGGTTCGCATATCGATCCCTTGCTGCGGGTGATGGACGCGAGGACCGAAGGGCTTATCTATGAGCGACTGGATGACGACGGGGGCTCAGGGCTCAACGCCTGGCTCGAGATCTTGCTGCCCAGAGATGGTGATTACCTAATCGAGGTCCAAGACGCAGCCAACGCAGGTGGAGCAACCCCAGTGGGTGGCCCGGGCTATGCCTACCGCCTGAGCGTGGCACCCTTTCATCCAATCCCCTCCCCCTGGCCTTTGGGCCAGGAAACCAACGAAGTGCAAATCCAGGCCGGGCGCCTGCTCGTCTATCGACTGGCAACAGACGCGAGCCTGCCCCAACTCCTGGAATTCTGGCTGAGCGGAGAGCCTGGTTTCGATCCGGTCCTCTGGCTGACCGATGCCACAGGTCGCCTAATCGAAAGCAACGACGACCGGGCCGATTGCCCAGGCGCGACAAACGCCCACTTGCTCACTTGCCACAGCGACTCTGAAATTTGGGTATGGGTGGAACTCATCACCCCCGGTGGCGGCCCGTGGCCCCTGAATCTTGAAATCCAAGGGGGGATCCAGGCGGGGACGGAGTGGGGATCAAGCAGCAACCTGGCAGGTTGCGCGCGCATCCTGCCCATTGAGCCTGTGGATGAAGAAGCCCTCCGCTTGGAGGTCTGGAGCCCCGCCGAAGATTTCTCTCCGGGCTTTGAGGTTCTGGCTTGTCGCAGCGCGAGTCATCGAGTGGAGCACCATGGGCTGGCCGACGAGGGTCCATCGACCAGGGCAGGCCTGACGCTGCTCACACCCCAGACCGAAGCGCTCTACCTGCGCATCCACGACAGGTTGGTCGAAGCCTGCGAGCACGGGATCCATCCAAGTCGGGCCTTCGATTGGCGTGTGGAGTCGAAAAACTTGAGTTGGCGCAACGAAGCGGATTCGCTCTTGGTCTATGAAGAACCCGGAGAGATGGGGGCCTGGCGCTTTTTTCTGGAGGCGGACACCGAGATCACCATCCATGTGGCCCAGGCCGACGAAAGTTTACAGCCCCACCTGCAACTGCGAGATGGCGAGTCCTGGGAAATACTGGCGCAGAGCAGCCAAGGCGAGCTGAGCTGGCTCAGTCCCACCGGGGGTCAACACAGCCTGCTGCTAAGCGACATGCACGGGGCCGGGGGCCAGGGAGAAAGCCTGAATCTCGAGTTTTCTCGGCAGCCCGCGCCCGCGCTACGCATCGTCGAGCAAACAGGTGCAAACGACAGCCCCGAGCAGGCCCAGCGCTTGCCGGAGGGTCCCTGGCTTTTTTCCGGCCAACTGGACCCAAACCTTGGAGATGGCGTGGACTGGCTGAGCTTGCCCACGCCGGTCGGTCGAGCCCTGAGTCTTGTGGCTTGGACCGCGGGCCCAGGTGCCCCACCCGATCTGATCTTCAGTCTCTTCGATGAAGACGGTCGCCTCTTCGAAGCAGACGATGACGGGGGTGCCGAGCGCTTGCCGCGCATCTCCAGCTTCGCGGGTCGCGGGGGCGAGCTTCTTTTGCGTATCGAAACCCGACAAACGGATACCTTGGCTTACCGTGTCGAGCTAAAGAGTGAATCCTGGCCGGATGGACAATCCGACCGGCCTCGCCCCGGTGATCTTTGCCTTAACGAAATCTTGGTGGATGCGGCCGGTATTGACTTGAATCAAGACGGCCTGGGAAACCTGGGGGACCAATTCATTGAGGTGATCAACACGAGTCATCAGGCGCTGGATCTCTTGGGGCTTCAGATTTCAGCGCCCGGGGCCACGGCCAGCTTCACCGAATCGGTGATCCTGCCCGAGGGCGGAGCCTTGCTGATCTACAACGGAGCGGCACCCGTGGACCCACCTCCGTCCTGCCTCTGCTTCGGGCTGGAATACGGCGGGCCCTGGCTGGGAAGCGGCGCGGGCGCTCTGAACCTGGCCTGGCGGGATCCAAATGGTGTCGGGCTGCAAAATCTGGAAGCCTTCTGGGTACCGGAGACGCCGGGCGGAATCAGCGCCTCCCGTGCCGCAGATGGCGACTGCGACCGGGCGCTCAGAGCCCACGACAGCCTGGTGAACAGCAGCGGTCCCCATTCGCCTGGACTCCAGCACGACGGAAACACTTGGTAGTTCATTTCGAATGATTGGATTACAGGTCGATCAAACCCTGGCGAATGCCTTCGGTGATGGCCTCGACTCGATTGGACACGGACATCTTTGCGTAGATGTGCTCCAAATGCGTGCGGATGGTGGCGCGGCTGATCTTCAAAACATTGGCCGCCTCCAGGTTGGACAGACCCTTGGCGATGATCTGCAAAATCTCCACTTCTCTCGGTGTCAACTTGGGTATTTCTTCATCGTTCGGCGTCGGTATCACCTGAAAGTGACGCAGCAGAGAGCGGGCCAGGCTGGGCTGGATGACGCTGCCGCCCGAATGCACCTCGCAGATGGAATCCACTATCTTCTCGGCGTTCATGCCCTTCAACAAGTAGCCGGAGGCTCCTGCCTGTATGGCACCCATGACCTTCTCCTCTTCTTCGAAGATGGTGAAGATCAGAATCTCAATCTTGGGCCACTTCTCTTTGACCTGCTTGGTCACCTCAATACCGCTGATGCCGGGCAGACCCAGGTCCAAGAGCAGAACTTCAGGCTTGACCTCGTCAATAACTTCCAAAGCTTCTTCGCCTGACAGGGCCTTGCCCACCACCTCGATGGCGTCGAAACCGCCCAAAACCTTAAGCAAGTTCTTTAATATCTTAGGTTGGTCCTCAACCACCAATACCCGAATCGCCGTCATTGATCGCTCCTTGCCTCTGCTCTATCATCAAAGTTTGGACACCTTGCTCAGGCTTCTTGCCTCTGTCCAGGGGCACTTGAAAGATGATGCGGCAACCTTTTCCCGGGCTTGAATCCACTTCCAAGCTGCCGCTGTATTGCTTGGCTCGCTCACGCATGTTGGCCAGTCCGAAGTGGCCCTTCAGGTGGCCCTGATAATCAAAACCCTCGCCGTCATCGGCCACCTCCAGCTTGATTTGCCCATCCATGCAGATGAGTTCCACATCCACGCGCTTGGCCTTCGCATGCTTGCGGATATTGGAGAGGGTTTCCTGCAGAATACGGAAGGCCGTCAACTGCAGCTCGCTGTTAAGCTTGGGGATGCTGCCGGTGACCCGCATGCCCACCTCCAAGCCGACCCGTTGAGCAAAGTTGATACAATACTCATCAAAGGCGGTGACCAAATCGAAGTCCTCGCGCATCATGGAGATAGAGCGACGCAATTCGTCGATGCTCTCCTCCGCGACCTCCTTCAACTCGCCAATCTCTGCCTTCATCTCCTCGTCCTTGGCCAGGTTATTCAGATACTCAGCCTGGATGATCAGTGAAGACAAAGAGGCCCCCAGCCCATCGTGGATCTCGCGGGAAAGCCGGTTGCGTTCCTCCACCACCGCCATATGCCGCAAGTTCTCCTGCAAATTCACAATCTCGTTATGTTGCCACTCTTCTCGCTCGTTCAAGTAGACGATGACGTAAACGACGATGAAGTTCACGGCGGAATACCAAATCAAGATAAACAGGTCTTCCAGTTCCAGCGTGCGCCCCGGGATCTCCGTGTCGATCTTGGCCACCACAGGCAGGGTTAAGAGTGGTGGCAGAATGGCCAGGGGGCTGGGAAACAAAAGCGCGAAGAAAATAGTGTAAACCACCTGGGTGGGCAAAACCGGACTCTTGAGACCACCAGAAAACGCGATCATATAAACCAAAACCATCACGTCCATGCACAAGGTGCCGAAGGTCACGCCCTTGCCTATGGGGCCCCGCTCGATGAGCAAATAGCAGATCACGCTGTAGGCGATCATGACGAAATAGACAACGAAGGCCCAGGGACTCTGGGCACCAAAGGCCTGGGCCCAGCGAGGCACCGCCAGGATAAGCAGACCCACGGCCAAAAAAGCCAGGCGGGCGTAGAAAAGAGTCTTGGCCCGGGTGACGAAACGGACCTCGCTCCAGCCCATTTCGGCATCGGGCCTGGCCAACTCGCGGATCCATTGGATGAAGTTCACAGGGCAAGATACCCTGCGCAATCAAAAGGTGTCAAACGGCATGAATTCGCGGTAAACCCAGCCCATGGACAATCCTCGACATATCGATTTGCACAATCACAGCACGGCATCCGACGGGGCCCTGAGCCCGGCGGCCCTTGTGCGCCAAGCCTTCGACGCGGGGCTTTCCGCCATGGCCATCACCGATCACGACTGCTTAGACGGCATCGACGAGGCCCTGGCCGAAGGCGCAAAACTCGGCATCGAGGTGGTGCCGGGGGTGGAGCTTTCCACCAAGCGACCCGACGGCGGCAGTCTGCACGTCTTGGGCTATTGGATCCGACAAGACCATGACGAATTCAACCAAACCCTGGCCACCATTCGAGAGGGCCGGCACGATCGCAACACCCGCATCTTCAAAAAACTAGCCGAGCTGGGCGCCCCCATCGAGGCAAGCCGAGTAGCCGACCTGGCCGGCGGCGACGTCGTCGGCCGGCCCCACATCGCCCAGGCCTTAGTCGAAGCAGGCCACGTCAAAAGCAAACAAGAAGCCTTCGATCGATACCTGGCCCACGGCAAGCCCGCCTACCAATCCCGCCGAAGGCTCGACCCAAAAGAAGCCATCGCATTGCTACACGCGGCAGGCGGCCTGGCCGTCTTGGCCCACCCAGCCATCCACGACATCCCCAAAGAGGAACTCAAAGCCGAAATCCAAAGCATGGTCGAAGCAGGCCTAGACGGCATCGAGGTACATTATCCCCACCACAACCAGGCAACCCAAACCTGGCTCTTAAATCTAGCCGCCGAGTTCAATCTGGCGGTAACCGGCGGCAGCGATTTCCACGGAGACTTCAAAGCAAATCAGCCCATGGGCCACCCCTTCGTCCCCGCCGCGTTGCTGGAAAAACTAAAGGCCCGCCGCAAAGACTGAGAACTTTTAACTGCTCAACCAACCGTCGAGGGATCGTCGCTTATCAATACCATGCTTTCGGCCGGCTTGTTGATCACCAGCTGTCGTTTGCCGCTGGCATCTTTGATCCATCGGCCTCTTCCGAAAACGGCCACTTTCTCGCCGGCTTCGATGACGCCTTCGTGGTAACGGATGGACTTATTGAAACCCAAAAGGCCTGTGCTCGTTTTTCCGTAATGCATCAGAAGCTCTTCGAGATCGAACGAGGCGTCGTTGAAAGTACCCGAGCGGGCGTGCGAATCTTTAACCACCGCGACCTTGCTTTGCCCGGTTTCGACTATCGCCCGGCCGGTCCCGTCGTCGATGATGAAGTCAACCGTCCTGGTGTCCTCGATGATTGTGACCCAACGGCTACTACGGCCCGAACGTTTATTCTGCTCTACCTTGAGGTGATAGTGGGCACATGGCCGCTTCGATAGCGGGGAAAAGAATTCATCCAGCAGCCGAACCTCACCGACCAGACGGGCTTCAGCTCCGTCTGTGAAATCCCCGATGCTCAACTTGGGTACCTTGCGCAATGCGCGTTTGATGCGGGCGTCTTCGTTGAAGAATATGACCAACCCGACAATGAAGATGACGAAAGCCGCTATGGCGAAAAGAAAATCGATTTCCATTTGGCCTTATCCTTTCATCTTGAATGATGATCCTGATTTTCCATTAAATCAACTATTCAAGACCCCATTCAGACAGATCCGTGCTAGGCTGTAACAGTTAAATTGATTTCTCAGTGGAGGCTTTCATGAAGTTCAAGGCCCGTAAACCTTGGTTTCGTCTCGCGATCACTTTGGCCGTTGTCATTGGCGGCTTTGCCTGTGGAGACACCGGCTGCGACTGCGTCACGCCTCTGGAAGAACCCATGGCCGAAGAACACAAGCTCTATGACTCGGTCCAAGCCCGGCTCACACCCCATGCCCTGACCTTCATCGAGGACAACCTGGTGCCCATCATGGAGACCTTCCTGGGTCCCGGTGGCCTCAGCTTCGACATCCCGCGAGTGAGCGACGGCGTAGAGATTTTGTTCTTAACCTACAACTACACCATCTGCCAAAACGGCTGTACCATCACCGCGGAGATCCTCTCCACCGACATCACACCTCGTGCGCCCAACTACCTGGACCTGCACGCCGTGGTCAACATCACCGGATCCATCGACATCGAAGGCAGCTTGGCATTTGAATGCACGGTACCCCTGCACGCCATCAACAAAGACATTGACGTAACCATCAGCCTGCCCATCGACAGCCGCGACAACCTGATGACCTTCGACGTGGAGAGCATCGACTTCGAAATCACCACCGAGGACTACAGCTTCGACGACTGCAATATCTGGGTCTTGCCGGTGGATTGGCTTTTTGAATGGCTGCAGGATCTACTGACCGACACCCTCAACAGCCAGATCCAGGACCAACTCGACGGCACCCTGGATGAAATGCTCTACCAGTCCAAGTGCTTGCCGGATGACTTCTACTCCGGCGGCTGCCCTTCGGGCTCCAACCCGGTGGAGGGTTTCTGCGTGGGGGCCGGTGGCTGCCGCATCAAGCCTTTGGGCATGGTGGGCACGCTGGACGTCGGCGAGTTGACCACGGATGTCATGCCCGGCATGAGCGCCCAACTCGATCTCTTTGTGGCCGCGGGCCAGGAAGAAAGCGTGAATGCCCGTCCCTTGGTGGTCGCAGGCGGCGTTGAAATGCGCATGATCGGTGGTGCCGACAGCGAGCAAGATTCTTGTGTGCCCACGCCCAGCCCCCTCGAAGTCCCCAGCAATGACGCCCCGCCGCCCTTGATTTATCCGGTCGGCGACGTGATGCCCGACTCCGGCCAGAGTTACATGGCGGCCATCGGCATCGCCGACGCCTTTTTGGACTGGTCCCTGTACAAGGCTTACTTGAGCGGCCTGGTCTGCTTGGAAATTGGCTCTGATCTGACCGACCTGCTCAACTCGGGCACCTTGTCGGCGCTTTTGGGCTCCATCAACCACCTCACCGGCGGATTGAACACACCGGTCAAGCTGGTGATCAAGCCCCTGCACGTGCCTTACGCCGAGGTGGGTGCCGGTACCTTCACCGCCGAGGGCGAACTCGATGAGCCCCTGATCTGGATTTTCATGCCGGGTCTGGCCATGGACTTCTACATCATGGTCGACGAACGCTACGTTCGCGCGCTGACCTTGACCCAGGACGTGACCTTGAGCCTCAGCTTGCAGTTCAACCCGGACAACACGGTCACGCCGCTCTTCGGGGAAGACAGCATCTTGATCGACAACGTGGTGGCCACCAACTATGAGCTTCTGGCCGAGGACCCGGCCGCCTTGGAAAGCCTGGTGCCCACCCTCATCGGCATCGCCATGCCCATGCTGACGGATGCCTTGCAACCCATCGCAATTCCGCCCATCGAAGGCTTCGAGCTGAACATCATTGAGATGGCCGGACACATGCCGCGGGCCGCCGAGCCTCAGTATCATGAGTACCTGGGCATGTTCGCCAACCTCTGCATGGAAGGCCAATGCGCCATCCGCAGTCGGGACACCCAGGTCAGCCTGCAGGAACTGCGCGTGCCCAGCCTGGGCCAGATGTCCATCTTCGCACCCGATGGCCCGACCCGGCCTGAGCTCGTCTTGCGCGTCGCCGCCGACGAAGGCCCCGAGGCCGAATTCAGCTTCCGCATCGACGGGGGCAACTGGCGCCTGTTCAAACGAGGCCCCGAGCTCATCGTGCGCGATCCCCTGCTCTCGCTCACGGGACGACATGTCATCGAAGTCCGAGCCCGCAGCGTGGGTGATTACCGCTCTTTGGACCCAAGCCCCGCCCGCATCGATTTGGACATCCAACCACGCGATGATGGCCTCAGCTACGAGCCCGACTACAGCCCCAGCCAAGAAGCGCTGGATCGGCTGCTGGGCCCCGATGCCGACCACGCCCGCCTGACGAATCAACTGGAAGCCGACGAGGGCGTAGACGAAGCCGACGAAGACGATGCCCACCTTGGCTGCAGCACCACAGGCGGGCTCCCCGGTGCCGGCATACTCTTGGCCCTCTTAGGACTCGCGCTCATCCGGCGCCGCTACTGAGCTCAATCGTTTTCTTGATCTTGATTTGAAACAGGCTGCATCCAGCGGACGTTCTTGTCTCGCTTGGCTTCTTCTTCGGCCAGCTCATGGTTCCGGCGGTCGGCCACCAAAAGGGTAATCCGGCAAGCCGGATAGGCATTGTGCGCCACCTTGAGCAGAGCGTCCAAACCCTGCCGAGGATCCAAGGGACCGGGGTTCACCCCGGGCATTTCCATGGCCAAGTGACTTGAACCCATCTTCTTGGCCGTAACCAACATCATGCGCACCACCGAACGGAAGGCGGCCAAATCCAGCGCCTGGCGCGGCCCCAGACCGAAAAGAAGCACGCGGGGTACCGGAATGCGCCCCGCCGTGTCGGTCAACAAGACCTCATCCGCTTGACTCTTAAAGCTGCCGCTCTGCAGCATGCGACTCAATCGTCCGTTGAGGCGCCAATCGCAGTAGCCCGCCGCGCCCTTCAAGGGCCGGTCATCGTCGAACACGCCCAGAAGCAAGACATCGGCTTGCAGGTGGTCCAAAGCCTCAAGGCTGAAGATTTCGGCGCCCAAATCAAGCCGCGCCTTGGCCATCAGTCCTTGCCCTCCGCCAATTTATCCAAAATGCCGTTGATGAAGGCCCAGGAGTCTTCGGCGCCGTAGCGTTTGGCGATCTCGATGGCTTCGTTCAGGGTGACACGCTTGGGGACTTCGGCGATGTGGAACAATTCGTAAGCGGCCATGCGCAGGATGTTGCGGTCCACCACGGCCATTCGACCAATGCGCCAATGGGTGGACACTTCCTGGATGGCCTTGTCCAATTCTTCCAGACGCTCGGCGGTGCCCAACACGATGCGTTCGGTGAACTCCTGGCCCGAATCGGGCTCCTCGTAAAATTCCCAATAGGATTCCAAAGCCTCCTGAATGGGAAGCTGACCCACCTCACGAGAATAGAGGATTTTCAACGCGGATTCTCTGGAACGACGACGGATGCCCATAAACGAAATGCTCCAACACCCCAAGTTCGATAATTACATGCTTCGGTACAGCGAGGCCATTTCGATAGCGGCCTGGGCGGCTTCGAAGCCCTTGTTCCCCATCTTGGAGCCACCACGCTCAATGGCCTGCTCGATGCTTTCGGCGGTGATGACGCCCATGCCGATGGCGACTTCATGGGTCATGCTGACCGAAGCCACGCCCTTGAAAACCTCGGCGGCGATCAGATCAAAGTGGGCCGTGCCGCCCCGGATCAACACGCCAAGACAAATGACTGCGTCGAAACGCTTGGAGGCGGCAAGTCTCGATACGAGGGCTGGTATCTCAAAAGTGCCCGGCACCCGATAGACCTGGATCTGCTTTTCTTCGGCACCGTGTCGCAGCAACGCATCCAGCGCACCGTCCAAAAGCCGCTCGCTGATGAAGCTATTAAACCGGCTCACCACAACCGCCACCTTGAGCCCGCTGGCGTCGAATTGGCCTTCGATGATCTTGGGCATGACGTCTCCCGTCAGTGTTTACCGCTGTTTTTGTCAGGGCCCACTTGCTCGAGCATGTGGCCCATTTTCGCACGCTTGGTCCTTAAGTATTCAATATTGGATTCGTTGGGCGGAATCTCAATCGGCACCCGCTCCACAACCTCAAGGCCATAGCCCTCAAGCCCGATAATTTTCTTGGGGTTGTTGGTCATCAAGCGCATTTTTCCCACACCGAGATCGCGCAGAATCTGGGCACCGATCCCATAGTCCCGGAGGTCCGACTTGAAACCCAAGCGATGGTTGGCCTCCACCGTGTCATAACCATCATCTTGCAAGTTGTAAGCCTTCAGCTTGTTGATCAGGCCGATGCCGCGGCCCTCCTGGCGCAGATACAACAAGATACCCTTGCCGGCCTTTTCGATCATCGCCAAGGCACCCGTCAACTGGTTGCCGCAGTCACAGCGCAGCGAACCGAACACGTCCCCTGTCAGGCATTCCGAATGCACCCGCACCAGCACCGGCTCGGTGGGCTTGATATCACCCATCACCAGGGCCACATGGGTGAAAGGGTCCGAGTCGTTCTCGTAAGCGACGGCCGTAAAGGGCCCCCCATGCTGGGTGGGCACCCGTGCTTCGACCATACGCCGCACCAGAGTCTCTTCGTGCACTCGGTACTCGATCAAGTCGGCGATCGAAATAATCGTAAGCCCATGTGTCCGGGCAAAAACTTCCAAATCGGGCATGCGGGCCATGCTGCCATCGTCGTTCATGATCTCGCAGATGACCGCCGCCGGTTTCAGACCGGCCAGACGGGCCAAGTCCACCGAACCTTCGGTTTGCCCGGTGCGCACCAGCACCCCGCCTGGACGAGCGCGCAAGGGGAAAACGTGCCCCGGGCGCACCAAGTCTTCGGAACTGGCGTCATCGGCCACGGCAGCCATGATGGTGGTCGCCCTGTCCTTGACCGAAATACCCGTGCTGACGCCCTCCCGGGCTTCGATGGACACGGTGAAGGCGGTACCGAAAGAGCTTTCGTTGGCCGCCTGGTCCACCATCATGGGCAGTCGCAGTTGGCGAATGCGCTCATCGGTCAAAGACAAGCAGATCAGGCCGCGGCCATGCATGGCCATAAAGTTCACAGCTTCAGGTGTGGTCTTTTCGGCGGCCAAGCACAGATCGCCTTCATTCTCTCGATCTGCGTCATCGACCATGATGACCATGCGGCCTTCGCGAATCTCAGTCAGGGCCAGCTCGACCCGCTTGATCGCGTCACTATGTATTTCAGAGTTCTTCATCGTGGATAAGCTAGCTCATGCGGGCATCCTGGGCAAGTCTTATAAGAAGCCATGCTCTCTCAAAAAGGCCTCATCCACGCCCTTTGCCCCCTCGGCACCCAAAACAAAATGCCTGACGTATTTTCCCAGGATATCAGCCTCCAGGTTCACCAAATCGCCCACCCGCAGCTCACCCAATCGAGTACCTTGCAAGGTCTGCGGCACCAACATGACCCGAAATCGGCTACGTTCAGGCTGGTTAAGCGTCAGGCTCACCCCATTCACGGCCACAGAGCCCTTGGGGACCAGATAAGGCAGCAGCGCCGGGGGCGCCTCAATGCACAACTCCAAACTCGGGTCGATCTGCCGCCGTTCGACGATTTTGCCCTGGCCGTCCACGTGTCCGCTGACCAGGTGACCCCCAAGGCGCCCACTCAAAGTCAGGGCTCGCTCCAAGTGCACCTGATCACCGAGACGCAGGCGTCCCAAGCTTGACACCTTCAGCGTCTCGCCGCTGACGTCAGCTGAGAAGGCCCCCTCGGCCAGAGCCGTGACCGTCAGGCAAACCCCATCCACGGCCACCGAATCCCCCAAAGCCACGCCCTCCCGGGGCAAGCTGTTGGCGATTTCGAAACGCTGTCCGGAGCCATTCTGATTCAAACTCAGAATGCGACCCAAATCCTCTATGATGCCGGTGAACATCTACGCCTCCCCTCCTTCGGGCCAGTGGACCTCTCCTTGCACCAGCAAATCAGGCCCCAAGCTGCGAGACCGCATGGCTTTCAAGCGGGGTGCCGAGGCCACCTTTTCAGGGCCATCCCAGATCCCGACAGGCACTCCGTTTGATCCCAGCAAGCAGGGTGCCAGAACCAGGTCCAGCCAATCCAGCAAGCGCGCCTCCATCAAAGACCCGATGACGCCGGCACCGCCTTCAACCAATAACTGATAGACACCCCGACCGAATAGATCGCGAAGCACCGCCAGCCAATCGGGCCGCCCGTCCAGGGCCGGCACGCGCACCAACTCCGCACCCGCGGCCTGCAGCCCCGCGACACGCGCCTTGGGCGCATCCTGGCAATGGTAAATCCAAACGGGGGCCTTGCGATCCAGTTTGAGCAAATGGGCATCGGGCGGCGTACGCAGCTTGGAGTCCAGGACCACCACGGCGGGGTTTTTGCCACGCAGATGGCGTACGTCAAGAGCCGGGTCATCTTGCAACACGGTCCCCAGGCCGACACAAACAGCCTGGGATACCGAGCGCAGGCGGTGGGCGAAAACCCGTGCTTCCTTGCCGCTGATCCAGCGGGCGTCCCGACTGACCGGTGCCATGCGTCCATCCAAGCTGCAAGCGGCCTTAACCCGGACAAAGGGTCGACCGTCGACGATGAAGCGGTTGTAAACCCGATTCAAGTCCATGCATTCGGCCTCGAGCAATCCGGCATGAACCTCGACGCCGGCCGCCCGCAACACCTCGATGCCCGCACCGCATTCCCGCGGGTTGGGATCACAAGCGCCAACAAAAACCTGCGCCACCCCGGCCGCCTGGATCTTGTCGGTGCAGGGCGGCGTACGCCCATGGCAATGACAGGGCTCTAATGTGACGTAAAGATCGGCACCGGCGGCCTTGTCGCCAGCCGCGTCCAGGGCCAAGACCTCGGCATGCGCTGTACCGGCCTTGCGGTGATAACCCTCGCCCACCACCACGCCGTCGCGCACAAGCACGGCACCCACCATGGGGTTGGGCCAAGTTTTGCCCTGGGCCCGACGGGCCAGGAGCAAGGCCCGGCGCATATACAACTCAGCGCTCACTTGCCTCCCCGTTTTCGCCCGCCGGACGAATCCCCCACCAAATCCTTCAGCTCGCTCATGAATTCCTTGAGATCCTTAAAAGAACGATACACGCTGGCAAAGCGCACGTAAGCAACCTCGTCAAGGCCTTTCAGAAAATCCATCACCTCTTCGCCAAGCACCTCGCTGTTGATCTCCCGCTCGCCGCCTTCCAATATTTTGCGCTCGATCTTTTCGACGAAGTCCTCGATGTCGTTTACGCTCACCGGACGCTTTTGACAGGCCCGAGAAATCCCGGAAGACAATTTATCCCGATCGAATTCTTCCCGCCGACCATCCTTCTTGATCACCATGGGGATGCTGGCCTCAACCCGCTCGTAGGTGGTGAATCGTCGACTGCAATCCAAACATTCCCTGCGGCGACGGATCGCGTGGCCGTCCTTGGACAAGCGGCTATCGATGACCCGGTTTTGCAACTCGTTGCAAAAAGGACATTTCATACAGGACCTCTCCGCAAATCATCGCCGGGCTCCCCTTCCGGGATGGATGAATTTTCAGCCGGGGCCAGCTTGATAAGTTCCAGTCCTGCATCGTCGGCCATATCCTGGGCCAGGGGATCATCGTAGTCGCCCAGAAAATACACCTTGCGGATGCCGGCGTTGATGATCATCTTGACGCAAATGATGCAGGGCCGAAAGGTGCAATACATCTCAGAGCCTCGGATTTGCACCCCATGGTAGGCCGCCTGGATGATCGCGTTCTGCTCGGCGTGCAAACCCCGGCACAACTCGTGCCGCTGCCCGCTGGGCACCTTCATTTGCTCCCGGATGCATCCGGTTTCGCTGCAATGCCGAACGCCCTTGGGCGCTCCGTTGTAGCCGGTGGCCAAGACCATCTTATCCAAGACGATCACGGCACCTACCCTTCGCCGCAAGCAAGTGGAGCGGCGTTCGGCCAGGCGGGCGAAGTCCATGAAGTAGGTATTCCAGTCCGGGCGTTGCATCATTCGGTGACCGCCTCATCCAAACGCGCGATGCGTCGGGCATGACGACCGCCCTCGAAATCCTGGGACAAAAAGGCATCAACGATATCCTGAGCCAAGCCGCCACCCACCACGCGTCCGCCCATGCAAAGCACGTTGGCGTCATTGTGGGCACGGGCCATACGAGCCGTGTAACCTGAGGTGCACAAGGCCGCCCGGATGCCGAGGTGACGATTGGCGGCCATCGACATGCCCAGGCCCGTGCCGCAAATCAGGATGCCCCGGGCAAATTCTCCATTCGAGATACCCTGCGTAAGCTTGCTTGCCAAATCCGGATAATCCACCGAATCCAAACCATGGCAGCCAAGATCCACCACATCCAGGCCTCGCTCTTTCAACCAAGGGATTAGCTCTTGCTTGAGCGCAAAGCCCCCATGGTCGGATGCGATGCCCAACTTCTGCTCAGTTGATTGCTCCATGGAAACCTCCCCGCCAAGGCCTTGTTCAGGCCTGAATGCCACGGTCTTTCAGCAAAGAAATAATGTCGGCCACGGTCCGGATACGACCTTCCAGCTCATCCTCGGGCAAATCGTCCAAATCCAGCCCAAAAGCGTCCTCGATATCCATCAGCACGGTGTAACGGTCCAAGCTGGTGGCCCCAAGATCGTCTTTCAGGCTGGCATCCAGACGCAAATCCTCAACCGCAACGCCCACCACATTGGCCACGATGGCCATTACTTTCTCTTGTGTGCTCATGCTGCCTCCTCGACTAAAAATGCGTCCAGACGCTCCAGCCCCAAAGAATCCGCCAACTCCAAACAACGGGCCGAGCGCTCGATGCGCCTCAGCAGGCCGGCCAGGACCTTGCCTGGGCCCAACTCCACGAAATTCCGTACGCCCTGATCCAGCACCCAGGACACACAATCAGTCCAAAGCACCGGATGCACGACCTGGGCTTCCAAGGCTTTGCGTATGGCGGCCTGGTCCCCGTGGGGTCGTCCCGTCACGTTGGAAAGAACCGGGCATCGAGGCGTTTGCAAATCGACCGCTGCCAGCGCATCGGCCAATCTCCTCGCCGCGGGCCCCATCAAGGCGCAATGGAACGGGGAAGAAACCTTCAAGGGAATAACACCCCGGGCACCCGCTTGCTTGAAGCTCTGCCGGGCGCGTTTCAGTGCCGACAGCTGGCCGGACACCACCACCTGGCCAGGCGCGTTCAGGTTGGCCACGCACAGAATTTCGCCTTGTGCCTCGGTGGCGCAAACCTGCTCAACCTGTTCGGCGTCCAGGCCGATGACAGCCGCCATGCCCCCATGACCCGCGGGCACCGCCTCGGCCATGGCCTTGCCGCGCAGCTCCACAAGCTTCAAGGCCTGCTCGAAAGACAAAGCGCCAGCGGCAACCAAAGCGGAGAACTCCCCCAAGGAATGACCCAATGTCGCTGCAGGCAGCCAGTCCGGCCCCATGCGATCGAGCAGAGCTCGATAGGCGGCTACGCTCACGGTCAGCAGGGTGGGTTGCAGGTGTTCGGTCGCCGTGAGTCGCTCCATGGGGCCTTCGCCACATAGAGACAACACAGACCAGCCCAAAACGGACTCGGCTTCGGCAAAAGTTTGCGCAGCGGATGCGTTCACTTCGCTCAAGCCGACGCCCATCCCGATTTGCTGGGAGCCCTGCCCTGGAAACAAAAGAGCGAGAGGCGGAGTGCTCTCAGGCGGGGTCATTCGAGACGATCGCCCAAGGATCAGCTCGAGACTTCCACCACTTCCCGACCCTTGTAAAATCCGCAACTGGGGCAAACCTTGTGCGGCAACATCGGCTCGGTGCACTGCGGGCAATCGACCGGATTGGAAGGAGTCAACTTCCAATTGGCGCGACGGGAGTCTCTTTTGGCTTTCGATTTCTTTTTCTTCGGTACGGCCATGGCTCTGCTCTCCTAAACAAGTCCCTGGATGTCATCACGCCTTGAGGTTTTTCAAGACCGCAAAACGCGGGTCCACCACACGAGATTCACATGTGCATGTTTCAAGATTTAAGTTGCAACCACAGCTCGAGCATAAGCCCTTACAGTCTTTGGCGCAACGGGGAAACATCGGTACAGACAGAAGGATCTGCTCGCGCAAAAGATTGCCCAAGTCGATGCTATTGCCGGTATAATAAACGCGTCGCACTTCCTCCTCGCTCAGTCCCATTTCTTCTGGCAGTTCGCCTACCTGGGCCGGAGCGGGCTGTAAGGTCATGCGAAAGGATACGGGCATATCCAAGTCAAAGTCCTGCAGGCAGGAGGAACATCCCGCGATCAGGGGCAGATTGCCTTCAGCCTCCACCACCACGTCCAAGCCAGCTCGATACATGACGGTCCGCACCTTGACTGAAGCACGAGCCGAAAAGCGTGTCGGCATGTCCCCGGAAAAAATCTCATTCAGGTCTTCGCTGGAAAATTCGCGCTCAGACTCCGAGCCTGATTCCGAGATTTCATTCAGCTTGACAAGCATCTTCTTCACTGTTCAATCCACCTGGTCGATCCCTCTGAGGCCTACCACCTGCACCCACACAGGGCAGATCGGGCCGCAAAGCCGGGTAAGTATAGACGGAAGCGCACTTAAGTCAACCGGAAAGGCGGTATTTTACCCTCAGGATCCGTGGCTACAAACCGCCACACAGACCGGACCTTCCTCGCCCTCCATGCAAAGCATGCCATCCGGACACCTGTAATCATCCGGATCGCATTGGGACGCGGTGTCCGGGATATTTCCGTCCTGCATGCAGAGATCGAGACCCGAACCGTCGCCGACAGCCAAGAAGGTACATTCCAAATCTGTCGGACAGAGGCCACAAAATTCCAGGCAGGCCAGGGTACCATCAAAGCGGTCAGCGCAAACCTGGTTGGGCTGAGGGCAGAACTCACCGACATTGTTACAAGATTCATTATCAGTCGGAATCTGGCCGTCTTGCAAACAGGAGTT
>JAFCZJ010000100.1 GCA_019314375.1 Deltaproteobacteria bacterium | reverse complement strand
CGCCGTGGGGGCCGCGTCCATCGACACCATGATGGCCGCCGGCGTGCCGGTGGGCATCGGCACCGACGGCATGCAAGCCGACGTGCGCCAGGACATGCGGGTGGCCTTCCTCCTCGGCCACCATCGAACCACCGACCCGCGTACCATGTGGGGCGAATTGGGCCAGGCCATGGAAACCAATCGACGCATCGCTTCTCGCCTATTCGGCCAGGACTTAGGCCAGCTCAGCGTGGGCGCCGCAGCCGACGTGGTCATATACGAAGCCTACCCACCCACACCTTTTTCCGCCGACAATTTCATGGGTCACTTTCTCTTCGGACTCTACGGCGCCCAAGCCCGACACGTAGCCGTGGCCGGCAAGCTACGCCTACGCAACGGAGAAGTCCTGGGTCTGGATACGGCGGAAGCAGCAGCCCGCGCTCGCGAACTGAGTCCAAGTCTATGGGAGCGATTCTAAGACTTCTAACGCCTTGACCCGCCCCTGACGCGGTGTTAGCGTTTTTTCCTACGATTCAACCCCTTGGAAGGAAAAACCCATGAAAACCATCATCGAGCCCTTCCGCATCAAAACCGTTGAGCCCATCCGCATGACCACCATAGACGAGCGCCGCAGGCTGCTCGAAGAGGCTCACTACAACTTGTTCAATCTCAGGGCCAAGCACGTGCTCATCGATCTCTTGACCGACTCGGGCACCTCGGCGATGAGCCAGGAACAATGGGCCAACATCATGCGCGGCGACGAAAGCTACGCCGGCAGCCGCTCGTTCTATGAACTGGAAGCGCAAGTCAAAGCCATCTTCGGCTACGAGCATCTGATCCCCACCCACCAGGGCCGGGCCGCCGAGCGCATCCTCTTTTCCATCGTGCTCAAAGAAGGCGACGTGGTGCCCAACAACAACCACTTCGACACCACCCGGGCCAACATCGAATACCAGAAAGCCGAAGCCTTGGATCTGGTCATCGACGAGGGCAAAATCCCGAGCCTGGAGCATCCCTTCAAGGGCAACCTGGACACGGACAAGCTGGAAGCGGCCATCCAGGAACACGGCAAAGATCACATCCCCATGATCATGATCACCGTGACCAACAACTCAGGCGGCGGCCAGCCGGTGAGCATGGCCAACATCAAGGCCGTGAGCAAAATCTGTAAACGCGAGGGCATCCCCTTGTTTCTGGACGCTTGCCGATTTGCCGAGAACGCCTTCTTCATCAAGGAGCGAGAGGCCGGCTACGCAGACAAGACGCCCCTGGCCGTCGCCAAAGAGATGTTCTCTTATGCCGACGGCTGCACCATGAGCGCCAAGAAGGACGGATTGGCCAACATCGGCGGCTTCATCGCCATGAACAACGAAGACTGGGCAGCCGAGGCCCGCAACATTTTGATTTTGACCGAAGGCTTCCCCACCTACGGCGGCCTGGCGGGACGGGATCTGGCCGCCATCGCCCAGGGCCTCGCGGAAGTGCTGGACGAGGACTACCTGCGTTATCGCATCGCCTCGACGGCTTATTTGGGTGATCGACTTGCAGAGATGGGCGTACCCACGGTTAGGCCCGCCGGCGGCCATGCCGTCTTTATCGACGGACGCGCCATGCTGGAGCACATCCCGCCTGAACAATTGCCGGCCCAGGCCCTTTCCTGCGCCTTGTACGAACATGGCGGCATCCGCTCGGTGGAAATCGGCACGGTCATGTTCGGCAAGACAGACCCGATCAGCGGCAAGGAACTACCCCACTCCATGGACCTGGTGCGCCTGGCCATCCCTCGCCGGGTTTACACCCAAAGCCACATCGACTTCGTGATTGAAGTAATCAAGGACCTGAACGACAACAAGGAAAAAATCCACGGCCTGGCCTTCACATACCAGGCGCCTTTCCTCCGCCACTTCACGGCCAAGTTCCGTCCGGTTCCATGAGCCAGAACACTCAATTCACACCCAAACTCGAGGCCGAGACCCCGGGTGTGCTGCAGGTGGACAGCCTGCGACACATACTGGTGCATCCGGATCTCTTGGGCGAAATCCAAAAAGGCGTCGAAGATCGCCTGGGGGCCAAGGCGGGCGAGTTCCTGTATTCCGCGGGCGCCTACTGGGCCAGCGCCATCGCCCGGCGGCTCAAAGCAGCCTCGGTCATCGATGAACAAGAGTTGCTGCTGCTCTTTTGCTCCCACGCGACCGAGATGGGCTGGGGGCGCTGGCAACTGGAAGGATTTTCCGCCGACGACAAGAGGCTCATGATCCGGGTCCAACATTCACCGGCCGCGGCAGCATACGGCGAAAGCGATTTGCCCGTCTGCCATTTGCTGGCCGGGGCGGTCTCGGGCCTGGCTGAGCTTTTGCTCAACATGCCCTGCGCCTGCAACGAATCGAGCTGCGCGGCCCAGGGCGGGCCCGACTGCCTCTTCGTGGCCCAGGGCCAGGAACTGGCCGGCGGCGATGGCTGGGAATGGTAATCTTGACGAGCAGGAGAGAATGCCCATGAACGAAGCCAAAGCAAAAATCCTCGTGGTCGACGACGAAGAAGACATCCTCGTCTTGTTCAAACGACTGCTCGAAGCCAAGGGCTTCGAGGTACAAACGGCATCCAACACCATGGGGGCGGGCTACTTGCTGGCCGACTTCTCTCCCGATCTGGTTGTGTTGGACATCATGTTACCCGGCTCTTTGTCCGGCGATCAGGCCTGCGACACCCTGAGGAACCTGTGCCCGGGCGTCAAAATCGTCTTTTTCTCAGGGATGGAGCGCGGTGCCTTAGAGGCCCTGGGTGCCAAGCACAAAGCCGACGCGGTGATCAGCAAAGGACCCCGGCCATCCATACTCGTCCAGACCATCCATCAGCTACTTGAAATCGATGAGTCCTGAGCCAGACAACCCCGCATTCGAAGAGGCCATAACCCAGGCCGAAAACCTGGGCCAACGCCGCGAATTCGAACAAGCACGCAGCGTATTGTTACGCGCAGCCAAAGAACAAAAGCAGCCCGATTCCGCCACCCGCTTGCTACAGCGAGCACTCCAGTTCCCCGGAGACTCCTCGGGTGTTTGGCTCGCCATGGGAAAAGTGGCCCACAAGCAAGAACAAGACGCCCAGGCCCTCCAGCACTTAAAAACCGGCATCTGGCTGGCCATGAAACTCAACCTGACGGACCGAGTCCAAAAGGGCATGCAACAAATCGAAAACCTGGACACCGAAGTGGATACGAGCTGGCGACAAAAAACACAAGACTGGCTAAACGAACAAAAACCCACCCCAGCCCCCCAAGCCATCCACCTCTGCGATTTCTGCGGCCAAGACAAGTTCGCCCCCGGCGAACTCTTCGAAGGTCTCAGAACCACCATCTGCCCAGGCTGCGTACACAAACTTCATCTGCGATTAGAAAAGAAGCAAAATTCCTCTGACTAGAACGCGATTCCTGACAGGAGGCCACATGGGCATTAGGAAAATTCTCCCCCTGAGCTGTTTACTGTTCATGCTTTTGGGCGGCGCGACATCAATGGCCGCCGACAGGCTTCCTGATGACTTCGGCAAGATCAACTGGAAGAGCACCGAGGCCGACTTCAAAGGATACGAGAAGGTGAAACACTGCCTAAAGAAGCCGGGAGCCTCCCCCCTCCTCGCCGGTCAAACCAACAGCCTTAAATACTGCTTCTACAAAAACCAACTGAGCCTGGTGAGCATGGAATTCGACACAGGCGCTCCGGCCAACAATCGCTCTCCCGAAGCCGAGGCCGCGCGGAAGCAACTTTACGAGAAGCTCGGCCAAACAATTAAGGGCAATTTGGGCAAGGCCGACGGCCCAAAACGCATCACCGCCACCTACGGAGGCATCGCCTGGCAGAAGGGCGACACCATCATTCACCTGACCCATGTCAACGGCAAGGTAACAATCACTTTCATGTGGGCTGACAACCCCCTATTCAAACGCCTGACCAAGGCGGGCCAGGCTTCCAAGAAAGTGCGCAAAGCCTATCTGCGCATTTGGAAAGAAACCAAAACCAGGGACCGCATGATTCCGGCCTTCGATGCCTGGTTTAAGAAAAATGGATCGGCATTCGAAAGCTACTCCATCCAGAAAAACGGCAATCTTTTGCTGAAAGTCGAGAACGGGCCCATGGAAATCATCCGAGTCCACGGCCTGCCACGGCGGGATGATGAAACCACGCGCCTGCGCAAAACGGAACAATTGAAAGTCAAGCTGGCGAAGCAAAAAAGAGAAGCCCACTACGGCGAGTTGGTGGATGGACTGACCCAAGTGCTGGAGATGCACTTCGACAGTGCAGCCTGGCGACAGGGTTTCCAAGGGCATTGCCGCATGACGCAGTGCAAGAAAAAGAAAAAGAAGAAGAGAACCTCGGCTGCCTCCCGAAAAGCCTGCCGGGCTCTATGCGACAGAAAAATTGCCACGAGTTGCAAGCGGACGGTAGCCGATGTACGAAAATACATCGCCCGCAATAAAAAGGAAATGCGACGCTTGTCCACAGAACTGGGCCCGCGTTTCTCCCCAATGATCGTCAACCAACTGAGCAATCGACTATCCAGGCTCATGCCCGCCTGCGGGAAGCGCAGCCTGACACTCAACAAGTTGATTCGTCCCGTCCTCCCGGCTCCGCTCCGTTAATGGAAGGATGGCGTCCGGTTATTTGCTTTCCAAGTCCGCGCCGGAGAACCCCAAGGGAAGCAAATCCTTTAGCACTGCGCGGCGCAGTTGGCCGGCTGGGTTGACCAAGAGGATCTCTAAGTCCGGGGAGAACTCGTGTAAGACCTGGCGGCAGATGCCGCAGGGGCTGCCGGGGGGTTGGCTGCCGGTGGCGATGGCCAGTTTGACGAAGTGCTTTACGCCTTGGCTTACGGCTGCGCCGACGGCCATGCGTTCGGCGCAGATGGTGGCGCCGAAGCTTGCGTTTTCTACGTTGCAGCCGGTAAAAACCTGGCCCGTGTCACCGAGGAGGGCCGCGCCTACTTTGAAATGCGAATAGGGGGCGTAAGCTTTCTCGCGCACGTCCAGGGCGGTTTGGGCCAGGGCTTTTTCTTCTTCGTTTAGATTCTCAATGCGATCTTCTGCCATATTTCACCTCTCTTGAGGTCCTGAGGTCTTGAGGTCAATCGATCTTCAAACGTCCGACCAGTTCGATCACCAGACGGCTGAATACATGCCGCACCCGCTCTGCCGTCTCGGTGACTTCGGCGTGGCTCAGGGGTTGGTCCGAGATGCCGGAGGCCAGGTTGGAGATGCAGGAGATGCCGAGGACTTTGAGCTTCATGTGGCTTGCGGCGATGACCTCGGGGATGGTGGACATGCCGACCGCGTCGGCACCCAACTTACTCAGCAAGCGAATCTCCGCCGGGGTTTCATAAGACGGCCCGGTGAAGGCTGCGTAAATGCCCTGGCTCACGGGGATGCCCAGGTCGGCGGCGATGGACTTGGCTTGCTCTCGCAAGTCCGTGGTGTAGGCATCGCTCATGTCGGGGAAGCGTGTGCCCAACTCCTTGGGGTTGGTGCCGATGAGGGGGTTGTCGCCCATGAAATTAATGTGGTCTTCGATGAGCATCAACTCGCCGGGCTTCATGCCTTGACGAATGCCGCCGGCGGCGTTGGTCACCAACATGGCCTTGGCGCCCAGTTGGGCCATGAGCCGTACGCCCAGGACCAACCGCTCCATGGGATAACCCTCGTAGTAGTGGAAGCGACCCTGCATGATGGCCACCGAGCGCCCGGAGAGCTCGCCCAAAACCAACCGGGAGGCGTGACCCTCCACGGTGGAGACCGGGAAACCTGGCATGTCGGCGTATTCGATGACCACGGGATTTTCCACTTGTTCCGCCAAAAAACCCAGGCCGGAGCCCAGAACGAGGCCGAACTCGGGTACCCGGTCCGTCTTCTCCCGAACATGCGCCAGGCAAGCCTTCAATTGTTGCATCAATTCACTCATTTCGATCCTCCTTCATGTCTTGTCACTACGCGATCAGCACACCCACTATGGCCGCATTGTACAAAGTCACCAAAAAACCGCCAAAAAGCGCCCTTGCGCCCAGCCGGGCCAAATCGCCACGACGCTTGGGTGCCATGCCGCCGATGCCACCGATCTGTATCCCCAAAGAGCCGAAGTTCGCAAAGCCGCAAAGCGCCACGGTGGCGATAGCCATGGCCCGCGGGCCCAAGACCGGTGCATACTTGCCGGTCAGATTGACGTAGGCCACAAATTCGTTGGTCACCAACTTGGTACCCAAAAGATCCCCCACGCCCATAATCTGCCCCTCGGGCACGCCGGCCAAAAAGGCCAAGGGCGAAAAGACCCAGCCGAAAATTTGCGACAGACTCAAATCAACGTATGCCAACAAAAAATCCAACATGGCGATCAGGGCCAAAAAGGCAATGAGCATGGCCGCCACGTTGATGGCCAGACGCATGCCATCCGCCGCCCCTTGGCTCAAGGCATCCACCGCGTTGGCCTCCCGACGCTCCACCACCGTTTCCACTTGGCCCGCGGTCTGCGGCTCCTCTTGCTCGGGAAAAAGAATCTTGGCCACAACCAGAGAGGCCGGGGCCGCCATGACGGAAGCAGTCAGAAGCAAGGTGGCGTCCACACCCATGTCGATGTAGACCGCCATGATGCCCGCGGCCATGGTACCAAAGCCGCCCACCATGACCGCCAGGAGTTCTGAGCGGGTCATGCCGTCCACATAGGGTTTTACGATGAGCGGCGCTTCGGTCTGGCCCATGAAAATATTGGCCGCGCCGGACAAACTCTCGGCTCCGCTGACGCCCATGATGGTCATCATGACCCGGGCCATGCCGCGCACCACCCATTGCAGGACGCCCAAATGGTAGAGGATGGCAAAAAAAGCCGAGACGAAAACGATGGTGGGCAGCGCCCTGAAGGCGAACACAAAACCCTTGCCCACGCCGAAAACCTGGTCCATGGCCACCGGATCGGCCAGGGCCCCAAAGACGAAACGACTGCCTGCGTCGGTGAAATCCAAGAAGCGTTTGACCCCATCACCCAGGGTGGAAAAAATGCTGTGTCCCAATTCCGTCTTCAAGACAAACAGGGCCAAGCCGAGTTGCAATGCGATGCCCGTGCCCAGGGTGCGCAGCCGGACCGCTCGGGGATTGGTGGAAAAAGCAAAGCAGAGACCGATGAAACTCAAGGCACCGAAAGCGGCCACGATGCGCGGCCCGATCAGGCCCTTGAGGGCAAAGGCCATGCCGGCGAGCAGCAGGCTTACGCCCAGGCCGACAAACTGCCAACGGCGCTCCAGCAGCCATACGCGCAAATGAGCCGGCAAGAAACCTCCCGCACCTTCAGCTCAAAACCTTGTGGATCAACTTGACCGACGGCGGCGCTTCTTCGCCGATCTCGAAGGCAGCACTCAGACGTGAGCGCGCCTCGGCCAGGGATTTGGCGTCGTTGTAATACAGAGTGGCCAGGCTCATACCCTCCTCCACCGCGTCCCCCACCTTGCGGTGCAGGACAATGCCGGCGCCTGGATCGATCTTGGAGTCCACCGTGACCCGACCCGCGCCCAGCAACATGGCGGCGATGCCCACCTCTTCCGCGTCGATGCGCTGCACCACGCCACGCCGGCTTGCCTCAATGGGTTCGGTCTTGTTGGCCGTGGGGAGCAGAGAGTAATCCTCCAAGGCCATGGGATCACCGCCCTGGGCTGCCACCACCTCTTGGAACTTGCGCAAAGCCGTACCCTTCTGTATCGACTGGTCCACCAACTTGCGGGCCCCGTCAAGGTCCTCGGCTTTGCCGCCCAAAACGATCATGTGGGCAGCCAATTCAAAGCTGAGCTCAACCAAATCGCCTTTGGTCACCTGGCCTTTGAGCACTTCAGCCGACTCGATGACTTCTAAGGTATTGCCCACGTGGGTGCCCAAAGGTTGATCCATGTTGGTGATGAGGGCGACGACCTTCTTGCCGGCTCGCTGACCCACCTTGACCAAGGTACGAGCCAAAGCCAAGGCATCAGAGTGCTGCTTCATGAAGGCCCCGGAGCCCACCTTCACATCCAGGACCAAGCCGTCGATACCCTCAGCCAATTTCTTAGACAGAATGCTGGAGGTAATGAGGGGGATGCTCTCCACTGTGGCGGTCACGTCTCGCAGGGCATAAAGCTTCTTGTCCGCGGGAGCCACCTCGGCGGTCTGACCAGCCAAAACCATACCCGTGCTGGCCAGGACCTCACGAAAACGCTCCGCTGTAAGCTGAACTTCAAACCCGGGAATGGACTCCAGCTTATCCAAAGTGCCGCCCGTATGCCCCAAGCCCCTGCCTGAGATCATGGGCACCACCACGCCCACGGCCGCGGCGATGGGGGCCAAGATCAAAGAGCACTTGTCGCCCACGCCGCCGGTGGAATGCTTATCCACCTTGATGCCGTCTAAGTCCGACCAATCCAGCACCTCGCCCGAGTTGAGCATTTCATCGGTCAACGACAACATCTCTTCGTCGCTCATGCCGTTTAAATAGATGGCCATCAGCAAGGCGGAGGCGTGGTAGTCGGGCACCGAACCGTCGGAATAGCCCTTAACGAAAAACCGAATTTCCTCGGGGGTCAGGGTGACCCGATCCCGTTTTTTCCGAATGATGTCCACCATTCTCATGACCAACTCCTTCGTGCCGCCATCAATCGCGATCAATGGCGCGCAAGGGCAGTTTTTCAAAAATGCTCTCACCCGGCCCCGTCCAGTCCAGCCCCAATGCCTCAGCCACCGAGGCAGCCACACACGCAAAGCTGGCGCCGGTGTCCAGATCCCCCCCCCGTTCCAGGGCGGGCGACCAGGCCAAGAGGGGTACGTACTCCCGGGTGTGATCAGTATGTTTAATATAACTGGGATCACAGCCATGATCGGCCGTGAGCAACAGAAGGTCGTCGTCTTTCAGCCCAGCCTGCAGCCGCGGCAAGAAAGCATCGAAAGCCTCCAGGGCCCGAGCGTAGCCTTCCGGATTGCGGCGGTGACCGAACAACATGTCGAAGTCCACCAGATTGACGAAAATCAGGCCCTGGTCCACGTCGCCCAAAAGCTCTTCGGTCTTGACCAACCCGTCCGCGTTGCCGGAAGTACTCACCGATCGAGTCACGCCCTCGCCTGCAAAGATGTCGTGGATCTTGCCCACACCCACCACGGGCAAGCCGGCCTCTTCAAGGCGAGTCAGCACCGTGGGTGCAGAAGGTTTCATCGAGAAATCGTGTCGATTGTAGGTCCGAGTGAAGCTGCCCACCTCGCCGATGAAGGGCCGGGCGATGACCCGTCCAACCCGATGTTCGTCCAGCAACTCCCGGGCAATGCGACAAGCCTCATAGAGCTCTTCTATCGGAACCAGGTCTTCATGGGCCGCCAACTGAAAGACAGAGTCGGCCGAGGTGTACAAAATCCATTTGCCGCTACTCAGATGCTCGGCCCCCAGCTCCTCAAGGATGACAGTGCCCGAGGCGGCTTTGTTGGCCAGAATTCCCCTGCCCGTGGCCGCCACGAAAGGATCGACGATCTCAGGAGGAAAACCATCGGGATACACAGAAAAAGGTTTATCCAAAATAATGCCGGCCATTTCCCAATGCCCGGTGGTGGTATCCTTGCCGGGTGACTGCGCAGCCAGCTTGCCGCACCAACCCAAAGGTGTGTCCACGGCTCGAACCCCCGAGATGGGTGCCACTCGCCCCAGGCCCAGGGCCTCCAAATTGGGAATCTTCAAGCCGCCAACCGCATCGGCCGTGTGCTGAATGGTGGCCGCGCCAGCATCGCCGTAATCAGCGGCATCCGGCAGTTCGCCGATGCCCACACTATCCAAAACAACCAAGAGCACCCTACGGGTTCGATTCACCATACGCTCACCTCACAAACCTGCATCCTATGCCCAAAGTCAGAACTGTCAAAGAAATCAGAGGGGGACCTCTACTCTTGCCACTTGAGCCCTGGAGAAGTACCCTTTCCATCCGGAAAGGAAGGACCATGGATAAAATCGACGAGAGACAATTCGGCGGACAGCGCAAGGAACACAGGCTGACGGTCAACAAAGAATTCCGGGATGTGAACGAGTTCATTCTGGAGTATGTGCAAAATATTTCCAAAAGCGGGGCCTTCATCAAAAGTGACGACCCCTTGCCGGTGGGCACCAAGGTGCACCTGCGATTCACCCTGATCATGGATGAATTGGAAACCCTTGAAGGCGAGGGTCGAGTGGTTCGGGTGGTGTCCCCAGTCGGCGACCAGCCTGCGGGCATGGGCGTTATCTTCACCAGTCTGAGTCAATTCTCGGAAAAACTGCTCGAGAAGATCCTTGCACGCAAAGTCATGGATTGAGTTCCGACGATGAACGACCCATCCGCAGCCAATCCCCTGGATCGTATCTTCAATGCTCGTTCGGTGGCTTTCGTGGGCGCGTCCAACAATGCCACCACCATGGGCACGATTCAGATGCTCAACACCCTGAAAAGCATTTTTGCCGGTCCCGTGATCCCCATCCACCCCAAAGCCGATGAGGTCTTGGGACAAAAAGCCTATCCCAGCCTCAGGGATCTACCTGAGCCTGTGGACTTGGCCGTGCTCATCGTGCCCACAAAAGCCGTCATCCCCGTGGTGGAAGACGCCATCGCCCGCGGCATCAAGCACCTGGTCATCACGACCGCCGGTTTCCGCGAGGTAGACGACGAGGGCCGACGCGACGAAGAACATCTGGTAAAACTCTGTCGCGAACACGATCTGCGCTTCGTGGGCCCCAACTGCATCGGTGTGCTCAATGCCCACAGCGGCCTGAACACAACATTTTTCCCTTATCGGCACCAAGCAGGCCCACTGGGCCTGGCATCTCAGTCCGGCACCTACGTCACCCAGACCCTGGATTTGCTGGCCCGCTGGGGCATCGGACTTTCCAAGGGCATCAGCATCGGCAACGCGGCCAACATCGATCTGGCCGACGCCTTGGACTTCTTCGCCGAGGACGAACAGACCCGAGCCGTCGCCATGTACATCGAAGGCGTACGGGACGGTCGACGTTTTTTTGAGGCGGCTCGACGTTGTGCGGCGATCAAACCAGTGGTGGCGCTTTATGTGGGTGGCACCCAGAGCGGGGCCCGCTCCGGCGCATCCCACACCGGGGCCTTGGCCGGCCCAGACGCCCTCTATGAGGGATTGCTTCGTCAGGCCGGCGTCATCCGCGCCCGAAGCGTAGCAGACCTTTTCCAGTGGGGCTGGGCCCTGGCCACCCAACCTGTGCCCGAAGGTCGACGCATGGCCATCCTGACCCACTCCGGCGGACCAGCCACCAGCATGGCCGACGCAGTGGAGCGGACCGGCATGAGTCTGCCTCGACTGTCTGAGTCCCTGCAGAAAAAAATTCGCGAGCTGATCCCCCACACGGGTTCAGCGACCAATCCGATCGACCTCACCTTCAACTTGGACCCCAAGCTGCTCAACCAAACCCTGCCCGAAATGCTCTTGGAAAGCGGCGAGGTGGACGGCCTGCTGATGCATGGACTCCAAGGGTCCAGCTTTTTCGAGGGCATACGCGAGCTTGCAGGCGACCTGGTGGATCTGGACGTAGAACAACTTACTTCATTTACATCCTATATGGCGCAACCTCTCTTCGACATGGCCCAGCGACTGGGCAAACCCATCGTCATGAGCGCTTTCTACGATCGCCAAGACAACGTGATCCGGGCCCTGCAGGATCACCAGGTGCCGGTCTTCGACATGCCCGAACGGGCCGTCGAGGCCATGGCGGCCCTGGTGCGCTACGGCGAACTGCGCAAGCGAACCGCGAGCTAGAGCAGGAGCCTGCCTTGAACCTGGACCGACTCCTCAAGGCCCGGACCGTGGCCGTCATCGGCGCTTCGAACCGACCGGGCTCGGTGGGTGCCAAGGTGATGGAGTCCCTCATGGCCTCCGGCCGAAAAGTCATGCCCGTCAACCCCAAACACAAATTCATCGCCGGACTTCCCGCCCTGCCCTCCACCGACGACTTGCCGAAAGACCAAGTTGACCTGGCCGTGGTGGTCCTGCCCGCCCATCGCGCAGCCGAAGAGGTACGACGAGCCGCTGCGCGAGGCATACCTTTCATCATCGTGGTGGCGGGGGGCTTTTCCGAGCAAGGAGAACAGGGCGCCTCCCTCCAGCAAGAGATGCTTCGCGCGGCCCAAGATGGCGGAGCCAGGCTCTTGGGGCCCAACACGATTGGCCTGTGGGTGCCGGACGACGGACCCGACACCTTGTTCGTGGAGCACGACTTCAGCTTGCTGAGTCGTAGCGGCTGCGTGGCCTTTCTGAGCCAAAGCGGGTCGGTGGGCGTGGAGGCCCTGGGCGCGGCCTCACCGTACGGTTATCGCATGCGGGCTTTCATCAGCCTGGGCAACAAGGCCGACCTGGACGAATGTGACTTCCTAGAGCACTTCAGAGACGACTCTCGCTGTGGCTGTGTGGCCATGTACTTAGAAAGCATTTCCGCCGGCAGGCGTTTCTTGCAAGCAGCACGGGAGGTGGCCCGGGTCAAGCCCATCATCGTGCTGAAAGCCGGCCGGACCGCGGCCGGTGCCGGGGCGGTGGCTTCACACACCGGCGCATTGAGCGGCTCCCATCGGGTGGTGGAAGGCGCGCTGGCACAGTTCGGACTGTTGAGCGTGAACGATGACCAGGCGCTGCTGGACGGTGCCAAGGCCCTGGCGCTTTGTCCACCGGCCAGGGGGGGGCGCACGGCCGTGCTCACGCCTGCCGGGGGCTACGGGGTCATGGCCGCCGACGCCATCGACTCCTGTGATGGTGAACTCAACTTGGCCCAGCTATCAGATGAAAGCCGCAAGCGAATCAGGCAAGACAGCCTGGAATTCGCGAGCGTAGCCAACCCGGTGGACCTGACCGGTTCGGTGGACGACGACATGTTCGTCGCAGCCTTAGGGCACGTCCTCGCCGATCCGCAGGTGGACCTGGCCTTGGTCATGTGCTTTTTGGCACCACCGGGTCTGAGCGACGACTTGGCTGTGCGCTTGGCCCAGGCCGCCCAAGCTTCGGACAAACCGGTGGTCTTCGTGGCCATGCACGGCGAAAAAACCGCGGCCCTGTGCCGCAAACTCACCGAAGCCGGCTCAGCGGCCTACCCCAGCCTGCGTCAGGCACTAGAAGCATGTCGCCTCCTGGTGCGCCGCGGCCGCTGGTTGCAGCAACACGTTCAGAATTCTCTACCGCCTACCGCCTGCGGAGGAATGTAATCATGCGGCCCGAACTCTTCGAGCGCTGTCTGGCCCGCCTGGTGTTGGACGAAGAGGCCCCGGCCCAATTGCTGGCCTTGGGCGATCACGGAGCGGCCATGGCCCTCGGGCCGATCGAGCATATTTTCGCCTTCCGATACAACCCAGGCAGCGAAGACGCCTTCCACGCCCACCTGAAGAAATTGGTGCGGGATCTCCGGGCCGGGCGAATCACCATCCTGGTCATCGGCGGGGATGAGAGCACCTTTGCCCTATGCAAATCCGTGCGTCCACTGGGACTCAAGCGAGCCCGGGTGGGCCTGCTGCATTTAGACGACGTGGGTGAACTGCGCACAAGCCCTCCCTCCCTGCGGTCACAGGCCTGGACCAAGCGTCTGGATGCCGTGGGCGCGCCCGTCGTCATGAAAGAACAAGATCTTGACGATCTCCGGAAACGCCTGCGCGATGCCGTCAACCCCAAGGTCGAAGGCAGCGAGCAACTCAAGGCTTTCGCAAGCGCCCTGCGCGCCCGCCGACCCTTGGCCACATGGGCCCTGGCCGGCCTGTGCTTTTTGGTCTTTGTCCTGCAGCACCTCTGGGGCGGCAGCGATTTCGTGCCTGCCTTGGTGCGCATGGGCGCCAACGGCCCGGGGCTGGTGGCCCGGGGCGAATACGAGCGCCTCTTTGCCTCCATTTTCTTACACGGCAACCTGCAACACATCTTCTTCAACGGCATGGCGCTCGTTGTCTTGGGCTCCTTTGTCGAGCGACTCTTGGGTGCGCGGCGTTTCCTCGTGCTCTTTGCCTTCAGCGGCCTGGCCGGCTCGATTGCCTCGGCCATGCTGGGCGAAGGTTTCAGCGTGGGTGCTTCCGGCGCAATCCTGGGCCTGCTGGGCGCCAGCGCAGTGTTCACCTTTCGCCCCGTACCCGGCCTGCTGCCCGAAGTGGTGCTGGTGCAGCTCAAACGAAACATGCTCATCAACATGGTTCTGGTGGGCGTGGTAAGCCTCTTACCGAGGGTGGATCTCTTCGCCCACATGGGCGGTGTCGCGGCCGGCGCCCTGCTGGTCTGGTCCGGTCTGCTCACCAAGGACCTGCCCCGCTTGACCCCTGCCAATCCAGAAGACGCCCAAGATACGCATCGAGGCCCTGTGTGGTTAAGTCCGCTGGCCATCGTCTCCTGCCTGGCCATGCTGGGCGGCCTGGGCATGGCCATGATTGAAGGCCAACCCTGGCTCCTGGCCCAGGCACCGAAATTCGTCCATCAAAATCTTGGCGAAACCGGAGTTCAGGTAGACGTACCCGAACTGCTCATCGACAGGCCTCAGCACAGCGCCGAGGCCGTCTTCGACGAGTTCGCCTACGGGGCCATCGATCGAGATCCGGTTTTGGTGGCCATCAGCGTGGCCAAACCCGAAAAACCCATCCCGGCCGACCAACTGGAGGCTCAGTTTCTACTGGTCCAGCAGGCCAGAGAACAACAAGCACCCAAGGGTGCAAAACGGGACGGCCAGTCCAGGGTGCGGGTGCTCTCCGGCATCCCCACCCTGGAAGAAAAATTCGTCTACGAGCCGGCCGGTCTGCAACTTTGGCGTTACAGTCGCCTCTACTCCACCGCCGCCATCACCATCGAGGTCCTGGTCTGGCCCCAAGCCTCGACCCCATGGCGCCGAGTAGGCGAACAAATGTTACGCTCTCTGCAAGCCCCGAGCGCCTTCTGAAAAAACGAAGCAGCCGAAATGCGCAAATGGAGAAAATGGATGACTGCCTTGCGAGCCTTATTCTTGTGCGTCGGCCCCCTCTTGCTTCTGGCCTGCAGCGGGACCATCGCCGTGAACGACCACGAACCCCTCCAGGATGCGGGCCTCGACGGCAGCGACGGGGATGACGCCGGAGATGCAGGATTCGTCGATGCTGGAGGAGATGTCGATGGCGGAGATGAGGGAGACGCTGATGAGATCGTGGATGCCGGAGGCGTTGATGGGTTCGGGGATGCCGAGGACGCCGGCGCGTTAGGCGACGAGGATCCTTTGCCGGATCGATGCCCGCCATTGAGCGAAAACCCGCCCGTGCATGCCTGCCTGGCGGCTGGGTGGACGGACTTCACGCTGGGCAATCTTCTTGTTTTGGATTCCCCGTCCATGGCCTCGGCCGGGATGGACTTCGTACTCGAAATCACACCGGAGGGCGTGGTGGCCCAGACGGTGGTTCCCCAAAGCAACAACATCCTGGGCGCAAGAGATCTGCTGCTCGATCCCTTGAGTGGAAACCTCCTCTACTCCGTAAGCGATTGGACAGGTCAAATTTTCGAGATCCGCGAGGTCGATGCGAACGGCACCCTCTTGAACACCCTCGAAATGCCGACCACCACAAACGGCGGCAACATCGCCATGGCATTCGATCATCTCGGCGCCCTGCATGTCGCCTACGACGGCGCGGTCTACAAGATGCCTGCGGGAGACAGTACGCTGGCCTGGTGGCTGGATTTCCCGGAAGGCGTGGGTCTGGGTGAAATCGATCTGGACCGTCGCGGCAACCTCTATCTCACGGATCCCTTCACGACCGAGAGCGTCATCCGCTTCGCGCCGGATGGTTCGCATTGCACACTCGCGGGTCCGGAAGAGGGACTGGCGTCACCCTATGGCCTGTGTATAACGCCCAACGATGAAGTCTACGTAACGGGCTTCGATCCCGAAAGCCATGATTGCCAAATCCGCAAAATCGACCCGACCGGAACCGTGAGCCTGGCGGCGGACGACGTCGCGGCAGCAGGCAGTTCAATCCGTGGCCTCGACACGGACGCCACGGGCCAGCTTTACGCGACCGTGGAGGGCCCCCAGTCCGCCCTTCTCAAAATCCACGCGGACGGAAGTCATGAAGTAGTAGCCAGCGAGGCGCAAGGCCTGGTCCGACCTGCAAACGTGGTCTCGGTGAGCACGCCCTATCCCTGCGAATGATCTATTGCCAAGATTAAGGTTCTTAAGGTACCAACGTCTTTTAGTTCACTTGTTCTTCTTGGCCTTCTTGAGCAACTCTTTTATTGGCAACTTGCTGACGCCGGTGTCTTCTTTGGGCTGATCCCGCTTGAGTTCGTCGGGTGGAAGGGGTCCGCGGTGAATTTCGACTTGGCCTTGGGCTTGGGCTTGGGCTGGTTGCTGGTTGGTGAAAAGCCAAATGCGTAAGACCTTGCCGGAGACCTCGAGTTCCAGGGCGTTCGGGTTGTCGGCCAGGCGGGGCAGGGCCGCGAGTAGTTCTTTTTCCCCCACCAACTTCATGAGCCTTGTGGTGATGGCCAAACTGGAAACGTAGGCCTGTCGGCGCTCGAGAATTGAGCTTCCCTTGGAGCGCCAAACGCGTTCCACCATATTGAGTTCCGCCTCGGAGGTGGGCCCCGTGCCTGAGACCGCCCGGCCTTCATAATGCTGGGCCAGACCTTCGTTGAGCCAAATCGGACAGCGATTGCCCACCAGGCGGTAAACCAAAAGATGCACCAATTCGTGTTTCAAAACGTCCTCTACGTTCATGCTCTCACGAAGACGGCCGGCCGGCGGCGTGATGATGCGTCCGTTGAAATGCACGCCGGCGGTGAAAAAACTCATCCCTGTCCTCTTGGTAAAAGAACGCATGTCCTCGGTGACGATGAGCTCGATGGGCTTGATGCTCAAATCCACACCGAAGCGCTTGGCCAAGTCGGGCGCTACACGGCACAAAATGGAGGCCACGTGCTCCGCCGTCTTTCTTTCCCGCGCGTCCTCGATCTGCACCTCGACGAAGCGACAGCCGAAAACCCTCAAGACCACCTCGGCCCGGGCAGCCGAGACCGTGCCCAGCATCAAAAAAAACACGATTGGAATTCGAATCCAAACCATTTCAACATCCTCCATCCGGCCAATCCGGTGCCTGACCATCCCAGAAATTAACCTGATTAAAAGGAGGCGCATCCAAATCCACCACATCGTCCATGGCGGCCGGCGCGTTACGCAGGTAATAGTTAAAGAAAGCCACGCTGTAATGATTGATGACATCATGGGCAACCATGTAGGGCATGTTAAAATCGGCGCAGCCGTCGTTCAAGGCGTCTTCCGCCTGCCCCCCCATATCCACCTGCTCGCTCAAACTCAGCAGGTCCAAACTACAAATATCCGAAAAGGAAAAATGACCGGCTCCTTCCAACTCCACCAGTACCTTCTGCGCATCGCCGCCCAAAGCCTGATAACCACAGTACTGATTCCGCCAACCAAGGGCCTCATCCAATGTCCCGCCCATGACCATCAGAGGGCCAGGGAAGTCGTCGAAGTCACAATAGGCAACGGCCATCGGTATCTCGGGTGCCTGCGCCACGCCCACGCTGAAGCGATCGTCTTTGCACATCACGCCCAGCGTGGTCCAGCCACCGAAGGAATGTCCGGTGATGCCAACCCGCCACCGATCGAAACTGTGGTAGAAGAAATCCTCCAGCGCTTCGTTCTTGCGCTCAAAAACATCGAGCAAAAAAGTCATATCATCGATGCGCTGAGGTGCCGCTGTAAGCACGGCGCCCGGATCCCAACCGTCACGGATGAGCTCCCAGATAGTATTGCCCACATGGTCCGGCGAAATGACAACATAACCATGGGAAGCCAAGAGGACGGTGTGAAAAATGGACTGCCAACGGATGCCGTTGGACCCATGCGAAAAGAAAACCAAGGGATAGGGCGCATGCTCCCTGTCCATCTCCGCGTCCCTCACCGAGCGAGTCTGAAGCAGGGGCAAGTCTGCCGTCGACACGGCTTCGTAAGCGTCGCCCAGGTTTTCCGGCGTGGCTTCGGCCGTCAAATCATAAGAATCAAAGGGACCCTCCGCCACGGCCTGCGCCGCCGGGTACCAAATTTCCAAACGTAACAAACGAGGCTCACCCGTCTGTGCGTCCAGCCGCTCCTCGTCGAAAAGATCCAAGGTCGTCACGCCAACAGGAAAAGGCCCGAAGCGCATGGGATCGGGTGCTGCCTCAGGCCCGGCCGGCTCGAAAGGCAAAACGTTAACCGGATCCTCTTCGACGGGTTCGACTTCGTCGTTGCAGGCCACAAACATGACCAAGCTCAAAAAGCCCATCAGGCATAAGTTCACAAGGTGGAGTAAGCGCTTCATGTCCTGATTGTAGCTGGGCCGGATTCACCCGGCAAGCCCGGAAAACCAATAAGGCAAACCAATAAGGCAAAGCGGCACCCAGCACTCATGCCTATTGCATATTTTCTTCATTGGGATAATGATATTCGTCACGGGTTATGGGTAAAAAAGGAGGATTGCCATGGACAGGCAAAACTTGGAGTCCATGAGTTTGGACGAACTAAATTACACAGTGCTTGTGGACAACCCGACCAGCGTGCTGGTGGTGGACGACGAAGACGTAATCCGCCTGGTCTTTGAAAGCATGTTCGAGCAGAGCCCTTATCAGGCAGGCTTTGCCGCAAGCGGCGAAGAGGCCTTGGATATGTTCGACCGCGGCCAATACTGCTTACTGATCGTGGATAAGAACCTGCCGGGCATTTCGGGCTTGGACGTGATTCGCCATGCCCACGAGCACGACCCGGAGACAGAGTCCATCGTCATGACGGGCTACGCCTCCTATGAATCCGCGGTGGAAGCCCTGCAACTGGGTGCCTTTGACTACCTGGAGAAACCTTTCGCCGATCTGGACCTGGTCAAGCAAAAGATCGACCGGGCCATGGACAAACAACGCCTGGCGCACGAAAGCTGAGGTCTATTCGAGCCAGCACACCAGCGTCGAGGAACAAAAGTTAACCCAGCAGTTGCTCACCATCCGGCGATCCATCATCAACGCCGCCGGATCCCTGCAAGAGGCCTATGGACGCTTCCAGGCCCTAAGCGCCAATCGCATCATCCCCGCCGAGCCCGCACAGCAAATCGAAACACTCATCGAGCGGTCCTGGTACCACCTGACCGAACCCCTACCCCAACTCCGCAACAAGCTTGGTCAATAATTTCGCAGGGCGCGAAAATCAAGTTTTTTCGGAGGTCGTGGCTTGTTTGAATCGCTTTTTGAGGCTTAGCAGTCGAGCGGGCTTGAAGGTCTTGGCGACCTGCTCAACCGTCTGCTTCCGGACTTCGGCCTTGGGGTAGTCCGCCCCCCGGGCCTCGAAGGCATTATTGCGCTGAATGAAGCGAACGAAGGCCATCGGATCGTAGCCGGCCGCGATGGCGAACGCCGTCCCATAGGCATCGGCCGCGATCTCCTGCTCTACCGGCCGCGGTGCTCGTGCCAAACGGTAGGCCTCTTCCAGCAAACGCTGCATACGCTGTTCTTCCGTCGCCTTGAGGTTCGGCGAGCCCAGGCGAGTTCGCAAGGCATCCAGGTCGTGGCCCAAAAGCACGTGAGCCACTTGATGCGCCAAAACCCCGGCCAACTCCGCCTCATCCGAAAGCTCGACAATCAAGCCATCGGAAATAAAGACAACACCACCCGGCAAAGCAAAAGCCTCCGCCTCATCCTCGTCGAAAACCACGAAACGCCAACTCTGATCATAATGGCTTGTGGCGCTCAAGATGGCCGTACCCACCTGATTCACGTAACGGTCCAACTTGCGATCCGTGATGAGTTTGACGTCCTGCAAAACCTGGGCAGCCAAACGCATCCCCAAGCGCCGCTCCAACTCAGCCTGCCCGTCATCAACCTGGCGCACAACGCCCATCTGTCGCATCCAACCAGGTAATTTGGGCACGGGCCGACCGGGCAAGACCTGGGCGAAGCGAACCCACTCCCCCGGGGTAAAGGCCTGCTGCGCCAAGAAGTCCATGATCACGCCATCCATGGCCCCGCCGGAACCCAGGTTGCCAAATCCCTGAGTGGCCATGGTGACGACAGTGGCGCTAACACCTTTCAAGCCCTGCTCACCCAAAAGAGCGCCGTAGCCCCTGCGTTTGGAGCGCTTGGTAAAAACCCGCGAGCTGACCCAGCCCACCGTGTGCTTCCCGTGGCGCACCTTGATCCAACGCTTGCCCTCTTCCATCACGGTCAACTCAACACCCGCGTCCAGATTTTTCAAAATGTCGTAATAAACCCCGGGGCCGGAACGGATATGCAGGTCTCTCTGGCTGCTGCGCACTTCTTGGGTGACCACCTTGGCGGCTTTGGATTCAGGCTCTCCGGCCAAGGCCAAAGGCAACCCGAGCAGCACTGCAACAAAAACGCCTATGAATCCAAGCCTGCCCATTTCAATCTCCAAACACCCCGCCACAAACGGCTACATATTCAGTGGACGGAAATTTTTAGGATTTCCTTCAAATCCACCGGCCTCGAAGCATAACACAGCTGGCATTATATTGGCAGGAGACGGAGCCTATTTACCCGTCATCGTATAGACCCCATCCCAGTCAGCGGGCGGACTTTCTTCAACAAAACGCCGACAGCGCTCCAGATAGGTATGGGTGGGTCCATCTTCAGGCCAGATCTCGCAAAGTTGGGCGAAAAGCGTCTCTGCCTGGCTAAACTTCCGTTCCTGGTAAACTTGGAGTCCGCGGGCGAAGAGTTCCAAGCGATCGTGGGTCTGCATGGAGGCCTTGGCCGAAAGACCCATGATTTCGTATATGCGAACCGGCTCTTGCTTGCCCTTAACCCTGAGTAAGTCCAATTCCCTGAACAAGAGCTGATCGCCGGCAAGCCGATAGGTTTCAGGCCCCACCAAAGAGACCGTGCCGTAGGTCTTGTTGGCGCCCTCCAGGCGAGAGCCCAAATTCACCGCGTCGCCCATGACTGTGTAGTTCATGCGCTGTTCGCTGCCCATGTTGCCCACGATCATGGTGCCCGTGTTCAGGCCCACACGAATGCCGAACTTGGGCAGACCCATCGCCTCGAACTCGACCAAGAGTTCCTCTAGCTTCTGGTGACATTCCAGGGCCGCTAAGCCTGCCGCCTCGGCGTGGTTGGGCAGATTCGCCGGGGCACCAAAGACCGCCATGATGGCGTCCCCGATGTATTTGTCGAGAAATCCACCATGGCGCAAGATGATCTCCGTCATGGCACCCAGGTACTTGTTCATCATCTCGACCAAACGCTCGGCGGAAAGTTGCTCGGAAATGGTGGTGAAGCCCGCGATGTCGGAGAAGAACACGGTGCAAACCCTGCGCTCACCGCCCAGGGCAAGACCATCGGGCCGCTCGATGAGCGATCGCACCACCACGGGATCCAGATAATACTGAAAAATATTGCGGATGCGCTTTTTGCCGCGTCGCTCCCTAAGGGAGGAGGCAAGAATTGAGGAGAAAACAGCCAAGAGCAGCGCTATCTCCAAAGTCACCAAGTCGACGCACAGGCCCGACAAAGAGAAAGCCAATGTGGAAAAACCCACCACGCCGAGGGACAAAAAAGCGGTAACCACCGCAGCCCCGACAAAACTCATGCGCCCGGCCAGGCCCACGATCACACTAAGCAATAGAATCAACAAGACCACCCAAATGCCCGACAGACGCCAAAGGAAATCACCACGCAAAAGGTTATCCAAGATGCTGGCGTGAATCTCCATGCCGGGATAGCTGCCATCGGGAGAGAAGGGCGTGGCCTTGAGGTCCATCAACATATCGGAAGAGGAGCCGATGATGATCCACTTGCCCCTGAGACTGCTGGGATCCACCTCCGGATCCAGGCCATGCTTCATGTTGATCGCCGAAACCAAAACATTGGCGATGGGCACGTAACGAAAGGTGCGTCCCCGCCCTTGCGAATCCACACCACCCGGCCCCCGGTAGCGAATCCAACCCCGACCAGCTCCATCGGTGCGAATGAGCTTGTCCCCCAGCATGAAGCCATCGGGATGGGGCTTCAAAACCCGATCCTTGAGCAAACCGGCCAGCGCCAGGGAGGGCACCAGGCTGTCGCCGACCCGGGCCACAAGCTGCGTACGCCGAATGAGTCCGTCACCGTCGGGCTGGGCGTTAACGAACCCAAAACGAGCACGGGCCGCGGCGATCCGCGGCGCCAGCACGCCCACCTGGGCGAACTCGGCCAAGGGTCTATCGGACAAATCCAAATCCAGTGCCATCGCTTGCCGAACGACCTCACTCTTCAGGCTGCCCCCCGGCTCCGGGGGACGCAGGGTTGCACCCAAGACCACCCGGTCCATGCGCTCCACCATCTCCACGAACTCCATATCCGCTTCGTCGCCATAGACCTCCTCCCGGTCATCGGAAGGATCCCGCATCTGCAAATCGAAGAAAACACCTCGAACGCCCGCCTTATCCAAGAAACGCAGAATGTGAGCGTAGGCATCCCGAGGCCAGGGATAAGAAAGAGCCAGCTTTTCTTTAAAATACGCAAGACTGGAATCGTCGATGGCCAGCAGCACGATATCCGGATCGGCCTGTCCCTGAACGACATGGGCACGCTGCATGGCGTCGATGGCCATCAAGTCCAGGGGCTCGAAGGCACCCAAGGCCCAAAGGCCCAACACCAACACGGCGGAAGCCAGACCAATGCCCAGACCCTCGATGGCCTTGCGCCGGGTGCCGATTCGCCCCTTGCCCGCGGCCACTTCAACCCCCTTGCAAGACGCCGATCCAACGTTCGTATGGTTGTAAGACCCGCGACTCCAGCGAGGCGCCAGCTGTGTTCCAATCTCCCGATCCCAACAAATCTTGAATGCCTGAGGGCGTGCCGCCCAAGGGTGACAGGTCCACACCCACGTCGAGCGCCTGCCAAGCGCGCACGTTGATGATCACCACCAGGGTTTCTTCCGTGCCGACACGAGCAAACGCAAAGACATCTTGATCCGCCCCACCCAACAGAGGCAGGCGCACATATTCGCCGCGCCTGAGCGCCTCGTGATCCCGACGCAACAACATGAGCTCGCGATAGGCCTGCTTCAGAGTATTGCCTTCCGTGTCCTTGGCCCAGGGCATCATGCCGCGCCAGGTGCTTGAACCCAGCTCCTGCCCGTAAAGCAATTGGGGGCTGTTGGGCAAAGTCTGCATGAGGGTATTCGCCGCCACCAGCTTGTCTTCGCTACGGTCCCATTCCTCGTATATCGTCGAGTACCAGGGCACGTCATGGTTCTCGATAAAGAAACACATAACCGCGTCGGAGGCGAAGCGCTCGGAAATGGCCTGCATGAGCCAGTCTATGCCGCCCACCGACTCGCCGTTTTTGAACATGCCGCCAGCCAACCAGTAAAAGGGAAAGGTGAAAGCCAAGTCGAACTCGCCCTTGTAGTAGTCCTTGATGCCGTATCCCTGCCCGTCGTTGTCGAA